>MHXM01000018.1:0-147 GCA_001825565.1 Desulfuromonadaceae bacterium GWC2_58_13
CGCCAACTGCAGTACCACCCGCATATTCATTATGTGGTGACCGGCGGTGCTATCGCTTCGGACACCGGGCAATGGATGCCATCGCGCAACGAGTTCTACCTGCCGGTTCAGGCCCTCTCGCCCATTGTCCGCGCCAAGTTCCGCGAG
>MHXM01000018.1:334-463 GCA_001825565.1 Desulfuromonadaceae bacterium GWC2_58_13
ACAAGAAAAAGGGGAGCAGCCGGCCTCGCACTCGCGAGGTGTCCGCGCTGGAGTTCATTCACCTCTTTTTGCAACATGTGCTGCCCTGGGGCTTTATGAAGGTTCGCTACTATGGCTTCTTGAGCCCCG
>MHXM01000018.1:583-1697 GCA_001825565.1 Desulfuromonadaceae bacterium GWC2_58_13
ACCTGAGAAGCAGGCGCGGACGGGGTAGAAACACCCTGCACCTCACCGCAAGGTTCTCTCCCCATGACGGGCCCTCCATGGTCTGCACAGAGCCCCTTTCTGAGCAGGAAGGCACCGCTGCGCCCAACGCACGAAAAATGAGGTAGCTTGGCAGGAAATCCGAAGGTGTTTTTACTAGCTTTTGCCCTCTACGCTCCGTCAAGAGGAGCGCAAGACCCCCTTGGCGACTCCATTTCTTATTCACCGGGGCGGTTAACCCCACCCACCTGAAAACCAATCCCCTATATTGAAAGATCGTGCCCAAGCTCGGGCTTCTTGAACAATGGATTGAGACGACGCCTTCGGGTCGTATCAATCCTTATTGGTTGATCAGGACAGCATTCGTCATAGACAGCCCCTGCCCACGAACCTGATCCGGCAACTCCCGGCGTTCTTCATGGAATCTAACATAGCCGAAAAAAACCCTGTCTTCAAATTCTTCGACGATCAACGAATCGAATTGAAACAATCCCGTCCCGCTGGCGACAACCTGCCTCCGCAACACAGTGCTGGCCCACGGTAAATCGACCGGATCGACGTCGCACTTGGCTGGAATGGCGAGTTTTTGGGCAAGTTTCCACCTTTCACCGGGATCGAGAGGGGCGGCTGAACGAATCATATCGCTAGCGGATCACTGGGCCTCGTGCCCCAACTGTCGAACCAATAAATGGCATGAATGTCTTTTCGGGTAAGCAGTCTGGCGACCAACTTTTCGAGGGTTGAAGCGTTTTTCTTCTTTGACTTCCGATGACAGAATATTGAACTGTCGGTCAAGTTGCCTGATTTGTTCCAAAAAAAGACCTGATTAACACTAATCTTCCGCTTAGCTTTTCTCCCCCTCCTGGATCAGGAGGGGGTCGGGGGGTGGTAGAGATCGAAAAGCTTTTACCACCCCCAGCCCCTCCTAAAATAGGAGGGGGGAAGGACCCCGGCACAAACAAGCGCCTTCCTCCGCAATCTGCGGAAGATTGGTACTACTCAGGAAAAAAGATAATTGGTTGTTGTCTCGGACGACTTGCCGCAGACGGTTCGCTTCAAGTTTCAGAAGCGGAAGTTCCTGTCGCACGGCATCCCA
>MHXM01000018.1:1778-8759 GCA_001825565.1 Desulfuromonadaceae bacterium GWC2_58_13
GCATAGGTTTCCGGGGAATTGGAAGTCGTCGTCATCCCCGCGCGGACGGGGATCCAACTTGGTTAAAACCACTGGATTCCCGCCTGCGCGGGCATGACAGCAGTGAGTAGCACCTGAAAGGCTTGCACCTCGGAATCCCGGAAATGATAACAGGGGCACTGGGACGAGGGAAAAACTATTCCTTGCCAATATGTGGAATATTGGTAAAAATACCCTGTCATCCCCGGCAATTATATTATTGCACCGATAAAGGAGAACGATTCATGGCCCTGCATCCCCTGGCCGGGCAACCGGCCCCTAAAAGCCTGCTGCCCAACATCCCCCGCCTGATCTGCGACTACTATACCCGCCGCCCCGATCCGGCCGATCCCGGCCAGTTGGTGGCGTTCGGCACTTCGGGGCATCGGGGAGCCTCCGCCAAGGGGACTTTCAACGAAGACCACATCCTGGCCATCGCCCAGGCGATCTGCGACTACCGCCAGCAGGCGGGGATCGTCGGGCCGCTCTTTCTCGGCATGGACACCCACGCCCTGTCCGAGCCGGCCCACGCCAGCGCTCTGCAGGTGCTGGCCGCCAACGGGGTCGAGGTGCGCATCGCCAAAGACTTCGAATATACCCCGACGCCGGTCATCTCCCACGCCATTCTGCGCTACAACCGCGACCACCAGGAACGCCGGGCCGACGGCATCGTCATCACGCCGTCGCACAATCCGCCCGACAACGGCGGCATCAAGTACAACCCGCCCAACGGCGGACCGGCCGACACCGATGTCACCGGCTGGATCGCCGCCGCGGCCAACAATTACCTGCGCCAGAACCTGCAGGGAATCAAGCGGCTCTCTCTTGACCAGGCGCTGGCCGCCGGGACTACGGCGATGCACGATTACGTCACGCCCTATGTTGACGATCTGGTCAACGTCATCGACATGGAGGCTATAGCCAAGTCCGGCCTGCGCATCGGCGCCGACGCCCTGGGGGGCTCGGGGCTGGGTTTCTGGCGCCCCATCGCCGACAGGTACGGCCTGAACATCGAGATTATCAACGGCCACCCCGATCCGACTTTCAGTTTCATGAGCATGGATAAGGACGGCAAGATCCGCATGGATTGCTCCTCCAGCAGCGCCATGGCCGGACTGATCCAGCTCAAGGACAAATACGACATCGCTTTCGGCAACGACCCGGATTTCGACCGCCACGGCATCGTCACCCCCTCGGCCGGGCTGATGAACCCCAACCATTACCTGGCCGTGGCCATCCACTACCTGTTCGGCAGCCGCAAGGGCTGGCGGACGGACGCGGCGGTGGGCAAAACCCTGGTCTCCTCGTCGATGATCGACCGGGTGGCGGCGGATCTGGGACGACCCCTGGCCGAGGTGCCGGTCGGCTTCAAATGGTTCGTCGCCGGCCTGGTCGATGGTTCCTACGGGTTCGGCGGCGAGGAGAGCGCCGGAGCCTCTTTCCTGCGCCTGGACGGCACGGTCTGGACCACCGACAAGGACGGTTTCATCCTGGCCCTGCTGGCCGCCGAGATCACCGCCGTCACCGGTCGCGACCCGGCCCGGCATTATCAGGATCTGGTAGAAAAATTCGGCGAGCCGGTCTACGACCGCATCGACGCCGTGGCCACGGGGCCGCAGAAGGCCGTGCTGGAAAAACTCTCCCCCGACCAAATCGGCGCCGCAATGCTGGCCGGCGAAGCCATCACCGCCAAGCTCACCCGGGCGCCGGGCAATGGGGCCGAAATCGGCGGTCTGAAAGTCACCACCGAAAACGGCTGGTTCGCCGCCCGCCCCTCGGGGACCGAGGACATTTACAAGATTTACGCCGAATCCTTCAAGGGTGCCGAGCACCTCAAGCAGATCCAGAACGAAGCCCGGGCCATCGTCGGCGCCGCCTTCAAGGCCGCCGGGGTTTAACGGATTGCCGTTTCACCATTGGACAACATCTGGTATAGTTCAGTGTCGTCCATAACAAATTTCAGAGGAGACCTCATGTTCAACAGGGAAAATTCCTATTCGAATACCCCGGCCATTGTCGCCACCACCAGTTTCTTTCCCAGTGTCTACGGCTGGATGACCGCCGGGTTGGGCCTGACCGCCCTGACCGCGCTGCTGACCCTGTCCAGCGAATCGATGCTGCAGCTGATCTTCGGCAACAAGCTGGTTTTCTACGGCCTGATGTTCGGCGAACTCGGCTTGGTGATCGCCCTGTCGGCGGCCATCAACCGCATCAGCGCGGCCACCGCGACCCTGATGTTCCTGCTCTATTCGGCCCTCAACGGGGTGACCTTCGCTTCGATTTTCCTGGTCTATACCCAGAGTTCCATCGCCAGCACCTTTTTCGTGGCCGCCGGCACCTTCGCCGGCATGAGCATCTACGGCATGGCCACCAAGCGCGATCTGACCGGCTGGGGCAGCTTCCTGTTCATGGGACTGATCGGCGTCATCATCGCCTCGCTGGTCAACATTTTCCTGCAGAGCGCGATGATCACCTGGGTCGTCAGCTACATCGGCGTCTTCGTCTTCGTCGGCCTGACCGCCTACGACACCCAGAAGCTCAAAAGAATCAGCCAGAACGGATTCGCCGACGGCGAATCCCGCCAGAAAGCCACTATCCTCGGGGCACTGACCCTTTATCTCGATTTCATCAACCTCTTTTTGATGCTGCTGCGGGTGATGGGGAGCCGGCGATAATCGTAGCGGCAGCCCCCCCCGTGGCTGCCCAGGCATGCATCCGCAGGAATCGAAGGCAGGCACAGGGGCCTGCCCCTACGGCGAAAGGACCGGCGCGACTTAGCGACCGGTCCTTTTTTCCGTGGCCTTTGCCAAGTGGATGGTTTATTAACTTGCCATGTCGACTGCCGCTGAAAAACTTCCACCGAGCCTGAATCGCTATCCCTGGGGCGCCCTGCTTTCGGCCCTTCTGGCGGTCGTCGTCTGGGGCGGTTCCTTCGCCGTTACCCGCGTGACGGTGCAGGAAATCCCTCCTTTTACCCTGGCCTTTCTGCGCTTCGCCCTGGCCGCACTCGTGCTTTGGCCGTTGGCCCGCCGGCATCGCCGGGCGGTCATCGCCGCGGAAGACCGTCGCGCTCTGTTTCTGCTCGGTTTCGTCGGCGTCACCCTCTATTTCAGCTTTGAGAACTTCGGTCTCAAATACACCACCGCTACCCACGGCGCGCTGATCGTCGCCACCATCCCCCTGACCACCGAAGCCGTTAAAGCCTTCCTTCACCGCCGCCGGCCGAGGCCGCTGGTGTTGGCCGGTTTGCTGATCGCTCTGGTCGGGGTGATCCTGTTGATCGGTCCACGCGAGGGCGAGGCGACCCTGCTCGGCGACCTGCTGATGCTGGTCGCGGTCACCACCTGGGTCTGGTACACCTTTCTCGCCGACCGGCTGGTCAAGCGCTATCCCAACCTGCTGCTCACCTTTCGCATCATGACCGTCGGCGCCCTCACCCTTCTTCCCGGCGCATTGCTGGAAGCGCTGCTGTTCCCCCTGCCCCGTCCGTCGCTCGCGGCCTGGGGCGGCGTCCTGTTTCTCGGCATGATCTGCTCGGCCCTGGCGTACCATCTGTGGAACCGGGCCATCCCCGCTCTCGGCGTCGCCGTTACCAACAACCTGCTCTACGGTATTCCCCTGGTCGGTGTGATCACCGGGGTTGTCTCTCTCGGCGAAACGCTGACGACCAACATTTTCATCGGTGGGGCTCTGATCATCGGCGGCGTGCTGCTGGCCTGCCGGGAGCAGACCAACGAACAGAACAAGCGGGACTCTGGTTCAAAATAGCTCGGGACGGACAATTTCCCCTTTTTCCTTCACCATCCCCCCCTTTTATGTTACAAAGCTAATCCGATTCAGGAACCTATTCCTTGCCTGAACCGACGACAGCGGTTAAGATAGAGCGTTTTACATATTCTGCATTCCGGTGGTGGTTAATGAAGTATTCGAGAGTTTACATAGAATCGGTCGGCTACGAACTGGCGCCGATCGTGGTTACGTCAACGGAGCTGGAAAACCGGCTCAAGCCGATGTACGACGCTCTGCACATCGCTCCCGGACAACTGGAAGCGTTGACCGGCATTCGCGAGCGGCGCTGGTGGAAACCGGGCACGCCGATTTCGCAGGGAGCGATCGCCGCCGCCGAGAAGGCGCTGCAGGGACGGGATATCACGCCGCAGGACATCGGCGCGCTGATCTATGCCGGGGTCTGTCGCGAGCACTTCGAGCCGGCCACCGCCTGCCAGGTCGCGGCCGCCCTCGGCATCCAGGGCAACGCTGCGGTCTATGACATCTCCAACGCCTGTCTCGGCGTGCTCAACGGCGTCCTCGATATCGCCAACCGCATCGAACTCGGACAGATCCGCGCCGGGATGGTGGTGGCCTGCGAAAGTTCCCGCGAAATCAACGAAATCATGATCAAGCGAATGCTCGCTCATCCGACCATGGAACTGTTCACCACCTCTCTGGCCACCTTGACCGGCGGCTCGGGGGCGGTCGCGGTCCTGCTCACCGACGGTTCTTTCACCCCGTCGCGACGCCCGCGCCTGCTCGGCGGAGTGAATATCGCCGAACCGCAGCACCATGCCTTGTGCCGCTGGGGCCTCAACGCCGAAGCGCCGGAAAACCCGGTTCCCTACATGAAAACCGATGCGGTGGCGGTCATGAAATACGGCGTCGAACTCGGCAAAAAAACCTGGGAAGCTTTCATGAATGAACTGGAACTGACCACCGACCGAATCAACAAGGTTATCTGTCACCAGGTCGGCGAGGCTCATCAAAAGCTGATTCTGCAGACCATCGGCGTGTCGCCGGACAAGGATTTCACCACCTTCGAGTTTCTCGGCAACATGGGGACCGTTTCGCTTCCGGTCACCGCGGCCATCGCCAAGGAACGGGACATCCTCCTCCCCGGCGACATCGTCGGCTTTCTGGGTATCGGCAGTGGTCTCAACTGCCTGATGCTGGGGATTCAGTGGTAATGCAAGCATTCTACCCTTTCAAGAGCCACTTCCTCGATCTGAACGGACTCAAGTACCATTACCTCGACGAGGGCAAAGGCGACCCGGTGGTGATGCTGCACGGCAACCCGAGCTGGTCCTTTTACTACCGCGAACTGGTGCGCGAGCTGCGGGACGGCTACCGGACGGTGGTGCCAGACCACATCGGCTGCGGGCTGTCGGATAAACCCTCCGACTCCTATTATTCCTTCACCCTCAAGCAGCGGGTCGACGATCTCGAGGCGCTGCTCGAACACCTCGGCATCCGCGAGCGCATCACCCTGGTGATGCACGATTGGGGTGGCATGATCGGCATGACCTACGCTTCCCGCTACCCCGACCGCATCGCCCGGCTGGTGATCCTCAACACCGCGGCCTTTCATTTGCCCAAGGGCAAAAAACTACCCCTGGCGCTGAAAATCTGCCGCGATACCAAACTGGGCGCCTTTCTGATCCAGACCTTCAATGCCTTCGCCCGCGGCGCCGCCCTGATCGGTTGCAAGCGCAAGCCCATGAACGCCGATCTTCGCAGCGCCTACTGCAGCCCCTACGATAACTGGCACAACCGCCTGGCCACCCTGCGCTTTGTTCAGGATATCCCCCTGCAGCCAGGGGACACCAGCTACGATCTGGTCAGCGAGGTCGACAGCGGCCTGCACCGGTTTGCCGATCGGCCGACGGCGATTTTCTGGGGGGAGAAGGACTTCGTCTTCGACCACCATTTCCGCGACGAATGGCAACGACGCTTCCCCAACGCCGAAGTTCATTCATACCCGGATGTCGGCCATTACATCCTTGAAGACGCCGGCGATCAGGTGATCCCGCTGATTCGGGAGTTTCTCAAAAAACATCCCCTCAAGACCAAGCCGGCATGGAAAAACCAGCGCTGAACAACATCGCCGCCCACCTGCCTGAGATGGCCCGGATGCAGCCTCACGCCCCGGCGGTCTACTTTCCCCAGGGCCGGGACCGACGGGGCCGGGTCTGCTATTCCCACTACACCTTCTCCCAGCTTGACCGGGAAAGCAACCGTATCGCCCGAGGCCTGGAGATGGTGGGCATCCGTCGCGGCGTGCGCGCGGTGTTGATGGTTCCCCCCAGCCTTGACTTCTTCGCCCTGACCTTCGCCTTGTTCAAGGTCGGCGCCGTGCCGGTATTGATCGACCCGGGAATGGGGATAAAGAACCTCAAGGTCTGTCTCGAAGAGGCGGCGCCCGAAGCCTTCATCGGCATCCCCAAGGCCCATGTCGCCCGACTGCTGCTGGGCTGGGGCAAGGCAACGATCCGCACCCTGCTCACCGTTGGAACCCGGCGGTTCTGGGGCGGCACGACCCTGACGGAATTGATCAGCCGAGCCGGCGGCGAGGTCGACTACCCGATGGCCGCAACCGCCGCCGGGGAAACCGCCGCCATCCTCTTCACCAGCGGCAGCACCGGCGCGCCCAAGGGCGCGGTCTACAGCCACGGCAACTTCCGCGCCCAGGTCGAGATGCTGCGCAGCCTGTATGACATCCGTCCCGGCGAGATCGACCTGCCGACCTTCCCGCTGTTCGCCCTGTTCGCCCCGGCGTTGGGGATGACCTCGGTGATCCCGGACATGGATTTCACCCGCCCCGGTTCGGTCGACCCGCGCAAGATCATTGATACCATCGAAAGTTTTGGCGTCACCAGCATGTTCGGCTCGCCAGCCCTGATCAACCGGGTCGGCCGCCATGGCCAGGCCGGCAACATCAAGCTGCCCACCCTGCGACGGGTCATTTCCGCCGGCGCCCCGGTGCCGGCTCAAGTGCTGCAGCGCTTCGTCGGCATGCTCAATGAAGACACACAGGTTTTCACTCCCTACGGCGCCACCGAGGCATTGCCGGTCTGCTCCATCGGCAGTCGGGAAATTCTGGGACAGACTCGAAACCTTACCGACCAGGGTCAGGGCGTCTGCGTCGGTCGCCCGGTAGCGGGAATCGAGCTGCACATCATCGCCATCGGC
>MHXM01000018.1:8767-9357 GCA_001825565.1 Desulfuromonadaceae bacterium GWC2_58_13
GATTACCGCCTGGGACGACGGGCTGAAAGTCGCTGACGGCACTATCGGCGAAATCGTGGTCAAAGGTCCGCAAGTCACCACCCACTACCACAACCGCCCCGGGTCGACCGAACTGGCCAAGATCCAGAACCCCGCCGGCGGATTTTACCACCGCATGGGGGATCTCGGCTATCGGGACCAGGAGGGACGCATCTGGTTCTGCGGCCGCAAAGCCCACCGGGTCGAAAGCTCGGACCAGACCCGTTTCACCATCCCCTGCGAAGCGATTTTCAACACCCACCCGCAGGTGTTTCGCTCGGCGCTGGTCGGCATCGGAGAGACGGGTCGGCAGCGGCCGATCATCTGCATCGAACTGGAAAGCGGGGTCGGCAAGTCGGAACAGCCGCGAATCCGCCGGGAATTGCTGGAAATCGCCGCCGGACACGAAATCACCGCAGGCCTCCGCGAGCTGTTGTTTCATCCGGCCTTTCCCGTCGACATCCGCCACAACGCCAAGATTTTTCGCGAAAAACTGGCCCTCTGGGCCGAAAAGGAAGTGAAATGAAAGCGTTGGTCACCGGCGGCGGCGGCTTTCTCGGCAAGGCCATCGT
>MHXM01000019.1:0-6980 GCA_001825565.1 Desulfuromonadaceae bacterium GWC2_58_13
AGGGGAGGATTATTGGCCGGAGCTGATCGGGGGGGTGCGCGCCGCCTATCCCGGCTTCCTGTTCATGGCCGAGGCCTACTGGAATCTCGAATGGGAACTCCAGCAGCAGGGCTTCGACTTCTGCTACGACAAGCAGCTTTACGACCGTCTGGAGCACGGCCCGGCCGCGGCGGTACGGGGCCATCTCGGCGCCGAGCTCGATTACCAAAAGCACCTGGTGCGCTTCATCGAGAATCACGACGAGCCCCGCGCCGCGGCGTCCTTTTCACCGCGCAAGGCGCGGACCGCCGCGGTTCTCGCCACCACCCTCCCCGGGGCCGTACTGCTCCACGAAGGACAGCTTACCGGCCGCCAGGTCCGGCTGCCGGTCTTTCTCGGCCGCCGTCCCGAAGAGCCGGTGGATGGCGAATTATGGGAATTTTACCGGCAACTGCTGCCGGCCGTCTCCGCGGCGCCCTTCCGCGGCGGCGAATGGCGACTGTGCCGGGTCGAGGGCTGGCCCGACAACCACAGCTGCGAGAATCTTGTCGCCTGGTGCCGGCGGGACGGCGAGGAGCGGCGCTTGGTCGTGGTCAATCTTGCCGACACCCCGTCCCAAGGGAGGCTCGGCGTTCCCTGGGAGGATCTTCCGGGGCGGGACTGGCGCCTTGTGGAGCTGCTGGGAAACGGCGATTTCACCCGTTCCGGCGAGGCGTTGCACGGCCCCGGCATCTACGTGGAGCTGCCGGCCTGGGGTTTCCATCTGCTGACCTGCACGCCCTGTTGATATTCCGTAAAGGAGAGGCGCTATGCGTTTTAACGGCTCGATAACCCATGCCGCCATGGTGGTCCTGCTGGCCCTGCTCGTCAGCTGCGCGCCGATCGGGCCGCCGACCATCGCCCGCGACCGCTTCGACTACACCACGGCGATTGCCGATTCGTGGAAGCGGCAGATGCTCCTCAACATCGTCAAGATCCGCTACGGCGATGCCCCGATCTTCCTCGACGTCGCCTCGATCATCAACCAGTACTCCCTCGAAACCGAACTGCGCGGCACCTTCGGCTGGTCCTCGCCGCCCTACCTCTCCCGGCAGGAAATCGGCGGCACCGGCCGCTACTACGACCGGCCGACGGTCACCTACAATCCCCTGACCGGCGAGAAGTTCGCTCGCAACCTCATGACCCCGGTCGCTCCGGCATCGATCATGAGTCTGGTGGAAGGGGGCTATCCGATCGACTATGTCTTCCGCATGCTCGTCCACTCGGTCAACGGTGTGTATAACCAGTTCGGCGGTTCCGCCCGCATGCGGCGGGCCGACCCGGAATTCTACACCCTGCTCGAGAAGCTGCGGCACAACCAGGCCTCGGGGACCGTCTCGCTGCGGGTGAAAAAGGCCGAGGGGCAGAACGCCCTGATCATGGTTTTCCGCAAACGCGCCGAACCGGAGGTGGAGGCTGCCGGAGCGATGACCCGGCGGATTCTCGGACTGAACGAAGACGCCGATGAATTCCGGGTGGTCTACGGCTCGGCGCCGGTCGGCGATGACGAAATTGCCCTGCTGACCCGTTCGATCATCGAGGTGCTCTCCGACATCTCTTCGACCATCGAGGTGCCGGCCGAGCACGTTGCCGAAAAGCGCGTCCCGCCGACCCTGGAACCTGAAGGCGAAGGGATCAAGGGCGCCATGATCCGCATCCACCATGCCCGGCAGCGGCCCGACGATGCCTTTACCGCCGTGCCCTACCGGGACAGCTGGTTCTATATCGACGACCGGGACTATCCGTCGAAAAAACTCTTTTCTTTCCTGATGTTCGTCATGACCCTGACGGAAACCGGAGGCAAGGAAGGGGCGCCGATCGTCACCATCAGCGCCGGCGGCTAGGCCCGGTCGACGGCCTGTCGTCCCGCCGGACAGCGGAGGTGCCGCGGCAGGAGTCAAAGACTGCGGCAAAGGCCGAGGAGCAGGGGGGCGGCCCGCAGGGTCGGGCCGAGAAAAGCCCGTGATGAAAAACGGCGTGACAACTCACGCCCCTTAATTTGACCAAGGAGATCGTTATGCGTCAGTGTGCCTGGTTCCGCCTTATGATTCCGGTTCTGCTCGCTGTGGTGGGCGGCGGCTGTGCCCTGCTGGGGTTGCGGGAAGATCTGCGGACCCTGGGACAGGCCAGCCTTATCGAGGGGCGCGTCGGCGGGTTCGCAGCGCCGAGCAGCCCGGTCTGTGTGCTGCTGCTCAAGGATGAGGGCCAAGGGGAGAAAAAGCGCCTCGTTGCCCAACAGATCGTCTATCCCCCCGAAACGTTCCGTTTTCTGCAACTGCCGGGAAGCTATTATCTGCTGGCCTTCGAGGATGCCAATCAGGACCTGGTCATGCAGGCCGAGGAACGGGTCGGCTGGTACGGCCAACCGACGGCTATTGCCGTCACCGGGGATGGCCGGGCCGTCACCGACCTGCAAGTCGAGCTGCGCGGGGCCGATCAGGCCCGCCTGGAACTGCCCCAGCTTTATGCACCGACGGTCCCCCGGATCGGCATCGAGACGGCCTCCCGCTACCTCCATGCCGGTGAGGTGGTGCCTTTGGATGATCCCCGTTTTGCCCGGAACGTTGGCGAGATGGGGATGTGGGAGCCGGTCAAGTTTCTCGAACAGTATGGCGGCGGAGTGTTTTTTCTGGAGCCCTTCGCCAAAGACAAGATTCCCGTGCTCTTCGTCCACGGCATGGGCGGCAGCCCCCAGAATTTCAAGTTCCTTATCGATCAGCTCGATCACGACCGCTTCCAGCCGTGGCTGATGCAATATCCTTCCGGGTTGCGTCTTTCCCTTTCCGCCAGTGCGATGGCGAGACTTTTGCGGGAACTGCACTTGCGCCACGGTTTTGAACGGCTTCATATCGTCGCCCACAGCATGGGCGGACTGGTGGCCCGGGAGGCCATCAACCAGTTGACCCGGCAGAAATCCAATTTGGTGGCGACCTTCGTCACCCTGTCGTCGCCGTGGCAGGGGCATCCGGGTTCCCGCCTCGGGGTCGAGAAGTCGCCGGTAGTGATCCCCTGCTGGTACGATATGGCCCCCGGCAGCCCGTTTTTGAAAGCCCTGCCGCAAACGCCCCTGCCGGAAGGGACGGCCTATTACCTCTTTTTCAGCCACAAGGGGGAATCGGCCCTGTTCGCCGGGGAGAGCAGCGACGGGACCCTGCCGCTCTCCAGCATGACCGATCTGGCGATGCAGGATGCGGCACGCAAGGTGCTGGCTTTCAGCGAATCCCATGCTGGCATACTCACCAGTCCCGAGGTGGCACAGCGACTCAATCGCCTGCTGTCGTCCCCGGACGGAACCGACCGATCGCCCTAAGCCAAGGAGGAGCGCTGGACGAAATATCGTCCTTAGACGATATCCGACCTTGACAAGGGTTTTGGCCCTGATTAACTGTGATAAAACCGTTGTCAGGGAGAATAAATCATGAGGTCCGGACTGGCGGCAGAGCCGCCCCGTGGTAATGCCCTCCCGATCGCCGAGCCTGCCGGCGCCTTCCCCCCCGTGTTGCTCCCCAGCCATTACAGCCGCCGTATTGCCGAAATCTCCGCCCGCCTGGTCAAGGTGGCCAACGAGGATCTCGATGCCGAGATCCTGTGGGCCCTTCGCGAGGCGCTGCAGCCCTTGGGAGTCGATCGGGGCGGACTGCTCGAGATTGATGAAAACTCGCAGCTCGTTCGTCTCACCCATGCCTGGTATGCCGAGGGGATATCCCGGGTTTCCGAAGAAATCAACCTGGCGGAGTGGTTCCCTTGGAGCTATCGGCACATGGTTGTCGAGGAAAAAATCAAGCGCATAGAAAATATTGACGATTTCCCTCCCGAAGCCGAAATCGACCGTCAATCCCATCGCCTGTTGGGAATCAGGTCGGATCTGGGCATTCCGCTCTTCATCGGTCGGCGCGTCCATCATCTGCTCTCCGTCAACACAACGAAAATCGACCGCGATTGGCCCGAACCGCTGATCACCCATCTGCGCCTTTTGGGGGAAGTTTTCGTCAGCGCCCTGCAACGCCGGGATGACGCTCGCGCCCTGCACCATGCCAGGGCGCGGCTCGATCTGTCCGCAGCCTCGGCCGGCGCCGGGCTCTGGGATCTCGATCTCGAAAGCGGAGTCTACTGGCTCACCGATAAAACTCGCGAAATGTTCGGTTTCGGTCCTGACCTGACGTTGACGCGTGAGGATTTTATAAAAGTGGTCCATCCCGACGACAGGATGCGGATCAAAGAGGCGACGGCCGAGGCCGTCAGCACCAGAGAAGAGACCAGCGTCGAATACCGGGTTGTTCTGCCGGATGGCCAGGTCCGGTGGATGCAGACGCGGGGACGCGTCCAGGAGGGGGCTGTCCGCGATAAAATCATGCTCATGGGCGTCACCCTCGACATCACGGAACGCAAGCGCACCGAACAGCAGCTTCAGGAACAACTCCAGGAGATCGATCATCTGCGCAAACGCCTTGAACAGGAAAACGCCTACCTGCGCGACGAGGTGGCGGCGCGCCAGGAGCAGCAGGGAGTGCTCCATGTCGGCGGCCGGATGCAGACGGTCATGGCCCAGGTCGAGCAGGTCGCGGGGACCGGCAGCACGGTGCTGATCCAGGGGGAAACCGGGACCGGCAAGGAAGTCTTTGCCCAGACCATCCATCGTCTCAGCCCCCGCGGCAAGCGGGTGATGGTCAAAGTGAATTGCGCCGCGCTGCCGGCGGCCCTGGTGGAAAGCGAACTCTTTGGGCGCGAGAAGGGGGCCTTTACCGGCGCCCTCAGCCGGCAGGCGGGGCGCTTCGAGTCGGCGGACGGTTCTACGTTGTTTCTGGACGAGATTGCCGAGATGCCCCTCGAAACCCAGGCCAAGCTGCTGCGGGTCTTGCAAGAGGGGGAATTCGAACGCCTCGGCAGTTCCAAAACCATCAAGGTCGATGTGCGGGTCATTGCCGCCAGCAATCGCGATCTGGCACTCGAGGTCGAGCAGGGGCGCTTCCGTCGCGACCTTTTCTACCGTATCAACATCTTCCCCATTCACCTGCCGCCATTGCGGGAAAGGGCGGAGGAAATCCCCCAGCTGGTCTGGCAGTTCGTCAACGAGTTCGGCGAACGCATGGGAAAGAAAATCCATCGTATCGCCAGTCGCGACATGGAGCAGCTCAAGGCCTATGCCTGGCCGGGGAACATCCGTGAACTGCGCAACGTCATCGAACACGCCCTGATCGTCAGCAAAGGGGAAACCCTTGAACTGAACCGTCTGATCGCGGAGGATCCGGCGCCGGCGGCGGTGACCCTTGAGGAGATGGAACTCCGGCATATCCAGGACGCCCTTGTGATCAGCCACGGCAAGGTCAAGGGGGCAGGGGGGGCGGCGGAACGGCTCGGCATCCATCCGTCGACCCTCTATTCCCGGATGCTCAAGCTCGGCATCCATCCGGCCCGATCCTGACCCGATGCGGTCGACATCTCAAACAGGCGTTCGAAATATCGTCTTTCCAGCCGGGCTTCCTGCCCGGCTTTTTTTCTGCATCAAGCCGTAACTTCCCGCCATATCAGCACCTTACGCTTTCGGCTCCGGCACCCTTCCGTCTGGCATGAATCATGGTAATGCCTTAATCATATGTATATCTCCGTCATCAAAATCTATCCGCCGCCCGGATGCGAGAAGGCCGTCATCGACATTCTCGATACCCTGAAAGGGCCGGTTGCCGCCAGCACCGATTCTCTCGGCTGTACGGTGGCACTGGAGGGGGATGAGCGGAGTGAGGGTAAAGCGGTCTGCTACACCGAGCGCTGGCGCACCCGCGAGGCCCTTGACGGACATCTGCGCTCGCCGCTCTATGGGCGGCTGCTGGAAGCCATGGAATGTTCCTGCAAAGAGCCGGAAGTCGAATTCTACGAGGCGACCGACGTCGGGGGCCTGGAGCTGGTTGAAAAGGCCAGAACCACAAAAAAACCGGCACCGGGCGAAATTCAGGAGCGAGGCAAAGTTTAGCGAGGGTCAGTATTCAACCCCAGGCGGTGATTAAACGGCCCGCCGGAAAGAAGAGGAGAGACAAGGATGAAACTCAGACCAGCACCACCGGCGGCCTCAGGCCTATTCGCCCTGGCCATGACCGCGGCCTGCGCCGCGACCGCGATGGCGCAGACCGGGCCGGACCGCACCGTTCTGCCGATCCCGGAACCGCAGCCCCCGCAAAGCAATGTCCTCGATGTCCGCGACGCCACGGCGCCGGAGCGCTTCCAGCTCAAGGCACCGGACGGGGCGCCCAACGTCCTGGTGGTGCTCATCGACGATCTCGGTTTTGCCGGAACCGGCGCCTACGGCTGGCCGATCGCCACCCCCACCTTTGATCGCCTGGCCGGCCAGGGGCTGATCTACAACAACTTCCACACCACCGCCGTCTCCTCGCCCACGCGGTCGGCGCTCAAGAGCGGGCGTAACCACCACGTCAACAACATGGGGGCCATCATCGAGACGGGCACTCAGTTTCCCGGCAACACCGGTCAGATCCCCCAGAATGTTGTCCCGGTGGCCGAGATGCTGCGCCTCAACGGCTACGCCACCGCCGCCTTCGGCAAATGGCACGAGACGGCGGCCTGGGAGGCGAGCGTCGCCGGGCCTTTCGACCGTTGGCCGACCCGCCAGGGCTTCGACAAGTTCTACGGCTTCCTCGGCGGCGAAACCAACCAGTGGGCGCCCTTCATCTACGACGGCACCCATCAGGTCGAATTGCCGGATGATCCGAACTATCACTTCCTCACCGACATGACCGATCAGTCGGTGGCTTGGGTCAAGTATCAGAAGGCGCTGACCCCGGACAAGCCGTTCTTCATCTACTACGCCCCCGGCGCAGTGCATGCGCCGCACCATGTGCCCAAGGAATGGATCGCCAAGCAGAAGGGGAAATTCGACCAGGGCTGGGACCAGCTGCGCGAGGAGATCCTGGCCCGCCAGATCAAGGCCGGCGTCGTGCCGGCGGGGACCA
>MHXM01000019.1:7027-7311 GCA_001825565.1 Desulfuromonadaceae bacterium GWC2_58_13
GCCGATGAACAGAAGCTGTTCATCCGCCAGTTCGAGGTGTTCGCCGCTTTCCTGGAAATGACCGACTACGAGATAGGGCGCCTGCTCCAGGCCGTGGCGGAGACCGGCCAGCTCGACAACACCCTGGTGCTGCTGGTCTACGGCGACAACGGCACCAGCGCCGAAGGCGGCCGCAGCGGCATGTTCAGCGAGATGACCTATTTCAACGGTGTGCAGGAAAAGGTCGAGGACATGCTCAAGCATTATGACCAGTGGGGCGGCCCCGAGACCTACCCGCACATGGC
>MHXM01000019.1:7352-7573 GCA_001825565.1 Desulfuromonadaceae bacterium GWC2_58_13
CCAAGCAGGTGGCCTCCGACCACGGCGGCACCAAGGTCGGCATGGCGGTCCACTGGCCCAAGGGGATCAAAATCAAGGGGGCGCTTCGCAGCCAGTTCAGCCATGTCATCGACGTGGCGCCGACCATCCTTGAGGCCGCCGGCCTGCCGGAGCCGAAGGAAGTCAACGGCGTCAAGCAGCGGCCGATGGACGGGGTGAGCATGGTCTACAGTTTTGACGAT
>MHXM01000019.1:7628-7735 GCA_001825565.1 Desulfuromonadaceae bacterium GWC2_58_13
CCATCTACCAGGATGGTTGGTTCGCCCGCACCATCCACCGGGCGCCCTGGGAGCCCAAGCCCCGACGCGGGCTCACCGAGGACATCTGGGAGCTGTACGACACCCGG
>MHXM01000020.1:0-6383 GCA_001825565.1 Desulfuromonadaceae bacterium GWC2_58_13
GCGGAAGACACATCATGTGGAAAAATCCAAACCCAAAGGAAACCGGAGATGTGGAGATGAAGATTAAAACCTGGATGCTGCTGAATGCATGTCTGATCACGTTGTTCATGGTTGTTCTGGCCGGCTGTGCCGTCCAGGTGCCTGCCCCGGAAAAGCAGGTCACCCTGGCCACCCAGTCGATTGCCCAGGCGGAAAGTTCGGGGGCCGTGGAGTTTGCCCCGGTGGAACTTAAATCGGCGCGGGACAAACTGAGCCAGGCCAAACTCGCCATGGACAAGGAAGAAAACCTCAAGGCCAAGCGGCTCGCCGACGAGGCCATGGTCGATGCCAACCTGGCGGAGGCCAAGGCGCAGTCCGCCAAGTCGCGGAAAGTTGTGGAGGAGTTGAAGGAAAGCATCCGTGTTTTGCGGGAAGAGATGAACCGCAACGCCAAACCCTGAATCATTACCGCTATTTTTCGTAAAGGAGATCACCATGAAGTTATTTTTGTCGCCCTTGAAGCTTCTGCTTGGAGGGTCAGTTGTTAGCTTACTGCTGTTTGGTTGCAGCCCGGCGGTCCGGGAAAATGCCTTGCTTGAACAGGCCCGATCGGCGTTTGCCAAAGCTCAGAGCGACCCCGATGTGCAGAAGAATGCCCCACTCGAACTGCAAAAAGCAAAAGTCGATCTGGATAAATCGGAAAAACTGCTGAAGGGGGGAGCGGAGACGCCAGAAGTGGAACACTTCGCCTATCTTGCCAAGCAGCGTACCGCCATCGCCCGGGAAGCCACCAACGTGAAGCTGGCGGAACAGGCGCTGGCCGCGGCCGGTGCGGAACGGAGCACGGTCCTTCTGAACGCCCGGACCCAGGAGGCGGATCAGGCGTTGCTATTGGCTGAAACTAAGCAAAGAGAAGCAGCGCTTGCCGGTGAGCGGGCGGACGCCGCCCGTCTGCAAGCCGGAGCGATGACGGCCGAAGCGGAACAGGCCAAAGCCGAGGCGCTGGCCGCCGAAGAACGGACGAAAAAGCTGGAAGCGCAGATCGCCGAGTTGGAGGCCACCAAATCGGAACGGGGTCTGGTAATCACCCTGGGCGACGTTCTGTTCGACACCAACAAAAGCGAACTTCGCTCGGGAGCGCATTACACCATCGACAAACTCGCCGCGTTCCTGGCCGAGTACCCGACTCGCAATGTGCAGATCGAAGGCTTTACCGACAGTACCGGGGCCGAAGAATACAACCGGCGCCTCTCCGAACGCCGCGCCGAGGCGGTGCGAAATGTCCTCGCGGCCCAAGGGGTCGATTCCCGCCGGCTCATGACCCGCGGTTATGGCGTCGAGTTCCCCGTTGCCAGCAACGAAACAGCCGAAGGCCGGCAGCGCAACCGGCGGGTCGAGATCATCATTTCGGATGAGGACGGGCGCATTCTGGAACGGAAATATTGAGATCCTGAATCAGGGGAGGGAGCATGGAATGCTACGAGCTTCAAACCCTTTGGCTGGGGCGAAGTCAACCACGATCACCGATTGGAGGACATCATGAAATCGAGCACCAGGGACAAGGCGGAAGGCACGCTGCACGAGGTGAAAGGCAAAGTCAAGGAAGTGGCCGGAAAGATCACCGATAATCCCAAGTTGGAGGCCGAAGGCACGGCCGAGAAAATCGCCGGCAAGGTTCAGGGTAAAGTCGGCGATGTGAAGAAGGTTTTGGGTGAGTAATGCGCGCGGCGTGTCATGCACCGGGGAACCGACCGCGGTTGCAACGATACGTCATAACCAAGCCCCCGGGGCATGTGGCCTTCGGAGCAAATGATGACGAAAACAACGAAAAAGGAGAACGCACATGAAAGCAAAAAACAGCCTGTCTCTATTGGTGGCGGCCGTGGCAATGCTGGCGCTCGGCGCCCCCGTGCTGGCGTCCGATACGGACGACCGCATCGAAGCATCCGCCAAGGATTCCTATGTGTTCAAGACCTACCTCAATAACGATGATATCGAGATCGAGTCCGAGGCCGGCGCCGTCACCTTGACGGGCATGGTCGCCGAAGACTCCCACAAAACCTTGGCCGGCGAGACCCTGGCGAGTCTGCCCGGCGTCAAGAGTGTGGATAACAAGCTGAAGGTCAAAGGGGACCTCCCCGTCGAGAAGTCGGATGCATGGCTCCTGACGAAAGTGAAAACCTCCCTCCTGTACCATCGCAGCGTGAGCGGCCTCCAGACCGAAGTCGTCGTCCAAGACGGCATCGTGACCCTGCGCGGCGAAGCGGACAATGAGGCGCAGAAGAACTTGACCGCGGAATATGTCGCGGATATCGAAGGGGTCAAAACCGTTAACAATGAGATGACCGTGGCCAAGACCGCGAAAGAGACCCGCACGGCCGGCGACATTATCGATGACGCATCGATCACCGCGATGGCCAAGATGACCCTGTTGTATCACCGCTCGACCAGCGGATTCCAGACCAAGGTCGAGACCAAGGATGGCGTGGTCCTTTTGAGTGGCAAGGCCGGCAGCTTGGCCGAAAAAGACCTGGCCACCCAATACGTCAAAGATGTAAACGGGGTGAAAGATGTTAAGAACCTGATGACCATCGAATAACGCCAAAGCGACGGGATGACGACTGCCGGCCGTTACAGCAAGGTAATCGCCGGCAGTTGGCAAGAGTCGTCGGAAAAGGAGGCGCATATGTTATGGACTATTGCGGCAATCCTCATTGTTCTATGGGTTCTCGGGCTGGTGAGCAATGCCACGATGGGCGGCTTCATTCACCTCTTGCTGGTCATTGCCATTATTGTGGTGGTGCTCGGGCTTTTCCGGGGGCGCCGATCCTGACGCGACGTATCAAGTGAAAGAAAGAACATGAATGTAAAGAAGATAGCGGCAATCGCGATGATCGTGATCGGCATTCTGGGGTTGGTTTACGGCGCGTTCAGCCACATCGGAGAGACTCGGTTTTTCGTTAAATCAAGCGGTTGGTAAGTCCTTTCCGATCGGGGAGTGACACGATGACCATCGCCAAACCTCGCCAGTGGTTCCTTCTGCTTGCAGCCCTGCTGATTATCGCCGGTGGCTGTGCGGCTTTGCCGAACGTCGCCGAACAAATCGATGAAACTCCGACCGCGCGGCAACCGCGTCAAATCGTGTCGTCCAAGGGGTTGTTGTCCCCCCGGAAAAGCCAGGCGATCATGGCGCGCCTGCAGCAATCGGTTGACCCGACGGACATCCTGGGTCGCCACACCGTCGTGGTCGAATCGGTCACCGAAAGCCCGCTGACGAAGGGAAATAAAGTCACTCTGCTCGCGGATGGCGAGGCGACCTATGCCGCGATGTTCCAGGCCATGGAGAAGGCCCAAGACCACATCAACATCGAAAGCTATATCATCGAAGACGATGAAATCGGCCGTGAATTTGCCGATCTTCTGCTGAAAAAACAAGCGGAAGGGGTCCAGGTCCATCTCCTTTATGACAGTGTCGGCAGCATTTACACCTCCGCGGCATTTTTTCAGCGCCTGCGCGACGGCGGCATTCAGGTGGTCGAGTTCAACCCGATCAATCCCATGGAGGCTCGGGGTGAATGGCGACTTACCCAGCGGGACCACCGCAAGATTTTGCTGGCCGACGGCGAAGTCGCGATTATCGGGGGCATCAACATCAGTAAGGTTTATTCAAGTAATCCTTTCCATCGAAAACAAAACGAACTGGCGCCCATTCACTGGCGTGACACCGACGTCCAGATCGAAGGCCCGGCCGTGGCGGAATTCCAGAAACTTTTTTTCGACACCTGGCTGAAGCAGAAGGGTCCGCAACTTTCCGATCGGAACTATTTCCCCGAGTTGAAAGAAAAGGGGAAGGCCCTGGTACGGGTGGTCAGCAGCACTCCGGGAGAGACCAACCGGATCCCTTTCGTCGTGTATGTGTCGGCCATCAGCTTTGCGGAACATTCGATTCATCTGACGAATTCCTATTTCATGCCCGACGATCAGATTCTGAAGGCGCTGACCGACGCGGCGCGGCGCGGGGTTGACGTAAAGATCATTCTCCCCGGGGCCACCGATTCCCGGTTGGCATTATACCTACAACGACAACATTATTCGGAGCTTTTGACCGCGGGAGTGCAATTATACGAGCACGGTACGTCCCTGCTGCACGCGAAAACAGCGGTGATTGACCAGGTCTGGTCTACCGTCGGATCAACCAACCTGGACTTTTTGAGCCTGCTGAACAATGACGAAGTGAATGCGGTTGTTTTGAGTCGCGAGTTTGCCATCGAAATGGAGAAGATGTTTGTCAGGGATCTTGCCGATTCCAGACAAATTCAATGGGATGAGTGGAGAAACCGACCTTGGTTCCCCAGGGTCAGGGAGTGGTTCGTGAATTTATTCGTTCGCTGGTTGTGACATGAGAATCTTTTTGCTCATATTTGGGTTGGTGGCTCTTTTTGTATCCGGGGCCGCCTTCGCTATCGAAAAGCCCCGGCCGGGAGAAGATCTCCTGCGTGAGGTCTACGACGAGAACCAGGCCAAATTGGCAAACAACAGCTTCGGCCTGCCACTCTTCCTTGAGTCTTTTTCAAAAGACGGCAGAGTCGACGTGGATGTTTACGGGGTCTTCGATGATTCCTTCGGCAGCGTTGTCGATGCGCTCACGGTACCGGCAAACTGGTGCGATATCGCAGCCCTCCATCCCAACGTCAAGGCCTGCACCTACCAGGGACAGCCGGACGCCTGGCTGCTGACCTTTTACCTGGGCCGCAAATTTTATCAACCTCCGGAAGATTCGCGCCAGGTCATTTACAACTACCGGAACGTTGTGCGGCGGCAGGGGTATGTGGACATCCTCCTTGCCGCCAACGCCGGCCCTTTCGGCACCAAGGACCACCGAATCAGGTTCGAGGCCCTGCCCCTCGATGAGGACAGAACGTTTGTCCATGTAAGTTATGGCTACCGCGACTCACTGTTTCTGCGGCTCGCAACAGAGAGCTATTTTACGACACTCGGTTCGGGCAAGGTCGGGTTCACGGTGACCGGAACAGACCGAAAGGGTGAACCCGTCTACATCGGCGGGTCTCGCGGCGCGGTTGAGCGCAACGCGGTCCGCTACTATTTCGCAATCCAGGCATTCATGAGCAGCTTGCCCTTTCCCGCGACAAGCCGGTTCAGCATGAGGATCAACGAATGGTACGATCTGACGAACCGTTTCCGGAAACAGCTATTCGAGCTGGACAAGAAGGACTACCACACATTCAAGACCCGCGAACATGAGAACCAGTTGACGCTCCAGCGGTCCCTCGGGACTTTTCAGTAAAAAGCAAAGGCCGGTCAGGTCAAGAACCTTGCCCCGGCCCGACTCAATAACGACCAACATGTGACAAAGAAGGGAGGTGAACATCCATGAAATCATACGCCTCTTTCGGCATAGTCCTCATCGTGGTGGCGGTGATCGCCTTTGCCTATCAGGGCATTTCCTACACGACCCGAGAAAAGGTCGTCGATCTCGGTCCATTGCAGATGACGACGGAGAAGACCAGAACGCTGCCGTTGCCACCGATCGTGGGAGCCGTTGCGCTGGTAGGCGGAATCGTGCTGCTGGTCATGGGAAGTAAGAAACGCTGAGACGGGACAGGGTTGCGCTGTCGGAACAGGATTGAAAACCCGGCGCGCTACCGGTCATTCAAAAGCAAACCCAAGCGTCGGCATGACCACGGCCAACCGTTGGCCGTGGGAAAAGCCGCCCGGAAAGGAGAATTATATGTTGTGGACAGTCGCCGTAATCCTGATCGTGCTGTGGGTGCTGGGCTTGGTGAGCAGTTACACGATGGGTGGTTTTATTCACGTTCTGCTGGTCATAGCCATTATCGTGGTGCTGCTCAATGTCATTCAAGGCCGAAGGATTTTGTAACCGCTCGAGGTTCTTATCGACTCCCCACGGTTGCCCGTGGGGAGCCTCATTGCAAAATCAGGGCGCAGACATGGGCCGCCAAGGCGGCGCCATCGGCGTACTTGCGCATCCACTGAGCCGTGGCGTTGTACTGTCGCAGCAGCTCCGCCGCTTTGATTTTCGCGCTTTCCGTGGCTTGGTAGGCGTCGCCCTGCCACTCGGTTTTTAGGGACTGGCTACTTTTGCAGTATAAAAGTTGCCTGTCCCGCTCAACGCAACAGCCAACACTTCATTAAATGGTGCCTGTCCCCCCCACCCTGCATTTCGGCGCAGGTTTATAGCGGCCGGGTCCTCTGGTCTTGTTGGGAATCCATTTTCAATTTTCCACTTTCAAGGGCTGACACCTGATATGGAATCCCCCGAGGGGACGTAGTTGATTAGTTGACTAACTCCCAGGCTAATTGACTAATCAACAACGTCCCTTCATGGTCCTTCCTTGAAGGGATGCAGCAACTCAAACTGCGCG
>MHXM01000020.1:6395-7608 GCA_001825565.1 Desulfuromonadaceae bacterium GWC2_58_13
GTTTGCAGCAGAAAATCCACATCATCGCTGTCCAGATACTTCTCCCATGCCTGCAGGTGATCGAGTAGCTGATGCGGGTTGGGTGGCACAAAACTCGCCTGTTCCATCGTGCAGCCGTGCTTGCCGATCCAATTTTGTTCCAGCCGGAACTCGCCCGGCGTCTTGTCTTGCCCGCGCACACTGTTCATCAAAATACGGTGCAACTCGCGGACAAAACTTAAGCGAATAGGGTAATCCTTCAAGTGCTCGCGGGCCGAATACAAGGCAAGGCGGTAATTGGATATTTCCTGAATATCCTCGTATTTTTCCCCCTTCTTGATGAGCCCGGCTTCCTGCTCCAGCACCTCATCCACGGTGGCCTGGGTGCCCTCGATCCTGGACGACAAGACAGCTTCCTGCGTGGTCAGCGGCGAAAGCATGACCGCCGGATTGGGGATACCTTGCAGCAGACCGTCGTAGCGCGCCAACGCCGCGTTTGCCTGCCCCACCAAAGGCAGCAAACGACGAAAATCAAGATCGGACAAAGGCAGTGCGTTGGGTATATAGGGCATCATGTGCCTTTCCTCCTCCTTGCAACGGATGCCGGCTTTGCCTCCGCCGTCATCTTCGTGTACAGCTCGAACAGCTTTTCCAGCCGCTCCGTATCGTTACGAAACCGGCGACCGATGTAGATGCGCTCCAGCACTTCGTCGTTGCGTTCGTGGGCCTGGCGCAGGTCGGCGGGCATAGCGTCAGGGTCGTAAAGATCAGCAATGGTGGCCGGAAAAAAGCAAACATATGGGGTCAGAAGCAAACATCTGGGGTCAAAGCAAACATCTGGGGTCAAAGCAAACATCTGGGGTCAAAGCAAACATCTGGGGTCAAACCTACACAGTTTACTTTGTCAAGAGGTAGGTTTGACCCTTTTGGTCGTTGCTGGAAGGGTATATTGATCGACAAGGCGATGTCAACGCCAGAAAGGATGGGGAACCCGACTGTCGAGCCGGGACCCGACGGTTTGGAAAATCTGGGAAATGTCGGGAATGACGAGTCTGGAGATTCTGGCCATCGGCTGAATTAGCCCGGCAATAGTTTTGGCAATCAAAATCTGGGGAGCTGACGAGGAAGCCCGCAAGTTTTCCATTAAAATCTGCACTATGTCACTGCAACGAGGCTCCCCACGGTTGCCCGTGGGGAGCCTCATTGCAAAATCTGGGCGCAGACATGGGCCGCC
>MHXM01000021.1:0-5713 GCA_001825565.1 Desulfuromonadaceae bacterium GWC2_58_13
CCCCTGGGAAATTTTGGCTTTTTCGCCATTCAGGGTTGTCACCCGTGGCCGGGAAATAATTTTTCCATTACCAGAAGATTCCATCGCCGACAGTCGCAGATCAAGAACGGTATCATCGGCGCCAAACTTGCCGAATTCAATTTCCGCACCGACCCCGGCCACTTCAGCCGCCGATGCCGGCCCCGGAGGAATGACGAAATTCCCACCAAATCCGAGGTTGCCCGCAACCGTATTCCATCCTTCCTGCAACAGGTTGTCACCATGGAACAGGCCCCAGTTGACTCCAAGGTTGCGGTTGAAGGTCGAGTCGGCCTCAACGATTCGAGCCTCGATCATGACCTGCCGCTCTGGGGTGTCGAGGATGGCGATCAGTTTTTTCACCGACTCTATGACGCTGGGGATATCCGTCACAATCAGTTGTTTGTTGCGGTTGTCCGCCGTGATTTTTCCGCGTTCGGTCATCAACTCTTTACTGGGCGCTTCCACATTCTTCAAATCCGTGTAACTGACCGGAACCACCTCGGTCACCAGATCCTCGAGTTTTTCTTTATTACGAGCGGCGGTAAACTTGGATTCTTCCATGGAACGGAGCTGATCCTTGGGCAGGATCCGCACCACGTTGCCTTTTTTGAGCATGCCGAGGTTCTTGATTTCGAGAATCAGATCAAGCGCCTGATCCCAGGGCACATCGATAAGTCGCAGGGTAATGGCCCCCTTGACATCGTCGGACACGATAATATTCAGGTCGCTGACTTCGGCAATCAACCGGAAGATATCACGTACATCGGCATCGTCGAAAACCAGACGAATTTTTTCCCCCGTATAAACCTGTTCCTTTTCGGTGATGCCGATGGGTTGGGCCAGATCGAAAGGAGCCTCGGCAATAGTCTCGACACCGGGTGTCGCTTCCGAAATTTCGGCCGAAGGGGAATCCGTCGCCCCGGCGGTTGCCACGGGTACCGGAAACTGCTCCAGCGAAAGCGCGGCCGATTCGACAAAAGTCCCGTCGTCCACAATGAACAACAGTCGATTGCCTTGCTCAATCAGTTGATAGGGAACCCGTCCCTTGAGCTCAACGGCAAATCGTACGTCTTGACGGGTACCGGTCAAAACCGTATAGGGCGTCGCTCTGAGTACCGCGCTCGGAAAAGATGAAGAATCAAAAGTCCGGCGCAGTGCACGGCTGATCGTGGCATCCTTGATACCAAATCGGACGATATTGCCGTCAAGAGTCGCTGGAAGAATCTCAGCTGGCGCCGAAAGATCGATCATCAACTGAGATTTACCGTTGTCTTTCTGAAAATTAACGGATTCGACCGAAACCGTACCCGAGGATGGGTTTCCAACGGGATTCGTAACATTGGAGGTTCCGCCACCCCAGTTAACGACCACTGCGCTTTCTTGTTCGGCAAGGGCATAGGAGGGTAAATTAGCTGAATCGGAATCAAAAACGAAGCGAGTACGGTCTTTGTAGGTTCCGACTCGCATCTGGTTGAAACCTTGCTGAACGGAAAAAGTACGTTCCTTGAAAAGCGGTCGAACATCATAAAGATCGACCACTAGTCGAGCTGGCGAAGCCATGGTGAAATAACGGTATTTATTTATCTTTCCGTCCACATTAAACACCGCACGACCAGGCTGCAAATCGACCGAATCAATTATTTGCGCGGCACCGGCAACCGACGGCCCTCCTGCGGCAATCTCGGTATTTTTGCCCGTCGCGGCATCTTCCCGTGCGGCGGAAGGTACCTCAGCGGAATCAGCCGACGCATCCGCTCCAGAAAACACAACCAGCAAATCGTTCCCCGAGGCAGTAACGTTATAGGCAGTTTTTTTATCGAGGAGCAACTCGACCCGCCCCAACTGTCCCGAAGGTAAAGAAAGAGCCGAGGTGCGAATAGACTGTAGGGGCTTGACATTCAAGGTGGTAAGAGGTTCTACGCCGGCAATATCCATCCCGGGAAAATCAATAACCACCCTGGTTGGGTCGAAAGAATCGTAAACCGTGTAACGGTAACCGACAGGGATTTCGGTCTGAAGCCTTACCGCGGCTTGCCCGTCTTTCGAATCCAGTGAAATGGAAAGTAACCGGTTGCTTTCCGTTTCAGGGTTCACCTTGGCTGCGGATACGACCGAAACGTTGGCGGTAGCCAGCAACAGTAAACCAAATCCGAGGACAGTAGAGATCAAACGTATGACAGCTCGCCGCATAAAATTAGGATCCCTCATCTTTAGTTGGCTCCTTCCCGCTTAGGAAGTTCAATCTTCTGAACACTTTCCCTGACTTCACCTGCAAAATCGTAATATTTCTCCTGAACGGACACGCCCTCAGGATCAACTCCAATGACTACACCGTTGTTTCGGCCGACCTTGACACCACTTCTCAAAACATAGGATTTCCCCCCAGGTGCGGACACCATCGCCATGGGCACCCCTTTTCCTATGATGACCCCAACCAGTCGCAACTGCCCAAGGTCGACTTGTTGCAACGGCGTCAAGGGTTCATCCGCAACAATGACGGGCTTACGAAGTTCCATCAAAACTTCAAACGGATCTTTACGCCCGGCGGGGTCGTAAGAATAAACCGGCGCGGCCTCCTCCATTTTCGCTCCAGATCCACCGGCAACATTTCCTGTTTTCGGCATGGGAGCTTCGACCTTTTCTACTTTTTTCGGTTTCGGCGCAGGCGTGGGAGCTTCTTCACCACAACCCGCGAAAAAGAAAACAAACATTATGAGCAGAGGCAGAAACAAAGCTCTATACGTCATTTCTTGCCTCCTTTCGCTGGCTTCTTATCAACCTGGGCAACCGATCCTTCAATAAACCTGAAAGTGGTCGCTAGACAGTCAATCGATAGAACCGTGCGTCCGCCAACGTCCTTGGGGTTGCCCAGTGAAAGGTTATTGAGGTTCACAATCCGCGGCAGTTTGCCAACAGCATCGGAAAACAAGGCAACTTCATGATAGGAACCGACCAATTTCAATTCGACGGGAACTTCGGCATAGAATCCCTTGGGCCGCTCTCCGCCAGGCTTGAATCGAATCACCTCCAGCCCGCTTTCCTTGGCCATGGATGTGATACTGGTCAGCAGATTGGGAATTTCCTTATCGTTGGGCAATTCCTTCAGAGCGTCGCCGAGAAGGACTTCCATCTTCTCAAACTCCGCTTTGAATTTCGGCAGATTGTCGGCAATCCGCTGATCCTCCTGAAGCTTGTCCTGCAACGAATTGTTCTTTTTCTCAAGACCGGCATATTCCTCCTGCAGTGGCAAATACAGAAGGTAGACAAACAATCCGGCGATCGCCAGCATGAACGCAAGCAGGATTAAACCCCGCTGGTATGCGGGCAGCTTCAGGACTTTTTCAAGGCGAGGATCCATATCCTTGACCTTTCGTTATTTGGAAGCCGCTTTAGGCGGGGCTTCGACTTTCGCTCGGACACTGAACTTGTTGGTTTTCACACCGGCCTGGGAGCTCTGCTCAATCACCTGCAATTCAACATTCTTGTAATAGGAAGACAGTTCGAGTTTTTTCAAAAACATGGCCACCACATCCTCATTCAAACCAACTCCGGAAATCGTCACCGCTCCACCGGATTCCTTAAACGAAGTCAGCCAGAGTTTCTCCGGAAGGACGAGGCTGAGTTCGTCCAACAAATGAACCGGCCCACTCTTGCCTTCCTTGAGCTGTTCAAGAATTTCCAGCTTGCCGGCCAGCTCTTCCCTTTTCTTCTTGAACTCGGTCACCTCGCCCAGAGTTTTTTTAAGAACCTTGATCCGGGCTTCCTTGTTTGCAATCTCATCCTCAAGATCGTTGACCTTAAAGAGCAGCGAGGCATACACCGCCGAACAGGCGACAAAAGTCAACACCAGAGCAAGGATCGTCACGGCAATCTGGCCGCGAAGTTTCTCTTTTTTCTGTGCGGCTCGGACAGGTAGAAGATTGATATGAATCATTTGTCGCCCAACCTCCTCATGGCAAGCCCAACGGCAACGGAAAACAACGGTCCGACGGCCTGAATGTATTCGGGGTCAAATTCTTTTTCATTCACTTTGATCAGACGGAAGGGATCCAGCAATTCAACCGGAATGGCAAGCTGACTTTCCAGGTATTCACGAACATTCGGGGTTTTCGAAACCCCGCCGGTAATATACAGTTTCTGAACCTTTTCGTCAGAGGACGTCGCCGAAAAAAAGTCAAAAGACCGCTGTACCTCCTGGGCAAGACTTTCGGTCGCATCGTTGATTACGGCCATTACGGCCGCGGCGTCAATATCTTCAATTTCGCCACCGAGTTTGACTTCCTCGGCGTCTTCGCCACTGAGCCCGAGACGCTTCTGAATTTCCTCGTTGTACATGTTGCCACCAACCTGGATATCCCGGGTAAAAACAGACTTGCCACCCTTGAGAACATTGACGTTCATCGCGGCGGCCCCCATGTTGATCAGAGCAACGATTTCATCTTCTTCAAATCCATAGTTCGCCTCGAACGCATTTTCGATGGCGAAACAGTCAATATCCATGACGACGGGGTTCATGCCACACTCCCTGAACACCGCCACATGGTCGTTGACGAATTCTTTTTTTGCCGCCACCAGGATCACGTTCATCTGGGACGGGTCACGGGCATCCGGTCCGAGAATCTGAAAATCAAGATTCACTTCTGAAATTTCGAAGGGGATGTACTGTTCGGCTTCCCACTGAATGGATGCCTCCATCTCCTCCTCGGTCATGATCGGTAACTGGATCTTACGGATAATTACCGAATGGCCAGATACCGAAGTCGCGGCATTTTTTGTCTTGACCTTATGGCTTTCCACCAGGTTACGAACAACTTCCACCACCGAACCGGAATCCATAATGGCATTATCGACAATGGCCTCTGGAGGCAAAGGCGCAACGCCAAGGGTCATCAGTTGATAACCACCCTTGGCTTGTCGCAACTGGACCAGTTTTATCGAGCTTGACCCGATATCGATGCCGACGACGTCTTTTTTAGCTTTGATTAGCATCTAAAGACCCTGACTCAAGAATGAATGATTTAAAACCCCAACCCGCGACCTGATCCGATCATAGAGCAAAGCATGTGCCATCTACTGGCCCTGGTCGGGAAAAACTTTATCCCGATCCGACAACTTCAACCCCAGAGCGAGAATAATCTTCCGCATCGTGACCATTCGACAAGCCTCGCCCTTTTCGACACGATCCACCGTCAGAGGCGAAACCCCCGCTTTTCGAGCCAACTCGGCCTTGCTCATCAGCATATTTTCACGGATCTCTTTAACACGATTTTGTATCATTTCACGAAATCCCGTTTATTAAAAATTTAGCAAATTACGTATAATTATATGTAAATTATAAATACAGTCAAGACATATAAATCTAAATAGCATATGCAAAACCCACGTAATTCCGCAATATTTTGCCCATTCACACAACATGCTGAGTCTTCAATCCGGCATCAACCCCAGATATAGGCCTTAAAATAATGCTCAATGAACATTATTTTAAGAAAAACACCAAATCAAGGGTGAGTTGAAACTCCCATTACCTGAAAAACCCGAGATACCAAGAGAGCAACATCCCCCCCCAGAACAGCCAGATGACCGCACCAACAGCCAAAAATGGGCCAAAGGGGATTGCCAGTTTACGGTCGGCTCCCTTGATCAACATCAGAGGCACCCCAACCATTGTCCCGAGAAGCGAACTGATAAA
>MHXM01000021.1:5729-7625 GCA_001825565.1 Desulfuromonadaceae bacterium GWC2_58_13
GCTTTCCAGCCCAGAAACGCCCCCAACATGGCCAAGAATTTGACATCCCCCCCGCCCATCCCCTCTTTCCTGGTCAACAGTTCATATCCAGCCGCGACAAGAAACAGGCTTCCCCCACCAAGAAGGATGCCATAAAGTGAATCCGTCCAAGTGATCCAAGGGAGCAGAAATGAGCAGGCGAAACCTATCACAATTCCAGGCAGACTGATGACATCTGGAATGATCTGGTGATCCAGGTCGATAAAGGTGATCACCACCAACATGGCCATAAATACCCAGAAAACCAAGGTCGGCCAACTGATGCCGAAAGTGTGAAAAACCAGGAGGAACAGCCCGCCGGTCAAAGCTTCAACAAGAGGGTAACGGATGGAGATGCCCGTTTTGCACGTGGCACATTTTCCCCGCAATACAATCCAACTAACAATTGGTATATTCTGATACCAGCGAATTCCGGCACCACAGCCTGGGCAACGTGACGGGGGAGAGATGATCGATTCGCCTACGGGGATGCGATAAATACAGACGTTAAGGAAAGATCCAATGCAGGTGCCAAGAATAAAGGAGAATCCAAGGAGAAGAAAGTAAATTGGAGGCATTAGTTGGCCTTTTGATCTTGGGTTCTTTCCAGGAGAGCCATGACGGCCTCAAAGACTTCATCGATAGAGATATCTTTCATGCATTTTGCGTCAATCGGGCATTTCGGAGTGGAGCCGAATTTAGTACAAGGGGAACAAGTAAGTTTCTTGTTGATAACGATGTGATTCTCTCCTCGGGGCGCCCATTTTTGGGCAATTCCCGGACCAAAGAGAGAGACAGTGGGCTTTCCAAGTCCGACACCGACGTGAAGGATACCTGAGTCACCACTGACAAGCAGGGAGGACTGGTCGATGATTGCGGCAGATTCGACGAGGGTGGTCTGGCCGGCACGATTCAGGGCATCCCCTCCCCCTGCTATAAATTCGCCCGCAGCTTGATCCTCCCGCCCCCCAACCACAACAACAGAGAACCCGTTGTGGGCAAGCCGTCCCGCTAATGCCCTGAACTTCTCCAATCCCCAACGCCGCTCAGCAATACTTGCCCCAGGGAAAAAAACAACCAATCGATTCTGACCAGCCGGCACAAGATCGCCGACTAGGCGCCGAACTTCTTTAGGGACAACCAGACAAGATGAAGGGACCGCTCTTTGCTTCACCTCAATGAAATCGAGCAAACGAAAAAAACATGCGGCCTCGTAATCATCATGGCTATAACGCACCTGCTGATGAAACATCCGGCGACGTTCGTTGGTTGCAAATCCAACCCTAAGATCGGCACGTACCAAACGCGACACCACCGCGGAAAGACGATGCCACTGTTCGGTGTCGATCACAACATCGTAAAAGTTCTTCATACAAGAAGATAACTCGCCCAGTCGATCATAACGATAGATCGTTTCGACTTCGGGACACAGCTTAAAAATTGAACTATTGCGAACCTCGGCCAAGACGTCAATGCGGCTCGCAGAATATACGGATTTGATAGTACAAATGGCAGGGCATAGCAAAACCGCATCACCGATACCGCCAGGACGTATAAGCAAAAATCGAGGAGAAAGGGGCACACCTCCCTTGAGCATCACGGAGGCAGGCAAAAGCTTCACTAATATTGAGCCAAGGTACTGGTCTGCCTTTTTCAAAAAGAGGGGATTCAAACCTTCACCCTTGCAATAACATTAATATTGTCCCCCATCCCGAATGGCGCTAGTTTAAGGACTCTTGCCATGGAAAAACACCTGAAAATATTGGCTATAAATGGCATAATGCACCATGAAAAATTCAACGCCAATGTTCCCGGGTTTCCACCTTCAGACCCTCCGCCGCAAGCCCCGTTCGGAGCAACAGAAACTTGCCGACAGAC
>MHXM01000022.1:0-13505 GCA_001825565.1 Desulfuromonadaceae bacterium GWC2_58_13
ACGCCTGCGTTTACGACTGCGCCTACTGCGTCAACCGGCGCAGCAACGATATCCCCCGCGCCACCCTCAGCCCGGCCGAGATCGCCGAGCTGACCATCAACTTCTACCGCCGCAACTATATCGAAGGATTGTTTCTCAGCAGCGGGGTCTGGCGCACCCCGGACGACACCATGGAGCAACTGCTGCAGACGGTCCGGTTGCTTCGCGAGACCCACCGGTTCGGTGGCTACATCCATCTGAAGGTCGTGCCCGGCGCCGATCCGAAGCTTATCGAGACAGCCGGCCACCTGGCCGACCGCCTCAGCGTCAACATCGAACTCCCCAGCGAACAAAGCCTGCGCTTGCTCGCCCCGGACAAAAACCGCAAGGCGATTCTCCAACCGATGCAACAGATGCACGGACTGATCGCCGAGCGGCGCGGCGAGCGAAAAATGAATCGTAAGGCGCCGGCTTTCGCCCCGGCCGGCCAGAGCACCCAGCTGATCGTCGGCGCCAGCCCGGAGAGCGACTTGCAGGTGCTGCGTCTCTCCGAATCCCTCTATCGCAAAATGGACCTGAAGCGGGTCTACTATTCGGCGTTTGTCCCGGTCAGCGCCGACAACCGCCTGCCGGCCCTGTTGCAGCCGCCGCTGCTGCGGGAACACCGGCTCTACCAGGCCGACTGGCTGCTGCGTTTCTACGGCTTCGAGGCCAAAGAGCTGCTCGACGAGGCTAATCCCCATTTCGACCTGCAGCTCGACCCCAAGGCCTGCTGGGCGCTGCGCCACCGCGAACTGTTTCCGGTGGAGGTCAACCGGGCCGACTACCAGACCCTGCTGCGGGTGCCGGGGCTCGGGGTGCGTTCGGCCCAACGCATTCTCAAGGCCCGCCGGGTCGGTTCCCTGGGATTCGACGAACTGAAACGGCTGGGGGTGGTTCTCAAGCGGGCGCGCTATTTCCTCACCGCCAGAGGCAAATACATGGGCGAAGCCGACGTCCAGGCCGTTGACCTCAAGCAGCGCCTGCTGGCTCCGCCGGAACCGGAACAACGACGGACCGAGCAACTCGAACTCTTTTCCGCCATCAGCGGAGAGCTGTGATGATCTGCCGTTACGATGGCAGCTACGCCGGTTTGCTCACCCTGCTCTACCGCCTGTTCGCCCGGCGCGAGGAGCCGATCATTATTTCATCCCACCCCCTCGCTCAGGACGATCTGTTCGCCGAAGTGTTCGAGTCGACCACCGATCCCGGCCTGGCCGCCCGCCTGACCCGGGCCGTGGCGGACCGCCTGGGAGAAGAGAGCGTCCGCCACATCCGCTACGCTTTTCTCGCCGAGCAACCGGGGATAGAAATGGCGATTTACGCTTACCTCAAGCTCGGTTGGTCCCTGCACCGGGAGTTGGACCAACACCTGGGGAACGCGACGGTGGCCTGCGTTCACAAGTGGGCCCGCCGCACCCTGCACGAAGGGCATCGGCTCAAGGGACTGCTGCGTTTCCAGGAAACGGTCGACGGGGTCTTCTATGCCCGGGTGCGCCCCGACGCCAATGTCCTGGCCATTCTCGCCGGCCATTTCGCCCGCCGCCTCGGCGACCGCCCCTGGCTGATCCACGATGTCCGCCGCGATCTCGGCGCCTTGTTCGACGGCGGGAAGTGGGTCATCGGCGAGCTGCGGCTGACATCGACTCCGGTCTTCACCGCCGAAGAGCATCAGTGGCAGCAACTCTGGCGCACCTTTTTCGACCGGATCGCCATCCCCGAACGGATCAACCCGCGTCTGCAGAAAAACTTCATGCCGATGAAATACTGGGAGTTTCTGGTGGAGATGAATCCCTCCCGATGAAAGCTAACTGAAAAAATCATAATTAAATTACGCAATATAACAAAAACAGTGTTTGATTTTTTCGGGCCTCATCGGATATCATCATGAAAAACCACTCGCACAGCGACCATCAGCCTCAACTCCGAGATCATCATGGCTCTGTTCAAAGAACTCTATGCGACTCTGGAAAAAGCATTTTTTAAAACCCTGTCACGCAAACTCGGCGGGAATCTTCTGTTTCTCCTGCTGCTGCCAGCCCTGGCCCTGGCGCTGCTCTGGTTCGACCTCGACCAGATGCGTCAGATCCTGACCGGATCGCAAGCCGCCCCGGAAACGGCCGCCCGCCTGAATGACCTTCTTGACCGGATATTGCTGAAAAATTACGTGATTTTCGGCCTCCTGGTGGCCGCGTTTCTGTTCACCTTCGGCTTTCTGCGACACCTGTTCATCCTGCCGGTCCGGCGACTGCGCGATCATTTCGCCCGCATGGGCGGCAAAGAGGGCGACCTGTCGGAAGACATGGTGGCCACCACTCACGACGAGTTCCGGGAACTGGTGAACAACTGCAACCACTTTCTGGGAAAACTGCGCAAGACCATCCTCGCCGTTCGCCAGATGGGGGTGGCCATCGCCACCAATTCGGTGGGTCTGGCCAAAAAGGTCGAGGACGCCGCCGGCCATGCCCGCGAACAAAACTGCCTGGCCCAGGAAATTTTCGTCAGTAGCGAGGAGTCGAAGTCGGCCCATCACAATATTTCCGACAACACCCAGGGGGTCTGCGCCTCCACCTCGAACAGCGTCGACATGGCCCGCCGCTCCTATCGGGATCTGCTCGACGCCAGCAATAACCTCGACACCATGGGCGGGAAAATCTCCCATTATGCCCAGAACATCCAGGTGCTCGACACCGAGTCCAAGGACATCCAGCAGATCGTGGCGCTGATCCGCAGCATCTCCTTCCAGACCTCACTGCTCTCGCTGAACGCCGCCATCGAGGCGGCCCGGGCCGGCCAGGCCGGCAAGGGTTTCGCGGTGGTGGCCGACGAGGTCAAAACCCTGGCCGAGCAGGTCGGCAACGCCAGCGAGGATATTGAAAACAAGGTCCGCTCGATTCTCAACAACATCCAGAGCAGCCTCAAAGAGACCAAGGAAATCGTCGCCTTCGCCAAAATCACCGAACAGGCGGTCAACAGCTCCCGTCAGAGTTTTGCCGACATGGTCGGTCTGTTCGAGGACAACGACAACCGTCTCCAGGGGATCACCGCTGCCATCGAACAGCTCTCGGCCACCAACGAGGAAGTTCACGCCAAAGTCACCTCCATCCACGCCACCAGCGATGAAGTGGCTCACTCCATGGACGAAGCCAAAACCTCGTCCCGGCAGTTGAAATCCACCACCGAAAGGTTGCAGGAACTGGTATCCGGTTTCCGGGTCGGAGAAGGCAAACTCGAATTCATCATCGAAAAAGCCAGGGCGTTCTCCAGGGATTTCGAACAGCGGCTGGCCGGCTATCAAAAGGAGGGAGTCAATATTTTCGACCGCAACTACCGGCAGATGCCCAACGTTTCGCCCGCCAAGTACAAAACCGCCTACGACGACCGCCTCGAAAAGGAATTCCAGCCGCTGTACGACCGGCTGGTGGCCGAAGTGGACGGCGCTACGTTTGGCCTGTGCGTCGACGAAAACGGTTACGCTCCCACCCACAACAGCCGGTTCTCCCATCCGCTGACCGGCGACCCCGAGAAGGACCTGGCGGGGAGCCGGGACAAGCGGCTCTTCGACGATCCCACCGGCATCCGCGCCGCCCGCAACACCCGGGAAGTGCTGTTGCAGACGTACCTGCGGGATACCGGCGAAATTCTCTGCGACCTTTCCATGCCCCTGATGGTTGGCGGCAAACACTGGGGCGCGTTGCGAATCGGCTTCGATCCCCGTTCCCTTTAACGCCCCGGCCCCTTGACTTTAATCCTTCCTCCGGGGTATAGATAAATCGAACTTTTTAATCAGGAGCATGATTTGCCCTTCACTGGATTCCATCGCTTTTTCGCCGCTCTGCTGGTGGCAATCTACCTGCTCGCCGGCGGCGGGTTGGCCCGGGCCGTCATCTGGTGCGTCAACGAAAGCGGACACAGCCACGTCGAATTCAATCCGGCCGGCAACTGCCAGGTCTCCTGCGACTCCGCCGGGGATCGGCCAACCGCGCCGGAACGAACGACACTGAACGAAAATTCCGGGGAACAAACCTGTCAGGACGTCGTCCTGCTGTCCAGTCAGGCCAAGGACTCCCGGTTGTCCAAGCTGACGCCGCCACCCTCCTCGGCCCTGAGTCTCCTGCCCCCGGCCCGGCGCACCCTCACCGCCTTCAATCTTCCCGCAGCCAGGCTTCGCGTCGCCGAGTTACCGCCCCCCATGGCCCTCGCGGCCCTCAGATCCGTTGTTCTGCTGAATTGAGACCCTTCTCTTTTTTCCTTTGAAGCACCTCCCCGGTCACGCCGGGAATACCCAATTTTTATCCACAACAGGAGTTTCAAACCATGCCACGCATGATGTTCATCTGCGTCTGGACGCTGCTCGTCTTCGCCCATAATCCGTCGGTCTATGCCGAAATGCCGGCCGCCGCCGGTCCGCCGCTCACCCTCGACCGCGCCCTGGCTCTGGCCCTGGCGCACAATCCCGAACTGGAGGCCGCCGCCGAGGAGGTCCGGGCCCGCGAGGCCGAGACGGTGCAGGCCGGGCTGCGCCCCAACCCCGCCTTGGAGCTGGAGCTGGAAAACCTGGCCGGCAGCGGCGAATATTCGGGAACCGCCGCCGCCGAAACCACCCTGAGTATCCGTCAGGCCATCGAACTGGGCGGCAAACGGAACCACCGCCGCCGAGCCGCCGAAGCCGAAACGGCCCTGGCCCGCAACCACGGCGAGATCGCCCGTGTCGACCTGCGGGCCCGCACCACCGGCCGGTTCATCGCCGTGCTGAGCGCTCAGGCGCGGTTGCAGCTGGCCGACGAGCTGGCCGACCTGGCCCGCCGGGGGCAGGCCAGGGTGGAAGAGCGGATCGACGCGGGCAAGGCCCCGGCCACCGAAAAGCTCCGGGCCCGCATCCTGGTCGCCGAACTCGAAATCGCCCGGGCCAGGGAAGCGCACATCCTGGCGGCACAGCGACAGAATCTGGCCGCCCTGCTCGACGGCCGGATCGAGGTCGGGCCGGTCGCCGGGGAACTGAACCGGCTGCCCCACCTCCCCGCCCTGGCCGAGCTGGAACCGTTGCTCGCCCAAAGTCCGCAACTGGTCCAGTGGGAGGCCCAGGGGCAGCAACGGGAGGAGGCCCTCGCCCTGGAAGAGTCCCGTCGGCTCCCCGATCTCGAACTGGGCATCGGCATCCGCCATTTCCAGGACACCGACGACCACGCGCTGGTCGCCGGCCTGAGCATCCCTCTCCCCCTGTTCGACCGCAACCAGGGAGCGGTGGCCGCCGCCCGCAGCCGGCGGGAACAGGTCCGGGCCGAACAGCGCAACGCCGCCCTGCAGGCCAGGGCCGCTCTGGTCGAAGCCTGGCGCCGGATGAGCGCCGCCCACGAGGAGGCCGAAGCCCTGCGCGACCGGGTGCTGCCGGCCGCCGAGGAAGCCCTGAGCGCCGCCGAATACGGCTACCGGGCCGGCAAGTTCGCCCTGCTCGACGTGCTCGATGCCCAGCGCACCCTGATCGAGACCCGCCAGAGCCATCTGGCGGCGCTGGCCGGCTTCCACCAGGCGGTCGCCGAACTGGAGCGCCTGCTCGGCCGCGCCCTCCCCGGAATCGCCTTCAATTCTGCTCAAATAAAGGAGAATACTCCGTCATGATCGTTCGCCATCACCTCCGTTGGGCGGTCCCCGCCCTGACCGTCCTTGCCCTCGTCCTCGGCTTCCGGGCCTATACCGGCGCCGGAACTCCGATCGCCACCGCCGCCGCCACCCAAGCCCAGGATGATTATGATCATGCCGGCCCCGGGGAGGAAACATCCGACCCCCATGCGGGCCACGATCACGCTACCCCCAAAACCGATCTCGACGAGCTGTTCCCCGACGAGGCGAAACACGAAGCCGACCGGGATGACCATGCCGGTCACGGCGACGAAAAGGCCAAGGTCGACGACCACGCCGGCCACGATCACCGGCCCATCGAAGGCGACTGCCCCGAACACGGCATCCCCGAAGCCGAGGACGCCCTCTGTCAGCCCCAGTTGATGGCCGACCTGCAACCGGGCCAAGGGCTCAAGGTCCGGCTGGCCGCGGCCGATGCCGCCGAACGGATCGGCATCACGGCCAGTATTCCCCAGCCTGCCGTCGACCGGGGCGCCGCCCTCCCCGGCCAGGTGGTCTTCAACCGCAATCGGCTGGCCCGCCTGTCGACCCTGGTGCCGGGAGTGGTGAAGCAGGTCCACGCCGAGCTCGGCGCGAAGGTCGAGCCGGGCCAGGTGCTGGCCGAGATCGCCACCCCGGAGATCGCCTCCCTGCGCGCCTCCCTGCAATCGGCCCAGAGCCGGGCGGTACTGGCCGAAGAGATCTATCTGCGGGAGCAGGAGCTGCTCGGGCGCGGCATCAGTTCGCGACAGGAATTCCAGCAGGCCGATGCCGAACGGTCCCAGGCGAAGAGCGCCGTCGCCCAGCTCCGCCAGCAGCTGCTCGACTACGGCATCGCCCGCCAGGACCTGCAGGCGGCCGGCTCGACCCTGCCGATCCGGGCTCCCTTTGCCGGCACCCTGGTGGAACGCAGCGCCGTCACCGGCGAAGCGGTGAGTTCCGGTTCGGCCCTGTTCACGCTGGCCGACCTGTCCACCCTGTGGGTCGAACTGTCGGTTCCGGAAACCCGCCTGCTCGAAGTCCATCCCGGCGCCGCAGTGAGCGCCACCTTCTCGGGCCTGCCGGGGCGCGCCTTCCCCGGCACGATCTTCTGGGTTGCGCCCGGCCTCGATGAAAAAACCCGCCAGCTCAAGGCAATGGCTGAAATTTCCAACGAAAGCGGCCTGCTCAAAGGAGGTCTGTTCGGCGAGGTGCAGCTGGTCAACGAGCTCGGCGGGGAGGCCCTGGCGGTCCCAAGCGATGCCCTGCAGATCATCGACGGCGCGGCTTACGTCTTCGTCGCCCTGGAACCGGATCTGTTCGAGCTGCGCCGGGTCGAAGCCGGCCGCCGGGATCAGGGCACGGTGGCGATCAGCCGGGGTATTGCCGCCAGCGACCGGGTGGTCAGCGGCCAGGGGTTCGCCCTCAAATCGGAAATTCTCAAGTCGAGCCTCGGCGCCTCCTGCGCGGATCATTAATGGCGGCGCAAAAATTCCGCCCTGCGGCGTTTCGGTGGTTTTTCGGGACTTCGACCTACCTGATGTAGGCCTTCGCCCCCGTAAAACCACCAGGCCATGCAGGTCGAAATTTTTGCTTAGCCATCCGAGGATTTTTCTGCTCTCGGATGTGCAAAAAACCTGGGCAGACACGCAGGTCTGCCCCTTGTCATTTTCTTACGGAGATTCCACAATGCTGGAACATCTGATCGACCTATCCCTGAAAAACCGCCTGCTGACGGTGCTGCTGTTCGCGGTGGCGCTGGCGACCGGGGTCTGGGCGCTGACCCGGCTCCCCATCGACGCCTTTCCCGACACCACCCCGGTGCAGGTGCAGATCAACACCGTCGCTCCCAATCTGGGTCCGGAAGAGATCGAGAAACAGCTCACCCTGCCGGTGGAGCTGGCCGTCTCCGGTCTGCCGGGGCTGGAAAACGTGCGCTCGATCTCCAAGTTCGGCCTCTCCCAGGTGGTGGCGACCTTCACCGACGCCATGCCGATCTACGATTCGCGCCAGTTGATCATGGAACGGCTGGCCAGCGTCGAGCTCCCCGCTGGAATCGAACGGCCGGAGTTGGGGCCGATTTCCACCGGCCTCGGCGAAGTCTTTCACTACGTGCTGCGATCAAGCAACCCCGACCGCACTCTCGACGAACTGCGGGTGCTGCACGACTGGGTGGTCAAACCCGAGCTACGCAAGGCGGCCGGGGTGGCCGAGGTCAATTCCTGGGGCGGCCTTGAGCGTCAGTACCAAGTCATCGTCGCCCCCGAGGCGCTGATCAAATACGATCTGACTTTCCACGATATCTTCACTGCCCTGCAGGAAAACAATGCCAACGTCGGCGGCGGCCAGGTCACCGCCGGCGGCCAGACCCTGCTGGTGCACGGCATCGGCCGGGTGGCGAGTCCGGCCGAAATCGGCGGCATCGTGATCGCCGCCTATGAAGGGGTGCCGGTACGTATCCGTGACGTGGCCGAGGTGCGCATCGGCCACGAACTGCGCCGCGGCGCCGTCTCGGCCCAGGGGAAGGGCGAGGTGGTGCTGGGCCTGGGCTTCATGCTCATGGGAGAGAACAGCCGGGCGGTGACCACCGCCCTCAAGGAACGGCTGGAAGCGGTGCGCGGCGCCCTGCCGGCGGACGTGATCATCGAACCGGTCTACGACCGCACCGAGCTGGTGGAGCAGGTCATCGACACGGTCAAGCATAATTTGATCGCCGGGGCGATCCTGGTCATCGCCGTGCTCTTCCTGCTGCTCGGTAACCTGCGGGCCGGACTGATCGTCGCCGCCGCCATCCCCATGGCGGTGTTGTTCGCCGTCCTCGGCATGCACGAAATGGCCATCGCCGCCAGCCTGCTGTCGCTTGGGGCGATCGATTTCGGCATCCTGGTCGACGGCTCGGTGGTGATGACCGAAGCCAACCTGCGCCGGCTGACCCAGCGCCAGCTGGAACTCGGCCGGCCCCTTAGCGGCGAGGAGCGGCTGGCCAGCATCGCCGCATCAAGCAAGGAGGTGGTGCGGCCCATCGTCTTCGGCATGGGGATCATCATCCTGGTTTTTCTGCCGGTGCTGACCCTGCAGGGGGTCGAGGGAAAAATGTTCAAGCCGATGGCCTGGACCTTCATCTTCGCCATGGTCGGCGCCCTGCTGGTGGCGGTCCTGCTCAACCCGATCCTCTCCTGGCGGTTCCTGCCACAACGACCGAGAGAGAAGGAAGCCCGCCTCAGCCTGTGGCTGAAGGATCTCTACCTCGGCCTGCTGCGGCCGGTGCTGCATCACCGGCTGGCCTTGCTGAGCCTGGTGACGGTGCTGCTGGCCGGCGCCACCTTTCTCGGTTTTCGCCTCGGCGGCGAATTTCTGCCGCGCATGAGCGAGGGATCGCTGGTGGCCAGCGTGGTGCGTCTGGCCGGGGTTTCCATTGACGAGTCGGTGGCCTACAACACCCGGCTGGAACAGTTGCTGCTGGAACGATTCCCCGATGAAATCAAGGCGGTCTGGAGCCGCATCGGCAGCGCCGAGGTGGCCACCGACCCGATGGGGACCGAGCTGACCGACATCTTCATGGCCCTGCACCCGCGCGACCAGTGGACCCGCGCCGCCAGCCAGACCGAACTGACCGCCCGGGTCGAAGCCGCCCTGCACGGGCTGCCCGGCATCCGCACCGTGCTGACCCAGCCCATCGAATTGCGGGTCAACGAGATGCTCTCGGGGATCCGCGCCGACGTCGGCATCAAGATCTATGGCGACGATTTCGACAACCTGGTGGCTCTGGGCGACCAGGTCGAGCACCTGTTGCTCAAGGTGCCCGGGGCGGCGGATGTCTCGGTCGAGCAGATCACCGGCCAGCCGACCCTGCAGGTCAAGGTCGACCAGCAACAGCTCGCCCGCTTCGGCGTCCCCGCCAGGGATGTGCTCGACCTGGTGGCGGCGGTCGGCTCCACCAGGGTTGGCGAGGTGTTCGAGGGGGAGCGGGCCTTTCCCCTGGTGGTACGCCTCCCCGAAGCCCAGCGCCGCGATGTGGCGACCCTGGGCGCGACCCTGATTCCGACCCGCGCCGGCGCCATCCTCCCCCTTTCCAGCCTGGCCGAGCTGAGCGAGGTGGAACGCCCTTCGACCATCAACCGCGAATGGGGCAAGCGGCTGATCAAAGTACAGGCCAACGTACGCGAGCGGGATATCGCCTCCTTCGTCGCCGAAGCGAAAGAGGCCATCGCCGCCGAGGTCAAGCTGCCAGAAGGTTATCTCATCGAGTGGGGCGGCCAGTTTGAAAACCTGGAGCGTTCGCAACAGCGGCTGATGCTGGTGGTGCCGCTGACCCTGGCACTGATCTTCTTTCTGCTATACTTCAGTCTGAAACGCCTGCGCGACGTGCTGATCATCTACACCGGCATCCCCTTCGCCGCCATCGGCGGGGTCCTGGCCCTCTGGCTGCGCGGCATCCCCTTCTCGGTGAGCGCGGCAGTCGGCTTCATCGCCCTGTCGGGCATAGCCGTGCTCAACGGCCAGGTTTTGGTGGCCGCCATCCGCGGCGCTCTCGACGAGGGCCGTTCACTGGTTGAGGCGGTCACCGAGGCTGGCCGCCAGCGGCTGATGCCGGTGCTCGCCACCGCCATCACCGACGCCGCCGGTTTTCTGCCGATGGCGCTGTCGGTCGGGGTCGGCGCCGAGGTGCAGCGGCCGCTGGCCACGGTGGTCATCGGCGGGGTGCTGACCTCGACCCTGCTGACCCTGTTCGTGCTGCCGGCGCTCTTTCTGGCGCTGGGGAAAAAACCATCGGACCACCAACCCAAGGAGACAACCCAATGAAAATAATTCAGATTGTGCTCTTTTCCCTCCTGGCGCTGGCGCTTTCCGGGTGTGCCGCGACAACCGGCAATCGCCGAGATTATCCAACCGTTTCGGTTCCCGGAGGTTCGGTGACGATCCTCGCGGCGCGGGCCTATCAAAAAGTCGATGGGCTGGTGGTTTCCGGCCGGATTAAACGGATGCATAAAATCCAATTGCCCGGCCATGTGGACCTCGCCGTCTGCGGGTCGGACGGGACGCTTCTGGTTCGGGAAATGGTCAGGGTTCCCGGGCTGTCTTCCAATCGCAAGGGGGTTATCGAACTGCCCTTCCGGGTGAAATTGGCCATGGTCCCGCCCGAAGGAACCACGATCCGCCTGCGGTATCACGCGCCGGCTTCGACCAACGGGGATTTCAGCTGCACGCTTTCCTAGTTTTTTATCAATAACCGCTTGAGGATCAGCCATTGACATAAAAGCCCACGTCTAAAGACGTGGGCTTTTATGTCAATGGCTGATTTTCCACCTCTTTTAAACCTTGCCAGGCCGGCGAGTTCCCCGTTATGCTGCTATAGTTTAATCCATTCTCCGCCCGGACGGGAAATCACGATGGGTTTTCGTCGGAAATTGTCGTTGATTCTGCTGGTGGGCGTGCTGTTCTTCGCGCCTGGAAGCGAAAGCGCCATGGAACATCATTTCATCTACTTTCCCGACCGCTCGCTGGTGGCCACCCCCGCCCTGTTCGAGTTGACCTACGAGGAGGTCAGTTTTGCCGCCGTCGACGGCACCAGGCTGCACGGCTGGTATCTCCCCGGGGAGCCCGACCGTCCGCTGATTCTTTTTTGCCATGGCAACGCCGGCAACATTTCGCACCGGCTCGACAACTTGCGGCAATTGCGCCGCCTCGGCGTCAGCGTTTTCATCTTCGACTACCGGGGCTATGGCAACAGCGACGGCAAAGCCAGCGAGGCCGGCACCTATAGCGACGCCAGGGGCGCCCTCGCCTGGCTGAAAAATCGAGGGTGGTCCCAACAGAAGATCATTTATTTCGGTCGCTCGCTGGGAGCGGCGATCGCCGTCCAACTGGCCCTCGAACATCCGCCAGCCGGGTTGATCCTCGAAACGCCCTTTACCTCCATCGCCGCCATGGGCCGCCACCACAACCCGATCCTCTATCTGGCCCTGGGTTGGCTGCTCGACGCCCGCTACGACAACCTGGCCAAGATCGCCCAGATCCGGGTGCCGCTGGTGATTTTCCAGGGTGACCGGGACAGCATTGTTCCCCCCGCCATGGCCCGCCAACTCTTCGATACCGCCAATGAGCCCAAAATCTGGCACCTCATTCCCGGCGCCGATCACAATAATACCTACGAAGCCGGCGGGGAGGCTTACTGGACGGCCTGGTCGGAGTTTCTTAGCCAATGTTCAAGGTAATGCCGGGGGATTGGTTCGTTTGGGGCAGGTTTTCATGAAAGGGAGTCAGCGGCGCTTGATCCCTTCGGCTTCGCCCGTTTTTCGGCTGTCATAGCCGGGAAGTTTCGAGAGCAAGTTGCGGTAGGAGGAGGATCGAACCACCTCGGTCAGGGCGCGAACGCGGGGGTCCTGCTGGGTAGACTCGGGGATGCAGAGATCGTAGGCCTCATGGCGGATGGCAACAAAATCGACACCTTCCTCCTCGCAAACCAAGCGTACCGAAACGCCCGCCTGAGCCAAGCCGCTCCGGATCGTCTGGGCCACGCTACGGTGATCACGAGCAATGTGCACGGGTGAGAGCCGCCCTTCGGAGAGTTCGTCGAGTACCTGACTGGCCCCCGAGCCAGGCTGCCGGCCGATCCAGCGCAAGTCGGACCGCATGATGGAACCCACGCCCATGGCCGCCAGGCCCGGAGCCAGGGCCAGCCCCTCTTCCCAATCCGTGATTCGCAAAAGTTGGTAGTCGGATCCAAGGAGTTCGGAGGCCGCCGTTTTATTCCCGTCGGGATGCAGGCCTCCTCCCAGGTGCAATCCGGCCGCATGCACCAGCCCTGCGGCCAGAAGTTCAAGCGCAGCGCGACTGGCCCGCGACAGCACCAGCATGCGAAACGGGGTCTGTCGAGCATACTCGCTGGCCAGAAGCCCCACGGCCGGGTCGCAGCATGCCACCACCAGGGTACGCACCGGCTCGGCAAAAGGGTGGTCATGAAACTGGCCATCGCGCCAGACACCGTCGTGGGGAACCGTCCCGAGCGGACTTGATTCGACCGGGTAGATCAATTGACGGGAACCGACCAGCGCCCGCCAGTAGCGGCACGGCTGTTGGGGCGGCGGCCAAACCCATTCGGCGGTTTCGTTGCCCGCCAGGGCAAAGAGGTCTTCGACCCGGCAACCAAACGCTGCCGACAGCGCCAGGGCGGCAGCGGTCGAAGGGACCAGACGGCCGGCCTCAATAGCGCTGATGCCGGTGCGCGACAGCCCGGCCCGCTCGGCCAGTTCCTGCTGCGACCAGCTCCGTTCTTCGCGGGCCTTGCGAATGGTATTCTGGAGAACGAAATTTTCTTTTGACATGATAGTAACGATATGCCATCATCGTGTCGTTGTCAAGGGATGCTTCCCGCCAAAAACGTCGGCAACACCCCTCCTTCGGCTAGGATAGCCACCCCAAATATTCCCTGTTTGTTCAGAAAGGAATCCTTTATGCGTACGCTGCTGATTGCGCTACTGCTTTCTTTTTTTCTTGGTTCGCCTGTTTTTGCCGCCGAGGTCCACCTTTCGGTGGCGGCAAGCTTGACCGATGCGGTCAAGGAGCTCATCGCCACTCATGGGAAAAATGTCGAAGACGTCAACTTCCTGCCCAATTTCGGCTCTTCGGGCTCGCTTGCCAAACAGATCGAACAAGGGGCGCCAGCGGACATCTTCATCTCCGCCAACTCCAAGTGGATGGACTATCTGGTGGAGAGTAAACACATCCTGGCCGCGAATATCCGACCTTTTGCCTCCAATTCTCTCGTTTTCGTCGGAAACAAAAAACTGGCGATCGCCACGCTCGCGGATGTCGCCGGACTCCAGCACATCGCCATTGGCAGTCCGAAAAGCGTGCCGGCCGGCCAATATGCCGAGCAGGCCCTCAAG
>MHXM01000022.1:13522-15720 GCA_001825565.1 Desulfuromonadaceae bacterium GWC2_58_13
TCGGATGCAGGGCAAACTGGTGATGGCCAAGGACGTGCGCCAGGCATTGATCTACGCCGACCGTGGTGAAACCGACGGAGCCTTCGTCTACAAGACCGATGCCCTGCTGGCAAAGGACTCGGTTATTCTGCTGGAAGTGCCGCAAACCCTTTACGATGAAGTCATCTATCCCATCAGCCTCACCGTCGAAGGCGCGGAAAATCCCGAAGCGGTCGCCTTCTACGAATTCCTCATGACCGAAGAAGCACGCCAGATCTTGCAACAATACGGTTTCATCGTCCGCTGAACAGTCGAATCCAGGTCCTGGCGGAGTTCTTCTAGTCATTGCTCATGACGGAATTCTTGTTAAAATCGGATCAAGAACATTAATAACCCGGACCAAAGGAGCTCAGCATGAAACTCAGCGCGCGTAACACTCTCAAGGGAACAGTGACGAAAATCATCCTCGGTGCTGTCAATGCGGAAGTGGTTATCGCCCTACCCGGAGGGGATCAGATCACCTCCGTCGTAACCAAAGAGGCCGTCGAATCCATGGGCCTCGCGGAAGGAAAAACAGCCTACGCGATAATTAAAGCGTCCAGTGTCCTTATCGGCGTCGATCACTAACGGCCCCTGACCAGAAAAAATGCCGAGGGGCTTGTTCTCACTGAGAGCAAGCCCCAGGGTCTGATCCCGCGACCCGGGAGACCGGGATCGTATCCCCCTTGGTCTTCTGCCTCCCCTTGCTGTCATACGAGAACCTGAAAATACATCTTTCGATCATCAGGGGCTGAAACTGCCCGCGGACCGGCAGAACATATCCCGGTCCGCCCGATAGACCTTGTCGTAGGGCTTTTTTGTTTCGCGATACTTTTTGTCGAGACTCTCGCATTTCTGCTCAAAGAGTTCTTTTGCGGCCTGGCGGCAGTTTCGAAAAATGATGCTCCCGGGCTCATAATCATAGCAGACCGTCTCGTGCAGAATCTCTTTTCGGACCCTGGTATCCGAACCAGAGGTTGTGTTGGTGGTTTTCACCCGCCAGTTAACGGCAGGCTTGACCTCGGGGTCCTGGACCCGATATGACTTGTAGATATTCGGACCGATTTTTTCTCTGACCAGGCGATCCGCCAAGGCGTTGCCGCCGACCAGAATAAAAAGCGGCAAAACGGCGAAAAGATAGATGACTTTCTGCATAACTCCCTCCATTTTCCATATGAAATAAAATACGGCCAAACCAACGTTATCCTCCGACTTGATTTTTTTCAAGCAGTTCGCTTCCGCCCGCAAGAAAATTTCCACCTCAAAAAATTTAATTATCCCATTTTCGCGCCCTGGATATACACTGACCGTCCGGAGCGGAAAAACCGACCGGGGAAAGGCGGATCCCCATTGGAAAATCGATTCACGGAAAAACGGCCGCCCAGAAAGCATCAGCCGCGAGGGTTGCCCATTTTGCACGAGGACAAGGACATCCTCGTGGTGGTCAAGCCGTCCGGGCTGCTGACCGTCGGCACCGATCGGGACAAGTCGAGAACGGCCCACTATCTGCTCAATGATTATGTCCGCAAGGGCGATCCAAAATCACGCAACCGGGTGTATGTGGTCCATCGACTGGATCAGGACACGTCGGGGATACTGATTTTTGCCAAAAGCGAACAGGCCAAGAAATTTTTGCAGGAGAATTGGGAACATACCGACAAGCGCTACCTGGCCATCGTGCACGGATGCCTGACCCCCAAAGAAGGAACGATCTCCACCTATCTGGCCGAGAATTCCGCCCAGCGGGTCTATTCGACCCTTGACCCCGCCAGGGGAAAACTTTCTCTTACGGAATACGCCGTATTGAAAGAGGCCAAAGGATTAAGTCTGGTGGAGATCCATCTCCTCACCGGCCGCAAGCACCAGATTCGGGTGCATTTTGCGGAAAAAGGCCATCCCGTTGTGGGGGACAGAAAATACGGGGATGGGGACCTGATATCTAAACGGCTCGCCCTCCATGCCCAATCGATTTCGTTCATCCACCCTTTCAGCAAAAAGCAAATGACCTTTGAAACCGAAATGCCGGAGGATTTTGTCCGGCTGCTGGGTAAGGTGTAGTTGGTTTTTACCTCGGTAGACACAAGAAAGCCCGCGAATGCGGGCTTTCTTGTGTTCGAGTCGATTATGCCGTCTGCGTCGTCAGATAAACCAATGCCGGCATTTTAACGCCAAAGCGGCAC
>MHXM01000023.1:0-4565 GCA_001825565.1 Desulfuromonadaceae bacterium GWC2_58_13
GACGTCCACCGCCACGTTTTTCTGCGCCTCGAAAGTGTTGGCCCCGAGATGGGGGGTGACCACCATGCGCGGATGGGCGATGAGCTTCTTGAGCACCTCGGTGGCCGGCGGCTCTTCGCTCCATACGTCAAAGGCAGCGCCGGTGACCTTGCCGCTTTCCAAGGCTTCGAGCATGGCCGCTTCGCTGATGATGCCGCCACGGGCGCAATTGACGATGATCACCCCATCCTTCATGCCGGCGAAGTGTTCGCTGCGGATCATGTCGGTGGTCTCTTCGTTGAGCGGAGTGTGCACGGTGATGATGTCGGCATAGCGGATGATGTCTTCGAGAGGCACCAGCTTGACGCCGTGATCTTCGGCGCGTTTTTCCGAAATATAGGGGTCACAGGCCAGCACATTGGCCTCGAAGGCGCGGCAGCGCAGGGCCACTCGGCCACCGACCTTGCCCAGGCCGATGATGCCGACGGTCTTTCCCTTCAGTTCGTAGCCGGTGAATGGAGCACGCTTCCACTCGCCGCTCTTGAGCGAAGCGTTGGCGATGGTCACCTTGCGGCAGAGGGAGAGGAGAATCGCCATGGTGTGCTCGGCCGCCGAGTTGACATTGCCGAAGGGGGCATTGACAACGATGATGCCTTTTTTGCTGGCGCACGGCACATCGACGTTGTCGATGCCGACCCCGGCGCGAGCGATGATCTTGAGATTTCCCGAATGCTCGAGCAGGGACGCATCGACACGAGTCCCGCTGCGGGTGATCAGGGCATCGTAGCCGCCGAGAATGTTGTAGAGTTCCTGAACCGGAAGATTGAGCCTGACGTCGAGATTAATGCGCGGGTCGTCAAGGAGGGGCTGCAGGCCTTCCTGGGAAATTTCATCAGTAATGAGAACCTTCATGGGTGCTCCTTCGCTATCGGAATGCGTCGGCGCCAAAGCGCCTCAGAGTGGGTAGAAGAATTTCGAAGTTTAAAACTTTCCCCCCCCCCTGTCAACGCCGTATACCCCCTCGGAAACGGCTTGATTAATGGGACGAGGGGGGGTTATTCATCCCGCTTGCCCTTGACCCACCATTCTTCGTCCTCATCGAACCACCAGCGGGTCGAATCGGTGCTCCAGATGGTTTCCGCCAATTGCCTGGCCAGGTCGGTTTTCAGCCGGCGCACGGCAAACGGGTACCATTCGTCGGCGTAGCGGTTGCCCAGATCCTTGTATTCCTTGAGCGCCAGGATCATTTCCAATTGATCGGCATCGTGGGCGAGCAGGGCCTCACGGCTGTCGGCCGCGGCGAACTCGTCCATGGTCCGTCGATATTCCCCGCCGAAAGGGAGCGTTTTGGCCAGATCGTCGACCGCCTGCCGTTCGGCAACCTTGACATATTTTTTATTGACGTAATTAAGGTCGCCGGTGCGGGCCTCGGGAATGTCGTGAAACAGGCAGAGCTGAAGAACCCGGCCGACGTCGACCTGGCCGTCGGTCATGGCCAGGGTATACCCGATCACTGCGGTGCGGAAGGAATGTTCGGCCACCGACTCGGCGCCGCTGCCAAGAAACTGGAAGCCGGTGCGGGGGGTGCGCTTGAGCATGCCGACTTCGAAAAAGAAATTCGCCAGATTTTTCATCGGACATCCCTTTCAGAACATGAATACGGTCGCTCCATCATACCGGCTGGAGGCAGGACCGGCAAATCCTTTATGGCAACGGCTTCGGGTCAGCCGAGACGCACCAGAAAGACCCCGGCCAGAATCAGCAGGGCGGCCAGAATGCGAATACGGCCGCAGGTTTCGCTGAGAAACAGCACCCCGATCAGCACCCCGATCAGCAGGCTGACCTGGCGCACCGGCACCGCGTAGCTCAAGGGTGCCATCTTAAGGGCGTAGCGAAAGGAAATAAACGACCCCATCATGATGGGCCCTGAAAGAAGCACCAGAGGCAAACTGTGCTGCCATTCGGTGGCGATGCGACCACGTTGGGACGGACGCAGCAGGTTGCAGGACATGATCGCGAACATGAACATGACCAGCAGGTAGGTGAAATAGAGGGGATGGTAATCCATGACCCCGGTCTTGTCGATCACCGATCCGACCGAGTAGACAAAACCGGCGGCCAGAGCCGCCTGCACGGAAACATCGCTCAGGCTGCGAAAGGGGCGCAGCATTTCGGAAAGTGACAAGGCGCGCAGCTGGATGCAGTAGGCGCCGAAAATGATCAGCAGAATTCCCGCCGCCCCCAGCAGGGACAGCCGCTCCCCAAGCAACACGATCCCCCAGACGGGGACATAGACCATCGAGGTCTGGGCCAGGGGATAGGTCAGGGAGAGGTCGCCTTGGCGGTAGGCGCGGCCGGTAAACAGGTGATAGCCGACGAAGCAGAACGCACCGGCCAGCCCCAGCAGCAGGATGCGTCCGGTAAGGGGCGGAAACGGCTCGGGAACGAACAGCAGAGTCAGGTTGAACATGGCTCCGGAAAAACAGAACATCCACCAGATGAAGGCGGTCTTGTCCCGGCTGCGCTTGACCAGCAGGTTCCACAACGCATGCATCAGGGCGGAAAAAACAATCAGGATTAAGGCAAGGCTACTCATGGAGCAGGATTCTACCGGATACCCCGACAATTAGCGAGAATAAAAAACTTCTGCAAATTATTAGTCTAATTGAAACAGAAACTCTGATATTGACAGACCGCCCCAGATTGCTATGCTCATCAACACCCCTGCAATAGCCGCTGAAATTCCAATCCACTTCTTCTTGCCCTGGAGATCCGATGACAGCGACCCGCCAAGAACATGATTCGATGGGAGAAATGACCGTCCCCGCCGAGGCCCTGTACGGCGCTCAGACCGCCCGCGCCCTGGAAAATTTCCCGATTTCGGGTATCCGTTTTCCCCGCCCCTTTCTGCGCGCCCTGGGGATGATCAAGCAGCGCGCCGCCCAGGTCAACCTTGAACTGGGACTGCTGCACCGGGAACGGGCCATGGCGATCATGGAAGCCGCCGAGGAGGTGATTACCGGCGAACTGGATGCCCACTTCGTGCTCGACATCTTCCAGACCGGCTCCGGCACCAGCACCAACATGAACGCCAACGAGGTCATCGCCAACCGGGCCGCCCAATTGCTCGGACAGACCGAAGGCGGCCGCGCGGTTCATCCCAACGACCACGTCAACCTCGGCCAGTCGAGCAACGATGTCATTCCCAGCGCCATGCACATCGCCGCCGCCGTTGAAATCCGCCAAACCCTGATCCCGGCGCTGTTCGCCCTGCAGGAAGCGCTCGGCGAAAAAGCCGGCGAATTCGACCACATCATCAAAATCGGCCGCACTCACCTGCAGGACGCCACGCCGATCCGCCTGGGGCAGTCGTTCTCCGGCTACGCCCGCCAGGTTTCGGCGGCGATCCGCCGGTTGGAAACGGCCTGCGAGGGACTTTACGAACTACCCCTGGGAGGAACGGCGGTCGGTACCGGCATCAACACCCACCCCGAATTCGCCGCCAGGGTGATCAAGGGGCTGGCCGAGACCACCAGCCTGCACTTCCGCGAGTCGACCAACCACTTCGAAGCCCAGTCGGCCAAGGATGCCGTCGTGGCGGCCAGCGGGGCACTGAAAAGCTGTGCCGTGGCCCTTTTCAAAATTGCCAACGATATCCGTTTTCTCGGCAGCGGACCCCGCTGCGGGTACGGCGAACTGATTCTGCCGGCGGTGCAGCCGGGAAGCTCGATCATGCCCGGCAAGACCAACCCGGTGATGGCCGAAGCCCTGATCCAGGCCTGCGCCCAGGTCATCGGCAACGACGCCGCCATCACCCTTGGAGGATTGGCCGGAAACTTCGAACTCAACGTCATGATGCCGCTCATGACTCACAACCTGTTGCAAGCCATCGAACTGCTGGGCAAGGCCAGCACCCAGTTCACCATTAAATGCGTGGTGGGCCTGCAGGCCGACCGCCGGCGCTGCGAATCGCTGGTCGAACAAAGCCTGGCCATGGTCACTGCCCTGGCGCCGGCCATCGGCTACGACAAGGCGGCGGCCATTGCCAAAAAAGCCTGGGAAAGCGGAAAGACCGTGCGGGAGATTGCCAAACAGGAACAACTACTGCCGGACACCGACCTCGACAGAATCCTCGATCCCCGGCCGATGACCGAACCGGGCATCCCCGGCAAACGGGGCTAGGAGGACATCTTGAGCACCGCGAGGATCTCTTCCCCGAGTACCCGGCGCTGCCAGTTTTTCAGTCCCGGCACCGATGCGAGCTGCTCCGGATCCCGGGGAACCTGGCGGGACAGGGTTTCGAGCAGGGCATTGTTGATCAGCACTCCGGGGTCGATTTCCAGAATTTCGGCCTTGCCTTTGCGCCAATCCTTCAGCGCGGCCAGCCGCTTGTCCGCCGCCGGGTCCTTGTCCGTCCGGGGCAGACGGGGATAGACCGGCAATTTATCGGTCGACAGATCCAGACCGGCCTGCACCGCAGCCAGGATTTTTTTGCCGTAACGGTCAACCAGTCGGGGAAACACCCCCTCGATGGCAACCAACCCCTTCAGGCTGACCGGCGCACAGCGGGCAATCTCCAGCAGTCC
>MHXM01000023.1:4580-7589 GCA_001825565.1 Desulfuromonadaceae bacterium GWC2_58_13
CTTGAAAGGCGCACAATCCCGCCGTTGCGCCTCGGCCTCCCGCCACTGTAACAGCTCTTCCAACACGGCCAGTTGCCTCCGATCAAGAGCACTGGCCCCCTTGGTGCGCAAATACAGCGGCCCTTCGTGCTCGGCGAATCGAGCCCGTTCCAGCAACGCGAATTCCTCGGCCACCCATTCCCGGCGGCCCTTTTTTTCCAACCGGGCTTCCAGCAGTTCCACCAACCGATGCAAATGACGGGTGTCCTCCGCCGCGTAGCGGATCATCTCGCCGGAGAGGGGCCGTTGCGCCCAGTCGGCACGCTGAAACTGTTTATCGAGTTCGACGCCGAAATACTTGCCCAGCACGTCGGCCAGGCCAACCTTCTCTTCGCCGAGAAACTGGCAGGCGATCATGGTGTCGAACAACCCGCGAACCTCGAAACCAAAATCCCGGGCCAGACAACGGATATCGTAATCGGCGGCATGAAACAGCTTACGAACGGCGGCATTGGCCAGCACCGGCTTCAGCACGGAAAGGTCGGCCCCGGACAAGGGATCGATGAGTACCGTGCGGACCGAAGTGGTGAACTGCAGCAGGCAGACCTTTTCGCGGTAGCAGTGCATCGAATCGGCTTCGAGATCGACGGCGATCACCGCTTCTCCGGCCAGCTCTTCGGCAAACCGGGCCACTGCGGCGGAATCGGTCAGGATGGGGGTATCGGGCATGGGTATCTCCAGAGGAATATAAAAGAACTCGCATCATTGCAGATTCACGGGATGCTGGCAAGAAGGAGGGCGAGGATTTTTTTGTGGGCGCCGTGCAGGGCCAGATTTTCCAATTCGGCGCTAACGAGCCAGCGGCCCTCATCCCCTTCGGCCACCCGCAAAACGCCGGCAACGGTGCCGCGATAGCAGCGCAAATCGAGTTTGAAATGGCTGTAGGCATGACGGACCGCGCCCGCTTCCCGCAGCTCGCCGGTCAATCCCAGCCCGGCGAGCAGGCCTTGCGCCGCCGCCGTGGGATCGGCTCCCGGGGCGACCGGGGCAGCGGGAAATTCCCACAGGCCGCCGAGCATGCCGGAAAAGGGCCGCTTGCGGACCAGCAGACGCTGGTCCCGCTCCAGCAGCAGGGCGACCTGCATTTGCACCGGGACGGTCTTTTTCTGCCGCGACCTGGGCAACGCGTGCTGCAAACCAAGGGCTCTGGCCCGACAGAGGGACGCCAGCGGGCATTCCGGGCACCTGGGCTGGCGCGGCGTGCAGACGGTGGCGCCCAGATCCATGATCGCCTGGGCATAGTCGTGGGGCCGGTCTTCGGGAGTCAGATTCTCGGCCCACCGCCAGAGCTGCTTCTCGGCCGCCGTAGAGCGAGGATCCGTCTCCAGGGCCAGCAGGCGGCACAGCACCCGGCGCACGTTGCCGTCGAGAATCACCCCCTTGCGATCGAAGGCGATGGCGAGAATGGCGCCGGCGGTCGAGCGGCCGACGCCGGGAAGAGCCTGCAACGTCGAAAGGTCGCCTGGAAATCGGCCGCCGTGCTCGGCCACCACCTGTCGGGCCGCGGCATGCAGGTTACGGGCTCGGGAGTAATAGCCGAGCCCGGCCCAGAGGTCGATGACCTCGTCCAGTTCGGCGTCGGCCAGATTGGTCACGGAGGGAAAACGTCCGAGGAATTTTTGATAATAGGGGATGACCGTATCGACCCCGGTCTGCTGCAGCATGATCTCGGAAAGCCAGATACGATAGGGATCGCGGGTCCGCCGCCAGGGAAGCGCACGCCCCGCCCGGCCGTACCAGGCCAGCAAGAGCGGGGGGACAGCGGCAAAATCGAAAGGAGAATCAGACATGGGCGGTAGGGGCAGATCTTGTATTCGCCCTGCTTCCGTGGACAAGCAAAGGGCGAATATAAGATTCGCCCCTACGGAGGAGGTTTCTCACCCGATTTCCCGCAACGCCTCGACGGTCCGCTCCATCTCCTCACGGGTGCCGATGGAGATGCGCAGCCCTTCGGACAACAGCGGATCGGAGAAGTGGCGCACCAGGATTTTGCGGTCGAACAGGCCCTGGTAGACCCGTTTGCCGTTGCGGTCCGGCGGGGTGGCGAAGACAAAATTGGCTCGGGATGGAATCACCCCGTAGCCGAGCACCCGCAGCTCGCCGGTGAACCAGGCCCGGGTTTCGCGGATTTTGCGCACACAGTCGGCAAAATAGGCCTGGTCGGCCAAGGCCGCCGTCGCCGCCGCCTGAGCCAGACGGTCGATATTGTAATGATCGCGGATCTTGTCCAGCGCGGCGATCACCTCGGGGCGGGCGACGGCCAGCCCCAGGCGCATCCCTGCCAGGCAGTAGCTCTTGGAAAAGGTCCGGGTCACCACCACGTTTTCGTATTTTTTCACCAGTTCCAGGGCGTTCTCGTCGGCAAAATCGGCATAAGCCTCGTCGACCACCAGCATCCCGGCGCAGCGGGTGGCCAGCTCCTCGATAAATTCGAGCGGATAGGCGAAGCCCAACGGGGCGTTGGGATTGACCAGAAAAAACAGCTTCCCCTCATATCGCTTCGGGAACTCGGCCAATTCCCACTTTTCGGTCAGCCCAAAGGTGCGCACCCGCGCCCCCTGGATCTCGGCCAGGGTCGCGTAGTAAGAGTAGGAGGGATGAACGAAGGCGATTTCCTCCCCCTCGCCGGCAAAGGCGCGGATCAGGTTGTTGAGCAGCTCGTCCGAACCGTTGGCCATGATCACCCAGGAAGGATCGAAGCCGTACAACCGGCCGGCTTCCTCCCGCCCGAGGCGGCTGGCTGCATCGGGATACTTGCGCAGCGATTCGCCGCGGCGGCCGAGCTCGGCCAGAATCGCCTCGACCACCTTCGGCGAGGGCGAATAGGGATTTTCGTTGGTGTTGATCTTGAGCCAGGCCACCTCGTCCCGGGGCTGGAAGCCCGGCACGTAGCCGGCCATCTCTTTGATATTCTTGCGCAGGGGAATCATGTTTTCTCCATAACACAAAGGCTCTTGCCACAGAGCCACG
>MHXM01000024.1:0-8537 GCA_001825565.1 Desulfuromonadaceae bacterium GWC2_58_13
GTTCAAGTTTCTCAAGCATCCTCTGGTCTCAGCCGCCATGGTGCTGGAGACCTTCATGGAAGCCGCCCGGATCCTCTATCCCCATCTGCAGGTGCGGGGCGTTCGCCAGGTGCGCCTCATGGACATGATCCAATGCCCTACCGGACTTCCGCGGCCGTCCAGAATCTCCTGCCGCCGGGTCGGAGGCGGCCATCGGGAGATTGTGTGCGAGGTTTCTCTCGCAGCCCCGGAGATCACCCCCGCCGGAAGATTGACCGACCGTTTCACCCCGCACTTCCTGGGCCAGGTGATCCTTGCCGGCGAAGGAGGGTATCCCGGGGTGGAACTCCCGGATTTTCCGGTCCGGCCGGAGGAATTGCGGTCCAGGCCTATGGACCCGAAAAGCGTTCTCAAATGGTACAAGAACCGCAGCGGACTCGAAGGCAGGTATCGTGTAATGGAGCGCCTGGACGGTGCCGGACCGGGGGTGGTGCGGGGCCGGACCACCTATCGGGAGACCAGTGACTTCGCCAACCTGCGCAACGCGCGGTACCAATACTCGCCCTACCTTTGCGAGGCTCTGTTGCAGCTGGCCGCCTTCTATCTGGCAGCAACGGACCCCTCAGAGCGACGATCAATAATTCCCCTGGAGATCGGCGAGATGAGGTTCTTGCGTCAATGCCGGGCCGGTGAACAGATCATCTTGGAGGCCCGCTTACGGGTGCGGGACGAAGACGGCCTGGTCTGGGACGCCCGCGGAATTGACGAGCAAGGCCGCACCATCATGCAGATTCAGGGGTTGCGGATGCACTGGGTATCGGCCTGAGCCAGCAGGCGCGGAATAAATGACGTCGGGAAGAAGCATGGGAGTGGCTGTGACAGTGGATTGCCAGGGATCAACCGTGCATGCCGTGCGTTTCTTGCACGGAAGCGGACCGGTCTTCTATGCCTGTCTGCCACGGGACAGCGAAGCCAGGCACTGCCTCGTCTCCATCCTGTGGGATCACCTTGCGGCTACGGAAAATTCTCGTTGGCAAGGCTGTCGATCCGCCGAGGTAGCGACTTTGTCCATTCGGCTGGTACGTGGCCTGCTGGGCAGGCCGCACCTCTTGCTGGGAGAATATACAGGTCCGGCCGTCTCCTTCAGCGAGAGTGGCGGAACAGTCTGGGCCGCGCTTTGTGGAGATGGGGCGGATATCGGCATCGATGTGGCAGGGGCCGATGAATTTCAAGGAGAATACCCCCTTCACCGGGTCTTCCTGCCAGCAGAGCTTGAACATGCCTCGAGGTTGGCGGGCGGAGATCTGGCAGCGGCCGCAGCCCTGCTCTGGTCGATCAAGGAGGCTACAGTCAAAGCCCTGGGCTGTGCCTTCCATCTCGTGGAGCCGCGGCAAATCTCCGTCTATCCAGCGACAGAGGGAGCCGGCGGGTATACCTTTCCGGTGGGCTTGTCAGGTAAAGCCCGAGAGCGATTCCCCCTGGCGACCAGTCAGCATTTATGGGTACGTTCGTTTCCTCAGCGCCAGAGGTGGCTTTCCATCGCCCAGTGGCAGCAAAGACCGACAGCCCATGACTAAGCTTGCGTGCCATTACCTGCCGCGGCTGGACGGAGTGTCGGCGGCAGCCCTTGAACGGCTTTTCCCGGAACCCTCCATCGCCGCCCCCCTCCTTTCGCTGTTGGAAGAATCCGGTGTCGACGGCTTTAACCTGGGCAGCCTCGTGGTGTTCAAAGATGACGCCCCGATACTCTTGTTGCCGCTGTTTGAAGCCCGCTTTGATTTGTCCGCTTTTGTGAAGGGTTGGGCCAAGAAATCGCTGCAAGCGGCAGGTCGTCTCATGCCTTCGGTTTTTCAACCCCGGATATTGGGCGTGGGGCTGGTCGAGGGGGAATGGAGTGAAATCGGGATTGATCCGCAAATCGATGGAGGCACCCTTGATGCGGCCTACAAAATGGCCTTCAGCACCTTGCAGACCCTTGCCGTCGAACACAAAAGCGACATGGTGGCGCTTTACAACTTCAATCGGTACGGCAAACTACCCGAAGAAGTATGCAATAAATTCAACCGGGTACAATTTCGGCCTTGCGCCCAACTGCCGATTGATTTCAGCAGCGTAGAGGAATACCTGGGTCGACTGTCAGGGGCCGCGAGAAAAGACCTGCACCGCAAGATGCGAGTGGCTCCCGAAGTCCGGGTCATTCGCAGTCGTACCATTGCTCCTTACCTGGACAGGATCTACCAGCTTTACCAGGATACCGTGGCGCGCAGCCCCATGGCGCTTAGCGTGCACAACCGCTTATTCTTCGATATAGTCTGCGAGAGAGTACCCGGCGCCGAATATACGCTCTATTTTGTGCAGGAAGAACTCGTTGCTTTCAACCTGCTCTTCGTAAAACAAGAAGCGCTGGTGGATAAATACTTCTGCATGGATTACAGACTCGGCCGCAAATACAACCTTTATGTCTTGTCCTGGCTGGAGAATGTCCGCACCTGCGTGGAACGGAAAATACCTATCTATTACGCGGGCCAGGGCACGGAGAAGACCAAAGCGCACCTGGGCGCGACGTTCATCCCGAGCTTTATTTTATTTAAACATCGCCACCCGGTGTTTGACCGTCTTCTGGTCTGGCAGTCGGCGGTGATCAACAACGTTTTGAGCCACCTGGGTTTTTGGCCCGCCATCTCTCCTCGCCCCACCTCTGATGCTCTGGTGGGCAGTGACGTAATCACAGGCAATAGCGCCGCCCCCATAGGCGAATTGAAAACACATGACCAGAGCAAATGATTATGCCATCGAAGTCGAGAACCTGACGAAGCGCTACGGGGGGGTACTGGCAGTCGACGACATATCGTTCACCGTCAAGATCGGCGAAGTGTTCGCTCTGCTGGGACCGAACGGCGCCGGCAAGACCACTGCCGTCGAGATCATCGATACCATCCGCACGCCCACCTCCGGAAAGGTGTCCATTCTTGGAATGGACGTTTCCAAAAAAAAGTACGACATCGTCCGCCGCATCGGCGTCCTCCCGCAGGGGTTCAGCTCCTTCGACAGGATAACGGTCAGAGAGACCCTGCAGTACTACGCACGACTTTACCGCGGCAGGAACACCGATATCGACAGGCTGATCGAGCTCGTGAACCTCAAGGACAAGAGCAAAGAGCAGTACCGGAACCTCTCCGGAGGCTTGAGGCAGCGCCTTGGAATCGCGCTGGCGCTTGTTCACGACCCCGAGGTCGTGTTCCTCGACGAGCCGACGACAGGACTCGACCCGCGCGCCAGGCACGAGGTGTGGGAAGTTCTTCAGGGCCTGAAGGAGGAAGGGAAGACGGTGCTTCTGACCACGCATTACATGGAGGAGGCGGAGCTTCTGGCAGACACGGTCGCCATTATTTCCAGGGGGAAGATCATCGCGATGGGCTCCCCTGGTGAACTCATCGAGACCAACGCAAATTACCAGATCCTCACACTACGGTCCGCTGATGAAAAAGTCTTTGAAATCGTCCGAAAGCTAGGCTTCGAGCCGGTTCTTTACAATAGCGATAAGATCAAGATCCGGGTGGAGCACACGGAAGGTGTGCAGCAGATCCTGAGCGCCATCAAGGAAGGTGGGGCGTCATACCTCGGGTTGGACGTTCGGAAACCCAACCTTGAAGAGGTCTTCCTGAAGCTTACCGGAGAGGCGCTCCACGACGGTCACATCGGGGAAGAGGGATCGGCATGAACACGCGCGTCGTCGGCGCAACACTCTTCGTAAAACTCATGAGCGTCTACCGCGAGAAGACCACCATGTTCTTCACGCTGGCGTTTCCGATCATCCTGATACTCGTGTTCGGCACGATCTTCATGGGCAAGGACAACGTCAACTTCCAGCTTTACGTGCAGGACCTCGACCAGTCGAAAACATCCGCAACGTCCGTTGAAACCCTAGGGGAAAGCGGGAAGTTCAGGATTATCAGGGTCGACCCTGCCGCCGACGTCACCCAGTACATCAGGGACAACAAAGTAGACCTGGTCCTCGTTATTCCCAAAGGCTTTGAAGTGGCCTTCATGCAGAGGACGGTGCTGAGAGACTACAAAGCGTCCGTCAACATCACCTATATATACGACCCCAGTTCGTCTACGGTGTCCACGAAGATGGAAATCCTGAACGGCGTGCTCGCCGGGATAAACCTGGAGATGTCCCGGATGCCGCCGTTCCTCAGGTCGGCTGAGCAATCGATTCTCAATAAGAAATACAAGTTCATCGAGTTCTTCATTCCCGGCATCATCGCGATGGCGGTGATGACTCTGAGCCTGTTCGGCACGGTGAACCTGAATACCGAACTGCGGCAGAAGGGGATCATCAGGAAACTGTCCACCACCCCCATCACCCGTACCGAATGGATACTGTCGGACATCCTCTACCAGTTCATCATCGCGGTCGTCTCCACGACTGCGATGCTGCTGGTGAGCTACGCCGTGTTTGATGTCAACCTGCATCTCAATGCCTGGCTCCCCGCGTTCATTCTGCTTAACGACTTCGCCTTCGTCGGCATCGGGATGATCCTTACCCGTTTCGTCAAGGAGGCGCAGAGCGCCGCGGCCGCGGCCAACGCCATCAGTTTTCCGATGATGTTCCTCTCCGGGAGCTTCTTCCCCATCGAGCTGATGCCGGGGTTCCTGCAGACGCTCGCCAAGACCCTGCCACTGTATTATGTGAACGAGGGGCTCCGGGCGGCGATGATATTTGATGACAATCTGGCCGCGCTGCGTGCCTCCGCGGTCATCGGAACTTTTGCCGCCGTGGTCTTTATTCTGGGCATCATAGCCACCAAATGGGAAGAGGGTTGATGAACCGTAGGGGCGCTGCTTGCCGCGCCCCGATTGGGCGGAGCAAGTGCCGCCCCTAAGTACCGTATAAACCGGTCGCCGGTCGGAAGTTTTGACAGTGCCATCTGAAAGGTGAAAAGATGAAGATAAAGCTTATCGCTCCCCATGAACTGCGTGAAGACATGATATCCACCCCCTTCAAACTGCAGCGGGTCAATCTTCCTCTGTTGGCGGCGCTCACCCCGCCAGGCCACACGATTACCATTGTCGAGGAAGCTTTTGCACCGGATGACATCGATCAGGATGTGGATCTGGTGGGCATCACGGTGTTGACCGAACTCGCGCCAAGAGCCTATCGGATCGGGGACACCTACCGCCAAAAAGGCGTGAAGGTGGTGATGGGAGGCATCCACCCCACGGTATTGCCTGAGGAAGCCCTGGAGCATGCGGACGCTGTCGTCGTCGGGGAAGCGGAAGGTATCTGGCCGCAACTTGTCGCGGATGCCGCCGCGGGGCAGATGCAAGGGATTTACCGGGCCGATAAAATGACCGATGTCCAAGACCTGCCGCAACCACGGCGGGACCTCTTCCCCGCGACCAAAGCCAGTGGATATGGGCCCATCCCGATCGGCGTCGAGACCTCCCGCGGCTGTCCGAACGATTGCGAATTCTGTTGCATTGGCCAGACGCTGGGGCAGCGCTATCGAGTCAGGCCGGTTGGAGAGGTCATCGCCGAAATAGAGACGATTGATTCCCCCTACCTCTTCTTCGTCGATGATGCCCTTGGCTTGAACCGGAAAGAAGCAAAAAAACTCTTTACCGAAATGATCCCGCTGCGGCGGCAGTGGCTGGCGCAAGGCACGGTGTCGTTAGCGGAGGATGTGGAACTGCTGGGATTGATGAAACGCGCAGGGTGTATGGGGCTTTTGATCGGCTTCGAATCGGTACAGAGCGCCACCCAGAATGAAGTGAATAAAATAAAGAACCTGAAGATCGATTTTTATCAGGCCATGCAACGATTCCATGCTGAAGGTTTCGGCATCCTGGGCTGTTTTGTTTTTGGTTTTGATTTCGAAACCAAGGATGTGTTCGAACAGACCCTTGAGTTCATACTGAAAAGTCGTATGGATTGCGTCCAGTTAAGGATTCTCACGCCTTATCCGGGAACACGCTTATACACGCGTCTGCTAAACGAAGGTCGGTTGTTTTCGAGCGACTGGTGGCTCACGGGATATCCTCCGGATACCCTCCTTTTTCAACCCAAGGGCATGACGGCCGACGAACTCATTAACGGTTACGCCCGCCTGAACCGACAAGCCTATTCTTTCGGCGCCATGACCAAACGCTTTTTTGGCATGAGCCCATGGAAACGCACTTTGTTCGGTTGCAAGCTGTACGCCGGCCTCAATCTATCGACCCGTAACCGTTATTTCAAGGGTCTGAGGATTCCACAACCATTCGCAGCGGCTTTCGACGCATCAGAAAAAGCCTAGTGTTCCCGGCGGTTAATCCTGTTCTTTTATCTCAGGTCGGTCGAATTCCCCGTAGCTTGCTGCGGGGAGATTCATTTCTGGCCCTTTCTCTCGCTGTCGGTGTTGCGCCTCTTTGGCTTAACGCAGGCTAGGCTTTCATTGGCGCGCCTTGACAGCAACAAAAATGTCTCAGCATTATGCGTCACGATTAACCGCAAGATCACCTCTGAAAAAACCGGCCCGCTGTCCTTCCATTGTTCATCCTCCCCGGTCGCAACGGTTTCAATTTCAAACAATGACTACCAAACCGATTACAGGGGCCGTCATGTTTGGCAGTTATGTTAAATGTGACGGAGACCACTGACGGCTTTCTCTTCTCATTACCCGCTCCCTGTTTCTTTTACCATGCAATATCGGCCCCTTGTAAGCGACACATGGGCAGGCCCGCTCTGGCATGCTCGTTGCGTTTTATTTTAAACGTAGCAGAGCATTTATCACACCAGGAAACCTGAGGAGGAACACCATGAAACCCTATACGTTGATAGGCATCATCCTGATTGTCGTAGCGGTCGCGGCCTTTGCCTACCAGGGCATCAGCTTCACGACCCGGGAAAAGGTCGTAGACCTCGGGCCATTGCAAGTAACGGCCGATAAAACCAGAACGCTGCCGTTGCCTCCGATAGTCGGGGGAGTCGCCCTGGTAGGCGGCATCGTGCTGCTGGTCATGGGAAGCAAAAAGAGCTGAGAGGAGTCAATCCCCTCGGCGACAAACCAAAACTGAAGCGGGAGATTCTCCCCGTCATCATCGACTGGATGGAGGCCAGAAAGCGACTTTCTTTTTCACCCTGGAGTCAATAGATCGGAGATTGCCATGAAGGACAAGCGAACAGAGTACGTCGAAAAACTCTCGGCACAGATGGTCGAATGGGATGTACAGATCGAGCGTCTCAAGGAAAAAGCGGAAAGCGCCACGGCCGAAGAGAGATCTGAATATTCCAAAACGATCTCGGCCCTGCAGCTGAAGCGGGACCAGGGTGCGGAAAAGCTGCAGGGGATAGGTATGGCCAGCGATGATGACTGGGAAGACATGAAAGACGGAGCGGAACAGATCTGGGACGAGGTCAAGAGTCTTCTCAGAAACGTTATCAAGAAGACTGGCTGAATACGTACGGAGCGCGGCGAAAAGCCGGACAGAATCAGCCGGACCGGGTGAAGGTTCAGACTTCCCCGGTGGCCGGCCAAAAAGGTGGCGCTATCCGCCGGAAAAAACCGCCGACCCGGCCGGAGGAGGAACAGAGAAAGCAAAGCGGCTAAAACCATGAACCAACTAACGCGTGGCAGCCAGCCGAGTTACAGACGTCTGCCAACGGTCGTCGAGAGATTGGATTCCCCCGTCCGAGCTGGATCTGGATATCATTATTAAGGAGTACCACCCATGAAAGCTCTTGTATACCGCGGTTCAGGAAAACTGGTGCTGGAGAACAAGCCCAAGCCTGTCATCTCGGACCCGACGGACGTCATCGTCAAGATCACCAAAACGACCATTTGTGGAACGGATCTGCATATTAAAAAAGGTGATGTGCCCACGGTAACCGAGGGTCGCATCCTGGGACACGAAGGTGTCGGTATCATCGAACAGCTTGGCGCCAGCGTTGCCAACTTCAAGGTGGGCGACCCAGTCCTGATATCCTGCATATCTTCCTGCGGGAGGTGCGGCAACTGCAAGAAGGGGATGTACTCCCATTGCGAAAACGGCGGCGGCTGGATCCTGGGGAATCTGATTGACGGGACGCAGGCCGAATACGTGCGGATTCCGTTCGCCGATAACAGCCTCTACCCGATTCCCGCCGGGGCGGACGAAGAAGCGCTGGTCATGTTGAGCGATATTCTGCCGACCGGGTTCGAACTCGGAGTTCTCAACGGACAGGTCAAGCCCGGTGACAGGGTAGCGATTGTTGGCAGTGGCCCCATCGGTATGGCGGCGCTGTTGACCGCGCAATTCTACTCACCCGCGGAAATCATCATGATCGACATAGACGCCAACCGGCTAGAAGTTGCCAAGACGTTCGGCGCAACCCGGGTCATCAACAACGAAGATGGCAGGGCGGTCGAGAAGCTCATGGTGCTAACCGACAACAAAGGCGTGGACGTGGCAATCGAAGCGATAGGAATACCTGCCAGTTTCGATATTTGCCAGGCCATCGTGACCGCCGGCGGCCATATCGCCAACATTGGCGTGCATGGCAAGCCTGTACAGCTGAATCTGGACCAACTCTG
>MHXM01000024.1:8567-15224 GCA_001825565.1 Desulfuromonadaceae bacterium GWC2_58_13
GGTTGATACCGTGACGACTCCACTGCTGCTGAAAACCGTGATCTCCGGCAAGGTACACCCGGAGCAACTAGTGACTCACCACTTTGCTTTGCAGAATGTTATGCAGGCTTACGAGACCTTTGGCAATGCCATGCAAGAGCAGGCGCTGAAGGTGATTATTACCAACGACTAGTGCCGGGGCGGCGACCAGGACCCATAACCAGCGAAAAAAAAGGACTGACCATGTCTTTTACCGCACTATTGTTCATTGCCGTCCTGCTGGCGATCCTGATTTCCTTGTTATCCCGTTGGGCGAGCGTTGGCGTCTTGATCATGAGGACATTCCGGTCATTCAGCGCGGGGGGCGATCATTGCACACCTCCCAACGGCCCATAGACAGCCACCTGGATGAAAGTCCCTCTGATCGCGGGGCCTCTTTATAACCTGATCAACCAGGCCAGGAAGGTCGCTCGTCTGGCATTAGGGAAGATCAACCCTCCAAGATTTTATTGACTCATCCGATGCCCAGAGATGAGTTCTCTTCCGTCCTCGGCCACGCTCCCACAGAACGGGTGGGGAGTCCTTGCGCCTGATAGATTTTGAAACAAAGGGAACCTGCTTCGGTGTCGATGGTTGTTTCGATATCCGGGTTTACAAAACGGGGAAGGAAAGCCCGGTCTTCAGCATGTGGGATAAACGCCAACGCGGCTACCGGACCATGGGATAGGAGATCAAAAAGATGGACAGCAGGCTGTCGCGGTTGGTGAGAAAGCCGGAACCCGTCCGCAACTTATCCAACCGACTTCAATACCGGTGAATCCTGATCTGTCCTTTGTCGACGTAGTGTTTCATCCAGGTCCGGACGAAGTTTTTCATCAGCGCCCTGGTGGCGGGAACCAGCAGGGTGAAGCCGAACAGGTCGGTTAAGAAACCGGGAGTGAGGAGAAGAATGCCGCCGACCAGGATCATGGCTCCGTCGAGGAGTTCTTCGGTCGGCACTCGGCCCTGATTCAGCTCTGACTGGATGCGCTGGACCAGGTCGAGTCCCTGGGTTCGGGCCAGATAGGCCCCGGCGATGCCGGTGAGGAGAATCAGCGCAATGGTTGGCGCGGCCCCGATCAGCGCCCCGACTTTAAGCAGGATAATCAGTTCGGTTACGGGGACGATAATGAACAGAATTAATAATCTTATAAACATTGGTTTCTCTCATGTGGGATTTATTGGTCCCCTGTTTGCTGAAGGGCGACAAAAATCAGAAAAAAAATATCATTTTTCGATAACCCGCCGGAAATGTTAGCCAATTTATTTTGGCTAAAAAATAGGCAGGACGTTGAAAGGTTCTGTGGCTCTTGCGTTTAACCCTTTGTGAACATGTTTTTCCACAGGTTCTCCACAGCTGTTGTGGAAAAGAAGCCAAGCTCCTTGAGTGTTCGACGTTTTTTGGTTTTGGCCCCGGGAATGACGAATTAATCTGCTTCGTGGTTATCTTTAAACTTGGCATTAAAATCGGAAATGACTTTGTTGTTCGTTCTCCGCAGGGCTTGCTCGGCGTCAATGTTCAGTGCGTGCCCCAGCTTGGTCAGGGTGAACAATAATTCGCCGAGTTGTTTTTCCAGTGAGCGGAGCCGGATATTGCGAACATCGTCGGCAAGGCGGTCGAGCAACCCGAATGCCTCGGCGAGGAGGTCCGATTCAACAGGGGCATTCGGTCCGGAGCCGGTTTTCTCGGCTAGTTTACGGGCTTTTTGCAGGGCGGGGAGGTGGCGGGGGATGTCGTCCAGGCTTTTTGGCGGCTTGCCTTGCTTGAGGTTCTCGTCGGCTTTGATGGTTTCCCATTGGACGGCGAGCATTTTCGAATCGCCCGTAGGCGTGTCTCCAAATACATGAGGATGGCGCCGCACCAGTTTGTCGGAGATGGCGGTGGCGACATCGGCCAGTGAAAATTCTTTGCGTTCCTCAAAGATGCGGGCCTGAAATACGATCTGTAACAACAGGTCGCCCAATTCGTCCCGAATGGCATCGGGCTCGTTCAGATCGATCGCGTCGAGAGTTTCGTAGGCTTCTTCAATGATGTACGGTTTGAGGCTTTCCGGCGTCTGTTCCGCATCCCACGGACATCCTTCCGGCGAACGTAGAATGGACATGATTTTCACCAGTCGTTCGACGGATTCACCGGGGCGCAGCTGGGAAATTTTATCGGTTTTCTGTTCTGGCATCTGATTTCACGGGGGGAAAGTCTGCTGTTTATCCAAGTCCGGTACGAACCTACCTCAGGCCGGGATAAAATTCAAGAAGTCCTCTCTTTAAAATGTAATTAATCTCTTGCAAAACGATCCGGATTGAGCTACAAAAAGCCGCCTTAAATCGGCATGTGAAAAGGGTTTGTTTTCCCTTGACAAAAAGGGGGCAGTCCCTATACTAACTCCTTTCAGACAGTAGGGGGCTATTCTTGCGGATACGAATCGCGGATATCAAGGAGGACGGACTAGCCCTTGACCTGGTCGAGGGAGTGGCCAATTTTCCTGTTCTGCAGGAGTTGCATGCCAAAGGTGAGAGCGTTTTTACTCAACCCGTGAGCGTTCAACTGCGTGCCGTACTGGTCAGCGGGATGGTGGAAGTAACCGGGCGGGTCGCCACTCGTGTCGAGATGGCCTGCAGTCGTTGTCTCGGACCCGCCGAAGTGATGGTCGATTCCCCCTTTGAGTTGACCTACACCCGTGAGCTTCCCGATGTTGAGGATGAAGGCGGGGAGGAAGGGGTCGAAATCGCCGCCGAGGACATGGGGTTGATCCTGTTTGCCGGCGAAGAAATCGATCTTCGCGGTGTGATTCAAGAACAGGTCATTCTGGCGTTGCCGTTTCATCCTTTGTGCGACCCGAATTGTCGAGGTCTCTGTATCAAGTGTGGCGCCGATCTCAATGAAAAGGCCTGCCAATGTGGACCGCAGGATTATAATATCAAGTTTGCCGCGCTGAAGAATTTGAAGATTGATGATTGATCAGCCTCTGAAGTAACTCAGGGGTGTGCCGATAAAAACATGACGACCGGGTATCCGGTATGCAAGGAGTATTGACCATGGCTGTACCTAAGAAAAAAACGTCCAAGTCCAAACGTGACATGCGCCGCGCCCACGATTTTCTATTGGCTCCCGGAATATCGGTATGCCCCCAGTGCCAGGAGCCCAAGCTGCCTCATCGCGCTTGCGCCGCCTGTGGCACCTATAAGGGTAAAGATATCGTCGGAACCGAAGAATAAAGAGGCTTGCGGTTGAAAAGTCGCATCGTTGTCGCGGTCGATGCCATGGGTGGCGACAATGCCCCCGGCGTCGAGGTTGAGGGTTCTGTCGCTGCCGCCAGGCAATGGCAGATTCCGATTGTTCTGGTTGGCGATTCCGTCCGGATTGAGGAAGAGCTCAAGAAGCATTCGCTTGACGGGTTGGATATTTCAATTCGCCATGCCAGTGAAGTTGTCGGGATGCATGACTCGGCTTCGGATGCCGTGCGCAAGAAAAAAGACTCTTCGATCCGAGTGGCCTTCAGTCTGGTTAAGAATGAAGAGGCCGACGCCGTGGTCAGTGCCGGCAATTCAGGCGCAACCATGGCGGCCGGAATGTTTGTCCTGGGGCGGATCAAGGGGATCGATCGTCCCGCCATCGCCACCATCATGCCCAGCCTCAAGGACAATACCCTGGTCCTTGACGTGGGCGGCAATGTCGATTGCAAGCCTCAGCATCTCGCCCAATTTGCCCTCATGGGTGAAGTTTATGCCCGGCATATCCTCGGCAAGCCGGCTCCAAGAGTCGGTTTGCTGTCGAACGGCGAAGAGGAAAGCAAGGGCAACGAGTTGACCCGTGATGCCCACCGGTTGTTGAAAGGGTTCCGCTCTTCCTATGTCGGATATGTCGAGGGGCGTGACGTTTTCAACGGTTCGGTCGATGTGGTGGTTTGCGACGGCTTTGTCGGCAATGTGGTTCTGAAGCTCTCCGAAGGCCTTGCCGAGGCCATCGGTACCATGTTGAAAAAAGAGATCAGCGGGCGTTTTTGGGCCAAGCTTGGCTATCTGTTGGCCCGTCCGGCGTTTCTGGCCTTCAAGAAGAAGGTCGATTATGCCGAATATGGCGGAGCTCCCTTGCTCGGCATCGAAGGGACCGGGGTTATTTGCCATGGCGGATCGAGCAGCAAAGCGATCCAGAATGCGATCTTTCAGGCCCGTGAATCGGTGTCCAAGGCCATCAACGATGCACTGGTGGCGCAACTTCGCAAAAGCTCTCTTGTCCAGGAACCTCTTCTTCGTGCGGCGGAACGGATCGAAGTGGAGCCCACCAAGGGGGTGGGTGGTTGAATAAACAATTAACAACCAACGATATTTTCAAATCAGGGAATTGACAGGTCGATGATTGCTTTTGTTTTCCCCGGTCAGGGGGCGCAGTTCGCTGGAATGGGCAAGGACCTTGCCGATAATTTTTCGGTGGCCCGGAATATTTTTGAAGAAGCCAACGATGCCCTCGGTTTCGATCTTGCCTCGCTCTGCTTCAACGGCCCCGACGAAGATCTCAAGCTGACCACCAATACCCAACCGGCGATTCTCACCGTCAGTGTTGCTGCCCTGCGCGTTCTGCAACAGGAAACCGGTTTGCAGCCGGCCTATGCCGCTGGCCATTCACTGGGTGAATTTTCCGCCCTGGTGTGTGCCGGCACCCTGACTTTCGCCGATGCCGTTCGCACGGTGCGCCAACGGGGAGCCTTCATGCAGGAAGCGGTTCCGGTTGGGGTCGGCGCGATGGCTGCCGTGATGGGACTGGAGGATGGCGTTATTGACGGTATCTGCACCGAAGCGGCTCAGGGCGAAGTGGTTTCGCCGGCGAACTTCAACAGTCCCGGTCAGATTGTGATTGCCGGCCATGCCAGGGCGGTCGATCGCGCCATCGAATTGGCCAAGGCCGCTGGTGCCAAGCGCGCCCTGCCGCTGCCGGTCAGCGCTCCTTTCCATTGTTCATTAATGAAGCCGGCCGGGGATCGCCTGGCCGAAGTTCTTTCCCGGATCTGTTTTACTCCGATGCGGTTGCCCGTTGTCACCAATGTCGAGGCCTTGCCCAATTCCGAGGCCGCCCGAGTCATGGAACTTCTGGTGCAACAGGTCAGCGCGCCGGTTCGTTGGGATGAATCGGTGACGAAAATGTCCGAGCTGGGTGTCGACAGATTTGTCGAAATCGGTCCTGGCAAAGTGCTGTCCGGCTTGATTAAGCGCATCGCCAAGGGGGCGGCCACCCAAAATATAGAGGATGTCGCCAGCCTGAAAAAGTTGTAATAAACCTTCCGCCCGAACCGGCAGAAAAGGGTTCGTTGACAGGGCGGAACTTTTATTGGTAAGAAAGGAGAAACCATGGCAAAAGATAAAGTTGCCATTGTAACCGGGGCTTCCCGGGGAATTGGGAAAAGTATTTCGCTGGCGCTGGCCGCCTGTGGCGCCAAGATCGTCGCCGTCGATATCGACCTCGCGGCCACCGAGGCGATGGTGGCTGAACTAAAAGCCAGAGGATCCGAAGCGATTGCCGTTCAGGGGAATGTCACTGTCGCCGCCGATGCCGAAAAAATGGTGCAGGCCGGGGTGGAGACTTTCGGTCGGGTCGATATCCTGGTCAATAACGCCGGGATCACCCGCGATGCCCTTTTGCTGCGAATGAAGGATGAGGACTGGGACGCTGTTCTGACCGTCAATCTCAAGGGGGCCTTTCTTTGCACCCGAGCCGCCGCCAAGGTGATGTCCAAACAGCGTTACGGTCGGATCATCAATATCGCCTCGGTGGTTGGCCAGATGGGTAACGCCGGGCAGGCCAACTACTGCGCCAGCAAGGCCGGCCTCATGGGCCTGACCCGTTCCAATGCCCGTGAGCTCGCCCGTCGCAACGTCACCGTGAATGCCGTGGCCCCCGGTTTTATCGCCACCGATATGACCGAAGCCCTGCCCGAAAAAACCCGTCAGGAACTTGCCGCCCAGATTCCATTGGAGCGTTTGGGCAGCGCCGATGATATTGCCAATGCCGTCGTCTTTCTCGCCCAGGAAAAATCCGGATATATTACCGGCCAGGTCCTGGGGGTCAACGGCGGGATGTACATGTAACAACCAAATACCGGCCCGATCGGAGATCGGCTCGAAAAACAAAAGGAGGTGAAGCAGATGGCTTCTATTGACGAAAGAGTAAAACAGATTGTGGCGGAACAGCTCGGTGTTGACGCCGACCAGGTGACCAACGACGCATCTTTCATGGACGACCTTGGTGCCGATTCCCTTGACACCGTTGAGCTGGTAATGGCTCTCGAAGAGGAGTTCGATATCGAGATCTCCGACGAAGACGCCGAAAAGATTCAGACTGTACAGGACGCTATCGATTACCTCAGCGAAAACGCCTGATCTGCACGAAAAAGGAGGAGGAACGTCGTTTCCTCCTCCTTGATTTGTTGGTCCCATTTGCCGTATTATTAGGCGATCCCTAAACTGCAAAGAATCTATTTATCAAATAGTTAAGATAAGATACGTGCAGCAGTTTCTAGCTGTTTCGATGAAGGAGAAATACCATGCGTAGAGTCGTCGTGACTGGTGTCGGCGTAGTTTCCGCTCTTGGCACCGGCAACGAAAAAAACTGGTCGGCCTTGATGGCGGGAAAGTCCGGGATTGATC
>MHXM01000025.1:0-391 GCA_001825565.1 Desulfuromonadaceae bacterium GWC2_58_13
GGACGTGCGGCGGTCGCTGTTTTGGTTGGTTGTCCGCTCGAACGGTTGCGGCGGGGCGTATTAATGGGTCCGGAAATTATGTCACACCTGCCGGACCGAGGGCAAGAACCTAGATTTTCAGGGCGGCTCGCAGCCTTCGGCGGATTCTCTGATATAAATTAATTATAACAGAGACGAGACGGGGAGGCACGGTGGCGAACTTCTGGGTGAGGGTCGGGGTCTGGTTACTGCTGTGGGGGCTCGTCACGGGTGGGGGCGTCGAAGCCGCTTCCCGCCTGCCGGTCTATTTTTTCTGGGCCGCCAACTGTCCTCATTGCGGCGAGGCCAAGCCGTTTCTGGCCGAACTGGCCGAGCACCATCCCGAAGTCGAGGTTGTCGAATACGACGTCTG
>MHXM01000025.1:408-7523 GCA_001825565.1 Desulfuromonadaceae bacterium GWC2_58_13
TTGGCCGCCTGGTGAAACTGGCCGAGACGCATGGCCAGCCCCTGGTCAGCACCCCGGCGATCCTGGTTGGCGACCGTCTGTGGTTCGGGTTCTCCCCAACGATTGCCGATGAAATCGAGCGGGAAGTCCATCGTTGCCTGACCCTGGGGTGTACCGACCCTTTGGCGACGCCGGCACCGCTGCCGCCCTCGGTTGCTCCGGATGCTGAAGCCGTCGACCTGCCGCTGATCGGCCGTCTTGATCCGGAAAGCCTTTCCCTGCCGGTGTTCACCCTCGTCATCGGTTTGCTCGATGGCTTCAATCCCTGTGCCTTCTTCGTCCTGCTGTTTCTGCTCAGTCTGCTCACCCACGCCCGCTCCCGCCGGCTGATGCTTCTGGTCGGCGGCACCTTCGTGTTTTGCTCCGGATTGATGTATTTTCTGTTCATGGCGGCCTGGCTCAACCTGTTTCTGGTCGCTGGAAGTCTGCGCGGCATCACCTTGGCGGCGGGGCTGGTCGCCGTGCTGGTCGGGACCATCAACATCAAGGATTTCTTTTTGTTCAAGGTTGGGGTTTCGCTGTCGATTCCCGAACGGGCCAAACCGGGATTGTTCGCCCGCATGCGCACCCTGGTGCACACTTCGCGAATTCCCGCGGTGCTGGCCGGAACCCTGCTGCTGGCCATAACCGCCAACGCTTACGAACTGTTGTGCACGGCCGGCTTTCCCATGGTCTACACCCGGGTGCTGACCCTGCACCGGCTTGAGCCCTGGCAACAGTATCTGTTCCTGGTTTTCTACAACCTGGTTTATGTGCTGCCCCTGCTGACCATCGTCCTGGTTTTTACTTTCACCCTGGGGGCGAAAAAACTGAGCGAACGCCAGGGAAGGATTCTCAAGCTGCTGTCCGGCGTGATGATGCTGCTGCTTGGCGGGAGCCTGCTGCTGTGGCCGGAACTGCTCAATCGGCCGGCGGCCGCCCTGGGCCTGCTGCTGCTGGCGCTGGCGGTCACCTGGCTGATTGTGGCACGTTGCGAGCGGTTATTATCGGGCGAGCCGTCCTGAATTTTTCTGAAAAAAGAACGGTTCCATTTTTCGCTGGAGGAACGGCGGGATCACAACCCTTCGGAGAGGTCGCGGCGGCGGGGGGAGAAACGAATGGCCATGATGCGCACGAACATCAGCGAGACCACCAGCACGACCACCATGGCCATGCGGCTCGGCTCGATATCCCGATACCAGAAGGCCAGGACCTCGGTCAATACGGCAACCAGCACGGTATCGATGATGTAGGTGACTTTGACCCGCCCTTCGGTGAAGTAGACCATGGCGGTGCGGAACACCTCGACCAACGCCAGCACGGTGAGCACGTCGACCAGCAGCCAACGGAACCCTTCGTGCAATTTCCCTCCATGGACCACCTCAAGCAGGCAGTCCCAGAGATCGATAAAGGTTGTCATCACCCCGGCGCCGATAATCCCGAGCAGGGCCAGGATCAACAGGCTGAGCAGCGACTTGATTGACTGTTCGAAGAATTGGACGGGAAAATCCCGTTGCAGCCTTGATAACATAAAGCCTCCTCTTTTCGTTTGGGTTATCGGGATCATGGCTGTTTTTGGTTAGTAAATAGCTATGATTCTGTTATTTTAGCTTGTGAAATCGTTGTAACTTTAATCAAAATCTAACATTCGGCTGTCACTCTGGGTCCGAACGAGTCATCTGGAAGAGGCGGACATGGGCAAAGAACATATTCTGGTCATCGAAGATGAAGAAGATATCCTGGCGCTGGTGCATTACAACCTGATCAAGGCCGGTTACCAGGTCGACTGCGCGACCAGCGGTGAGGATGGGGTGGCCAAGGCGACCACGCTACGGCCTGACCTGGTGGTCCTCGATTTAATGCTGCCCGGGATCGACGGGTTTGAGGTCTGTCGCCGGTTGCGGGCCAATGCCGCCACCACGGCCACTCCGGTGATCATGCTGACCGCCAAGGGTGAAGAGATGGATATTGTTTCCGGTCTGGAGACCGGAGCCGACGATTACATCAGCAAGCCATTCAGTCCGCAGGTCCTCAAGGCCCGAATCCAGGCGGTACTGCGGCGTCGAGAGCGGTCGGCAGACGTTGCCGCCACCGGCAAGTCGGTTGTGGTCCACGATCTGATTATCGATCCTGGCCGCAACAAGGTTATCGTGGCAGGGCAGGAAATCGAACTGACCCTGACCGAGTTCAGGGTATTGCAGTTGCTGGCCGGACGTCCGGGCTGGGTTTTTACCCGGACCCAGATTGTCGATGCTGTTCGCGGTGAGGGCTATGCCGTGACCGATCGCTCGGTGGACGTGCAGATTGTCGGCCTGCGCAAGAAACTCGGTGACTGCGGCGCTTATATCGAGACCGTTCGCGGTATCGGTTATCGGTTCAAGGAGTAGCCATGGCTGATCGTCGGCTGCTTTGGCAGCTCTATCCCACCTATCTGATCATCACCCTGATCGCCTTATTGGCGGTTTCCTGGTACACCTCCGGGGCTTTGCGAACCTTTCACGCCGAGCAGACCGCGATTAATCTTGAGGCCCGGGCCCGGTTGATCGAAGGTCGTTTCGACGGACTCTGGGACCCCGCGCACAAGGATTCCGTCGATGCCCTGTGCAAGCAACTCGGGAAGGCATCGGCAACCCGGATTACGGTTATCCTTCCGGATGGAAAAGTTCTTGGAGATTCCCAGGAAGATCCGGCCCGTATGGATAACCATGCCGGGCGGCCGGAGGTCGCGCTTGCCCCGGGAAGACAAATCGGAGTCTCAACCCGATTCAGCAATACCCTGCAACAGGAGATGATGTACGTGGCGGTCCCGGTGGTTGAGGATGCCGTCGTCCTCGGAACGGTGCGGGTTTCGATCCCGGTGACGGCCATGGATCGTACATTGAGCGGCATTTATTTACGACTGACCGGTGTCGGCCTGCTCATTGCCCTGATGGCCGCCGCCTTGAGCCTGCTGGTTTCCAGGTGGATTACCCGTCCCCTTGAGGAAATGACCCTGGGCGCCCAGCGATTTGCCCGTGGCGAGCTCGATCGCCGGTTGGCGGTAGTCGGTTCGGCGGAAATAGCGGCATTGGGTGCCGCTCTGAACCGAATGGCGGGTGAGCTCGATGAGCGGATTCAGGCGATGGCCCGGCAGCGCAACGAGCTGGAAGCGGTACTCTCCAGCATGAGCGAAGGGGTGCTGGCGGTCGATAACGACGAGCGGATTATCCGGCTCAACCGGGCCGCGGCCAAGTTGATGGCGATCGATGCAAAGAAAGCCCAGGGACGTCGGATTCTCGAAGTGATTCGGAAGGTCGAATTACAGAGATTTGTGGCCCGGACCCTGGCCAGCCACGAATCGGAAGAAGGCGACATCGTACTCCCTTCACCGGAGGGTGAGCGTTATCTGCAGGTGCATGGAGCTCCTCTTCGGGATGTGCAGGGGGAGGATATTGGCGCCCTGGTGGTATTCAGCGACGTGACACGACTGCGCCGGTTGGAATCGGTGCGCCGGGATTTTGTCGCCAACGTTTCCCATGAACTGAAAACCCCGATCACGGCGATCAAGGGCTCGGTGGAAACCCTGCTGTCCGGAGCCTTGAGCGAGCCGCAGACCGCTGAGCGCTTTCTTGGCATCGTGGCCCGCCAGTCCGATCGCCTTGAAGCCATTATCGACGATCTGCTGGCGCTTTCGAGGGTCGAGCAGGATGCCGAGCAGGATGCCATAGCCCTGGCCCTGGGGGGCATCCGTCCGGTCTTGGCCGCGGCCCAGCAGGCCTGCCAGCCGTCTGCCGATGAAAAGAACGTGGAAATCCGTCTGTTCTGCTCGCCCCAGGTGCGTGGCCGGATCAACGCTCCGTTGCTGGAGCAGGCCGTGGTCAACCTGCTGACCAATGCGATCAAATACAGTCCTGCCGGTGGCAAGGTGGTCGTTGATGCGGCCCAGCTCGGGGATCAGTTGATGATCAAGGTTCAGGATTGGGGGAGCGGTATCGCCGCCGAACATCTGCCACGGATTTTTGAGCGTTTCTACCGGGTTGACCCGGCCCGCAGCCGCAAGCTCGGCGGGACCGGACTCGGTCTGTCGATTGTCAAGCACATCATCCAGGCCCACGGCGGCCAGGTGGTCGTTCACAGCACTCTCGGCGAGGGGAGCGTGTTTACCCTCATTCTGCCGGCCGTGGGATAGCCCGCAAGGCCTGCTGCCGACGCACTGTTCCGGTCTTCCTTCCCATATTAAAGATGAATTGATTATTTGCTCCCCTTGTGCTATTAATCCAAGCTAACTGTACTTCTTCAACGATTCTTGGGAGACCCGTTTTCAGGGTTTTTTAAAAGGGGACAAGCGCATTATGAAGAGCATTGCCGCCAAAGCTGTCGTCCCGGTCGCCCTGGCAGTTACCGGTTTTGTCGTAGTTTGCTGTATCCTGCTGTATTCGTTTATTAAAAATGATCTGCTGAACAGCTCGATCCAGCGGGAGGTCAACCTCGCCGGCATTATCGTCAAGTCAACCCGCCACGCCATGCTTCAAGCCGATCGCGAAAGTTTGCGCAACATTATCGATAATATAGGCGAGCAAAACGGCGTAGAACACGTCAGAATATTCAACGAAACCGGACTGGTCATGTTTTCGGCGGCTCCCGAAGAAGTCAGCCAGCTCGTCGACAAAAAGGCCGCGGGTTGCATCGCCTGCCACAGTACGGATATTCCTGCAACCAATCTGGGGCCGATGGAGCAGTCCCGTTGGTTCACCAACCAGAAAAACCACAACGTTCTGGCAATCACCGCCCCGATTTACAACGAACCGGGCTGTTCCACCGCGGATTGCCATTTTCATCCGCCGACATTGAAAGTGCTTGGCACGCTGGATATCGGGCTTTCCGCCGAACCCTTACGGGACAGCCTGGTGACTCTGGGCTGGCGGATGGTGGTTTTCTGCATCATGGTCCTGATTCTGACGGTCGGTGGAGTCTGCGCCTTGTTGAGACGGAACATCCTCCTGCCCATCACTAATCTTGTCGCCTATGCCAATGCCGCAACCCGGGGGAATACCGATCAGCCTCCGCCCGGGGGGATTGATGAAATCGAACTTATCGGCCAGTCACTCCATGGCCTTGCCCTGCGGCTGGAAAAAAAGCAAGCCGAGTTGGAGATGCTCAGGTCCAAGAGCCGCGAAGGCGCGGCAGTTCACAAACCGTCCATTTCATCCACTGAAAACCCGGGATAATCATCACGGTAATGAGTGACCAGACGGATCCGTCGACCGAGCAGATTCCTGAATCCCGTTTTGACCGTGGCCGGTTGCGGCGGGAAATTCATCTCGAAATCCGGCGCCTTCACCGGTTGTCTAATCGGGGGTTGTGGGGGCTGGCCCTGTTTATCCTCATCAGTCTCGGCGCGCAACAGAATTTAAGATTCTTGCCCCCGCTTTCAGAAGGTGCTCGGGCCGTCCTCGGGGCCGCTCCCCCGGTCAAGTTGATCAGCATTGCTCTGGTCGTCTACAGTTTTTCCGCGCTGATTCTGATTCTGTCCCGGATGATGGGCGGTTCAGACACCTATCGAGGCTGGTCGCATCTCGGTTATCTGTCCGGTTTTTATGCTTTTTATTATTACGCGGAAGTTTTGCCGGAAAACTTCTGGGCGGTTTTTGCGGCGGGTATCACCATTCTTACCCTTGAGTACTATCAGATCTGGACCTACTGCAGCGAGGCCCTTCGCACCGAACAGGAACTTCTCAGTAAACTTGAAGAATGAAACCTGGCATTTATTGCTGTTTTCACGTTAAAAAATGGCTGCTGTATGTTTTGACTATACGTTTTTTTGTATGTGCATAAAAATGTTTTATTTTAGGTAGTTACTTCCTTCTGCCGAAAACCACTCCGCCCCTCCCCACCAGTCCCCGCATGAAATTCATATACGAATTTAATTCGACAACCTTTATTTTTTCTGCGCATTCTGCGATAAAGCATTTAATTTCAATGGCTTAAGTTTTTATTTGATGTTGCTTGAGAATTGGCATGGCCACTGCTATGTATTTCAACAAGGGCTTCAAGTTTGAGATACAAGCGTGAAGTAGCGATAAAAGAGACGTCGTGAAAAACATTGTTCAGTTGCTATTGAGGTATTAACTCTTTGATTCAATCGGCCCCGTGGAAGAAAAGAAAATAGTACCTTGATGGTGGGAATTTTTTTGTGACGTGTCATGATTTAGGAGATCTTCCGTTGTTCTCCGTGTAACGTCAACCTGGAAGGCAGGCCGGATGAACTCTTGCCCGGGGTTTTTCAGCCATGATTGATCAACGTTGAAAGGCGAAAGATGATGAGACTACTTCTTATAGCCGACAAAGAATCTGAATCGCGCGAGCAGATGAAAAAGCTCTTTGCCGAGGAGGGGTACCAGATCAAGCTGGCCAATTCTGTTGTCGAGGTCTTGCGGGAGGCGCTGAAAAACAGAATTCAGGTGCTTCTGCTGGGGATGGAGTTTGACAACATGCTGGCGGTGGAACTTATCCCACTGCTGAAAAAATGCAACAAAGATCTGATGATCATCCTGGTTTCGGATGAGGATTCTCTTCCGCTTCTCCGCAAGGTGCGCGGAGAGGGTATTTTTTTCCATGCCCTCAGGCCCGTCACACCTGAAGATACTGAAGAGTTGCGCCTGGCGGTGCATTGTGCCTTCGAAAAATACCCTCATATTCTTCCCGGCCAATCACAGCGACTGCAAAGATTGGAGGCTTCGGCTTAGTGGCGATGGATTGGTCGCTGTGCGCAGGGGCGCTGATTCCGGGGGATTTCCCCTTTGGTAATGGAGGTAAATGTTGCCCGGAAACGTTGAAGGACGGATCATCGTGCTCTTGTTTTTCGGGGTTTGCGCCTTGATCGCGCTCCATCAGCTGTTCCCGGCGCTCAAGAGACTCTTTAAAACGCCGGAGGGGATGGCAAGCAGAACCGAGGAGGCCAAGAAAGGCCCGGGTGATCGAGGCTGACCAGGCGGCCGGTGGTGATCGCGTGATCTGTCGACAAGGTGGGTAACGAATCTGGATAAATACGAAAGGGGTTGGCGTCTATTCGCCAACCCCTTGTTTTTTTTGGTGGAGCTGAGGGGGATCGAACCCCT
>MHXM01000026.1:0-13761 GCA_001825565.1 Desulfuromonadaceae bacterium GWC2_58_13
GGCGGAAATGACCAAGGCAAGCGTTTTGCAGCAGGCGGGGGTCTCGATTCTGGCCCAGGCCAACCAGTCGCCGCAGGTCGTTCTGTCCCTGCTCCAGTAACTCTTAGTCAGGAAGCTTGGAGGGCGGGTTGCCCGCCCTCCCTGTTCATCAATCAATGCACTCTTCTTGCTTAGTCAGAACCTGGCCATGGGAGCGCAAATCAGGGAGTCGACATCATGAAAATCGGGTCATATGCTCCGACAAATAATAATTCACAGCAGTCCTCTGCTTCCGAAAAGGTCGAACGCGAGCGCAAGGTCGGCATGCTTTCAGTTGAGCCAAAACAGGATGAGAAAAAAATTGCTCCGGAAGAAATTCTCGATAAGATCAAAACCCTGACCGACGGTGGCATGCACAGCGTCCGTTTTGAGATGGACCCGGATGTTAACACTTTGGTGGTCAAGATTTATGACCGGGATACCGAAGAACTGGTTCGCCAGATTCCAGCGGAAGAGTTGCTCGGTGTTGCCAAGGACCTGAGGGACTATCGCGGCCTTCTGGTGGATCAGAAACGCTGATTCAGATCACAATCGCAGTAAGCGGAGGTTGTCATGGGACTCACCTTAGGTGGTTTGGCCACCGGTATGGATACGAACGCTATCGTCGATGCGCTGGTCGATGTGCGACGGGGATCGATCCGGCGGCTGGAAAGTCGCAAGGAAACATCGAATGCCCGGCTGGAGGCGCTGAAGACCTTTGATTCAAAGCTGGATTCCTTGATGACCAAGGTTGATGGTCTGGATACCGCTCGCGACCTGCTGGCCAACAAGGCGACTCCGAGCAGCGAAGACTATCTTAAGACAACGGCTTCCAGTTCCGCCGTTCCCGGCAGCTACGAGATCAAGGTGGGTCAATTAGCCCAGGTTGAAAAGGTCGTTTACCAGGGCGTGGCCGACAAAGCTACCACGACCTTTGGAACCGGCACGATTCGCCTTGATCACGATGGGCTGGATGTCGCGGACTATCCGGATGGTTATGTCGACATTACCATTGATGAAACCAACAATACCCTTGAGGGCATCCGCGATGCCATCAATGCCGACAGCTCGACGCACGGCGTGAGTGCTTCAATTGTCAATGATGGCAGCGGAACCCCGTATCGTCTGGTATTAACCGGGAAATCGGTCGGCGATGCCAATATTTCCCTCGATGCCGGCAATCTGACCGGTGGGGCGGTTTTTCCAACCAAGGATGTTTCCGTTTCCAGAAACGCCCAGCAGGCAATTGTCCAGGTCGACGGGATTACGATCACCAGCGACACCAATACCCTGACCGAAGCGATTCCCGGAGTGACGCTCAATTTGTCCCAGGCGGCATCGGGATTCGATCCTCTGGCTCCGGACTGGTCGTCGGTTCCTTCGACCCAGCTTGAGGTCGTCACCGATACGGATGGCATCAAGAAAAAAGTCGAAGACTTTGTCTCCGCGTTCAACGACCTGGTCAAGGCTTCGAAAGATGAGGCCCTGGACAATGATAGCGGAGTACAGGCGGTGCTCCGGACGTTACGCGGCAAACTCTACAGCACAACTGATGGAACCGGGCTCTATCAACTCGGTGTAAAGACGCTCAAGGACGGAACGCTTGAAGTAGACAGTACCAAGTTGGCCGATGCCGTTACCAACAAGCTCGATCTGCTACAGAGTCTGTTGGCCGGCGATGGAACTACCGGCATTGGTGGACAGCTGAAAAGTTCGCTGACCAGCTTTACCAGCCCGACCACCGGACTGTTGGCCGGTCGGCAGTCGATCATCGAAAGTTCCATTCGCAGCATCGATAAAGAAATTGCTCGCAGTGAAGACCAATTGACCGCGTACGAACAGGGCCTTTATCAAAAGTTTTCGGCGATGGAACAGTTGGTTTCATCGCTCAATTCTCAGGGGTCGTATCTGTCCCAGCAGGCCAGTGTGTGGTCTAACCTGAACAATAATTAAGGAGGCTTCTAGATGAGCGCCGCTTATCTCTCTCAGTATTTCGAGAATCAGGTCAATACCGCCACTCCTGAACAGCTGATGATCATGCTGTACAATGGCGCCATCCGTTTTATTGGTGAAGCCGAACAGGCCATGGTTGAAAAGAAGATAGCACACCGGGGTTCTCGGATCGGCAAAGCCATGGCCATTCTTTCTGAGCTTTCGGCGACCTTGGATCATGAGGTCGGCGGGGAGATTGCGGACAATTTGGCGCGTCTGTACGATTACATGCTTCGAACCTTGCTGCAGGCCAATCTCAAGGACGATCCCGAAAAACTGGCCGAAGTCAAGGGAATGCTTGTCGGGCTCAGGGATACCTGGCTTGATGCCATCGACAAAGTTCATGCCGCGATGGTTTCTGAATCTTCCGAAGGTATCGCAAAAAAGTCTGAGGCGGCACCTGTGGGATACCGACCCTTGGCTGTCGCCCTATAGCACTGAAGAGGTCGCCATGAGAAATCTAGAAACATTGCTGAAGACCGCAGTCGATCAATATCGCCGGATTTTGGACGCTTTTGATGCCCTTGAACGTCCATTGGGGCAAGGCGAGCACAGGGTTCTCAGAGAACGAGTTGAAGCTCTGGAAATCTGTCAGGCCGAGGCCAGGGAAACCGACCAGTTGCTGCTGGCAAAAGTCCAAGAGGGGCGTACGCCGCCTCATGTTCTTCCCTTGATGCGGGAATACCGTAAAATGCTCGAAGCCGCTGCCGAGCGCAATCGCGATCTGCTCAATAAGGCTCGGGTTCACCAGGCGTTGGTGGCGGCCGAGATGGCCGAGATCAAGGGAAACAAAACCGCCCTTGCCGGATATCGGATGCCTGCCGAGTCGCGGGGAACCGTCCTGACCAACAGGTATTGAACGCTCGGTGGGTTGACGACCGATTGCAAGCGGGCTCCGCCAGGCGACTGGCGGGGTTTGCACAAAGACCCCTTTTCTTAATTCGCCGCCAAAAGTATTTTCCCGCTCTTTTCTTCAAGATTCCATCGATTTCCGCTTAAGAAAATGGCTCCATCTGCCGATAACTACTGTAAGAAGGGAAAAATCCTTTTTGCCGTCAGCATAGGAGACCAAACATGAGCGCACTCCAGAAAATACTCCAGTGGAATTCAAATTACGGCCAGGCGTCCAGTTGCGAAAACGTTCCGATGAAGACGTCAGGCAACCTGGCTCAGTCAGGATTTGAACCCAGGGATGACCGGGAGTTTTTCCGGATCGATGTCGAGATCACTCTGCGCTACTGGCCCCTGGTCTCCGGGGTGCGCACCGGAAGGGCCAGTCACCAGAAAGTGAATCTCAGTGGCGGCGGCATTCGGCTCGTCGTTTCCGAACCGTTGCATGTTGAGGAAAGTCTTTGGATCGAGTTGGTTCTCCCCGGAGAGAAGCCCGATGTTGTGACCTGTCTCGGTCGGATCGTGCGGTTGTTCGATGGTGAAAACGATGAACGGCAGGCTGCTCTTGAATTTGTTAAATTAACCGCTCGGGAGCAGGATCGGATTATCGCGTTCTGTCTGGCTGAACAACGCAAGCAACTACGCCGGAAAGTCCGGGTGGCTCACATCGCTCATTCATGAGATAAAAAATCCCCTAAATTATCGCCCACAACATCCCCCAGTGAATATGCCTGGGGGATGTTGCATTATGATGCAATAAAGGTTGCACGAGGAAGCCAAAGGTGTAAAATTCATAATTTAAATGGATGTTTTCGGCGTTTTTGTTGATTTTTGAGGAGGATTCGATGGACAGCGGTGATCTTCTGGAATACATGCGAGAGCTTCCAGCCGTTAAAGTAGTCATTCCGACTGCCACGACCTCGTTCTTCATGGAATGCAAAATTGTCTTGATTGCTCCTTCCTTTTTTGAAATAGAACTGTTGCCTCACCAAGCCGGATTCAGTGAAATCGATTTTGGAGGGAGCTGCGTTGTCTCCTGCGTAAAGAAGGGCCAGGTTTTTTTTGTCAATGCTCGGATCGATCTCGTCCTCAGCGAAAAACGCCTACGGTTGGTTGTCCGGGAAGTCGCCAGCCAGCCCCAACAACGGGGATATTTTCGTATCGATGCCGTTGTTTATCTTAAGTTCTGGCTGGTTGAAAAAGAAATGGAGGGCCATCCCAAAGTCGTCCATCAAAAGATAAACCTCAGCGGTAACGGGTTGCGTTTTACCACCGAAAATCCGCTGCATGTGGGCCAGTTGATCGGTCTTGAACTTAGTCTGCCCGATTCGGGTACCGAAGTGGTTCAGGGTGTGGGAAAGGTGGTGCGCGTTGCTGCCACGGGCCGGAACGTACAGGACGCCGCCCTCGAACTGGTTGAACTCGAAGAGAAAGAGCAGGACAAGATCATTGGGTTCTGCCTTGCCGAGCAGCGCAAGCAATTGCGCATGCGGGTCCATGTCGTCTGACGGCGGCTTTTCATGCCGGGAATCCGCTGCATCGTGAGGGTCTATGTTTTCGTCGGAAGTTCTTGAGCTGCTTGAAGATTTCCGGGTTGCCCGGGTATTGCTGCCAATTCGCGATGGTGGGGATAGTTCGCTTGAATGCGTCGTCCGGGTCACCGCTCCTTCCTGTCTTGAGGCTCGCTTTCTCCCCGAACAGCTCCCCTCGGACCTGGAAGAGGGAGGCTCCTGCCGGTTGATCTGCGAAGCGGGAATGTCGGTGTTGTCGATTCAGGCCCGGATCGATGCCGTTGTCGACGGCCAGTTGTTGAATCTGCGTATCGAAGGTGGAAGCAGCCATGGGGATCCACGGCATCATTTTCGGGTCGACGCCCGGGTATCATTGAAATATTGGGCCGTGGATGAAGACGAACCGGCGGTCGCCAACCAAACGGATGTCAATCTCAGTAGCGGAGGTGTGCGTTTTATTACCGATGCGTCGTTTGAACTCGGTGAGGTTTTGTCCATTGCCCTGGTGTTGCCCGGGGCGGTTCCCAAGACGGTAAAAGGCACCGGACGGGTGGTCGGTGTTTGGCGGAAAGAGGGACAAGGGCAGGAAGTGGTTCTGAAATTCATCCGAATTGCGGCGGATCATCTCGATCGACTCACCGAATTCTGCCTTGGGGTCAAATTTCGCCAGATGTGCAGCCGGGCAGAATTTCTCGGTTCGATTCTTAAACCCCGCCTGCCGGGATCCGACCAGGAATAATTCGCTGGGCTACCAACAAAAAACGCCGGTTTTCCCGGCGTTTTTTGTTGGTAGCCCAGGTGTTTCAGGCAAAACCGAAGGCGGGATGTGGAAAATTGGTATATTCGCGGATCGGCACCACGGGCGTCGCCGGCCGGAATATTTCCGAGCGATTGCGGCCCTTCTGCTTGCCCAGGTAAAGTGCTTGATCGGCTTCCCGAACGAGATCGAAGGCTTGAACCGAGCCGAGGCCCCGGCTACCACTGATGCCGATGCTGGCCGTGAGCGAGATTGCGTCTGGTCCGAAAACCAGGCACAGGGACTGAATGGCCCGACGTATCTTTTCCGCGGTGGTGTAGGCGTTGGACACCGACGTATCCGGAAGGATGATGGCGAACTCTTCACCACCGTAGCGGCAAACCACGTCCGAGCAGCGGGTCACTTGGCTCAGGGTGTGGGCAACGGTCCGCAACGCCAGATCCCCGCACTGATGGCCGAAGGTGTCGTTGATGTTTTTGAAATGATCCAGGTCGAGCATCAGCAGCGCCAGCGGCTGGTTGGTGCGGCGACAGCGGGAAATCTCGTTATCCAGGACGCCATCGAAATGGGCGCGGTTGTAGATTCCGGTCAGGGTGTCGGTGCGGGCGAGCTGGGCCAATTGTTTTTTTTCTTCCCGCAACAGGCGGGTGCGGTTCTTTTTCCCGATCTGCATGCGCATCCTGGCTTCAAGTTCGCGGGGCGAGGCGGAAAAATCATGACAGTCGACGATCCCGTTTTCCAGGGCCAGAATTTTAAGGTCCAGGTCCTGTTTTTGACTGAAGGCGATTACCGGGATGTCGGCCCATTCTTCGTTCTGGGCCAGCAACTTGAGGGTTTCGATGCGGAGTTCGGTTGTTTGTTGACACCAGCCGCAAAAAATCATGTCGACGGGATGCTGCTCCAGAACTTTTTGGGTTTCCTCGGCGTCGGAACTGAACAGAATCGGATTGAAAAGCCCGGTGTCATCGGCGATACGCCTGAGTTCGCCACGAACGGGCAATGCATCTTCGATGATCAGGGATGTGTATGCCATTTGAACCTCCTCTGAGTTCCTCTGTAATGAGCTTATCGGCGCCGGAGTGGTAAAAGTTTAGAAGAAATCTAGCTAATGAAACGGGGTGTACCGGTCGATAAAATGGGGGGGATGCGGATATCCGGAGATGACTCGATGACCAAGGAGAAAACGATCGATAAAGCGGTGGCCCTGCTCTATGACAAGGGACGGGGAGCCCCCCAGGTGGTGGCCAGCGGCAAAGGCGCCCTGGCTGAAAAAATTGTCGAAACGGCGCGCGAGGCCGGGGTGCACGTCATGGAAGATCCCGATCTTCTCGAACTCTTGGCGAAGGTGCCGGTTGGCGACGAGATTCCGGAACAGCTTTACCAGGCGGTTGCCGAGGTGTTGGCCTTTGTCTATCAGATCAACGGCCGGTATAAGGAGCAGAACCGGTCCAGTTAGCGGCAAACTTTCAGTGCGTGAACAGAAGGGGCCTGCTTGTTACAGTGGTCCCGTTTTTGGCAGCCAAGTTTGGTTTTTCAGTTCGCGTTTGCTTTTTATATAAACATCGAGCAAAATTAAATTCTGTTTATTGATCGCATGTTTGCTCGTCGCCGGAGTCTATTGTGAAGATTGGTTTGAAAATCACCATTTTGGCGATTCTCCCCATCCTGTTGACGGCGATTATCGCATTTGGCGTGGCCTTGTACCAGAAAGGGGTGCTTGAAACCTTTTTCAGTCACGAGATAGATTCCCAGGCCCGCATCGAGGCGAGCAAGGTTGCCCAGGCGGTTTTCCTGATGTGTCGATCGGCACAGGAGTCGGTGCAGAAAACCGTCGATTCCAACCTGCGGGTTGCGGAAGACGTGCTGACCCGTTCTGGCACGGTCGGCTTCGGCCAGGAATCGGTGCGCTGGCAGGCGATCAACCAGTTCACTGGCGAGACGGCCGAAATTTTTCTACCGCCCCTCCTGGTGGGAGGGCAGTGGCTCGGACAGAACTCCGACCCAGAGGTTTTTTCCCCGATTGTCGATGAAATTCGCAATCTGGTCGGCGGCACGGTGACGATATTTCAGCGAGTCAACGAGGTTGGCGACATGCTGCGGGTGGCGACCAATGTCGAGCAGTCCGATGGCCTTCGCGCCATCGGTACCTACATCCCCTGTTGCAATCCCGACGGCGAAGCCAATCCCGTCATTTCCGCGCTGCTGCGGGGAGAAACCTTTCGCGGCCGCGCCTACGTGGTCAACGACTGGTACGTGACCGCCTACAGCCCGATCCTGGATCCCGTCGACCAGCGGGTAATTGGCGCCCTGTATGTCGGGATCCGGCAGGAAAACCTCGAAAGCCTGCGCATGGGAATCATGGACATGGTGGTCGGAAAAACCGGCTATGTCTACGTGCTTGGAGGCAAGGGAGATCAGCGGGGCCGCTACATCATTTCCCACAACGGCGAGCGGGATGGTGAAAATCTTTGGGACTCCGAAGATTCCGACGGCCGTCCCTTCATCCAGGCCATCATCGGCAAGGCATTGTCGCTTCCCCTGGGGCAGCGCGACGGCAATCTCCCCGTGGCGTTCGAGCGTTATCCCTGGAAAAACCCGGGCGAAACCGAAGCGCGTTACAAGGCCGTGGCAATTACCTATTTTGCTCCCTGGGATTGGGTCATCGGCGCCGGTTATTACGAGAACGACTTGCGGGAAAGTCAACAACGCATGGTTTTCGCGCTGCGAAACATGGGAACCTGGCTTGGCATGACCGCTTTGGTGATGGTGCTGCTCTCGGTACCTTCTGGCTACCTGGTAGCCAACGGGATACGCTACCGCGTGGACAGTGTTCTTAAGTCGGTCACCGATGTACTGATTGTCGTCGACATTCGCAACCGGGTAATGCTGATGAGCCAGGCCGCCGAAACGTTGTTGAAAGTGCCGATGGCAAAAGCCAGTTTCCGCCATCTTCATCAGGTGTTTCAAGATCCGGTTCTACGCCAGAAGGTCACGCAGGCCTTGTCGCAGAAACAGGCCGGGGTACGGTTCGATTACGAAGTCGTCGGGCCCAGGCTCGAAGCGTCACGGATCCTTGAAGGGCGCACGTCGTTGGTTCTCAGCCAGGCCGGAAACCTGGTCGGGATGATTATTCTCATGCATGATGTGACCAGCGAGAGGCGGATCGACCGGATGAAAAGTGAATTCATCTCCACTGCCGCCCATGAACTGCAGACCCCTCTGGCCACTATCATCGGATACTCGGAATTGCTTCTGACCCAATCCCAACGATTGGAAAAAGGCGAAAAGGATTCCCTGGCCTACATCAATCGCAAAGCCTGGGCCTTGTCGAAAATCGTCGATGAATTGCTCGATGTCAGCCGGATCGAGTCGGGCCACGCGCTGCCGCTGGAAAAAGAGAGCTGCGACATCAACGATATGTTGCAGCAGGCCGTGGCGGTGGCCGGTAATCTGAATACTCGGCATTCTTTTGTGCTGGAAGTGGCTAAAACGCCCGTTATGCTGACCGTCGACCGTGGGAAAATCGAGCAAGTGATAGAAAATATTCTCAGCAATGCGGTCAAATATTCACCCCAGGGTGGCGAAATCCGCGTAACGGGTGTCCTGACTCCGGAAAGCTATGAGATCTGTGTCGAAGACCATGGCATCGGCATGACTGCCGAGCAGGTGGAAAAGATTTTCGACAAGTTTTACCGGGTTGATTCATCCAATACGGCTGTCGAAGGAACCGGTCTGGGAATGAGCATCGTCCGCCACATTGTCGATGCTCACGGTGGTCGGGTCTGGGTCGAAAGCGAGCCGGACCAGGGAACCCGAGTCTATGTGAGTTTTCCGATGCCTATTGAAAAAATACAAGGGGATTAGAAAAAAAACTTGCTTTCCAGCAGGCACCCGTGGGATAGTTCTAAAGTAATAGAAAAGTTTGTGCAGAAACAGTCTCCAAACGGATTGATAGTCAGTCAGTTTAAGAGCAACCGCACAGACCCATGTCTGGGCGGTTTTTTTATCGGTAGGGGTTTCGGCACAGCGCACAACGCTTCGTAAGAGCGGACAAAAGGAGCAGAAGAGCAATGGCAGAAGGTACTGTAAAGTGGTTTAATGACGCAAAGGGTTTTGGATTCATCGAGCAGGACAACGGTCCCGATGTATTCGTACACTTTTCTTCAATTCAGAGCGAAGGCTTCAAGTCTCTGCAAGAAGGCGACCGCGTTCGCTTCGAGGTGACCCAGGGCCAGAAAGGGCCCCAGGCCGCCAACGTCACCAGAGCCTAAACGTTTCTGGACATAGTTGAGCAAAAAGCTCCCCGGTTTTCGGGGAGCTTTTTTTTTCAATTGCAAGCTCTTTTCAGAGCTTGCCCGAAAGTTTCAGTATTACTTCGGCGCCGATATAGGAAACGGCGATTACGGCGAACCAGCCGACCACCAGAATGACAGTCATGTCTCTCTCCTTTTAGTAAATTTCGTTGTGCCCTTCTTGTTTCACATCCTCAAGCGACATCTTGCCGGCATCCATCGAGCGCCAGACATGACTGATATATGCCAGCACAAAGGGAACCGCGAGGGCGATGTAGGTCATGACCGTCAGGGTGTAGTGGGTGCTTGAAGCGTTGTGGATGGTCAGGCTGCTCTGCAGGTCGACTTTCGACGGATAGAAGGCGGTGTCGTTGAATCCGGCCAGAAACAGCAGAGCCAGCACCACCAGGACGGTTCCCGGCCCGGACAGCCAGATTCCCCGGGTGCTCCCCTTGAAGCGGGCGAGAAACACCCCGCCGACGACCAGCACCAGGCCGGCCAGGAGCAGAATCAGGTTCAACGGCAGGGCCAAAAGGTTGCCCAGGTATTTGCCTGGTTCCATGAACACGGCGCCGGTGGCGGGGTCGACGGCGTAACCGTCCATGGTCACCAGGCTTCCAAGAACAATCAGCAGGAAAGGGAGGGCGCAGAGCAGATTGTTAAAGGCAGCCCGCTGCGAGCGGGAGACCAGATCAACGTGATTCAGGTTGTTGGCCAGATACAGGGCGCCGAGCACCCGGGCATGGAAAACCAAAAACAGGCCGAGAGAAATGTTGAAAAGATTGAAGGCGGCCTCCAACCCCCTCAGAGGGTGCTGCCATTTGACAAAGTTGTAGTCGTTGAGCAGAAAATTGGAGCCGGTGAAAAAGGTGCCGACGGCTGCACCGATCAGCAGCAGGCCGACGCTGCCGTTGATGAACAGAAAAATTTCGTAGGTACGGGCACCGAGGAAATTATTCGGTTTCTTGCGGTACTCGTAGCTGACCGCCTGGATGATAAAGGTGAACAGGATCAGAACCCAAACCCAATAGGCGCCGCCAAAACTGGTGGCGTAAAAGAGCGGGAAGGCGGCAAACAGGGCGCCGCCGAACAGCACCAGGGTGGTGAAGGTCAGTTCCCACTTGCGGCCGAGGGAGTTGATGACCAGGGATTTTTCGTCTTCCGACGAGGTGAGCGTAAAAAGCAGGGTCTGTCCTCCCTGGACGAAGGTCATGAAGATAAAGAGGGCGCCGACCAGGGACGCGATGATCCACCAGATTTGCTGTAATTGGGTAAGTTCGAGGCTGCCGATCATGTTATTTCTCCTCCGGCCCGATGGCGATCTGTTTCAGCATGATGCGAATTTCGGCGACAAGCAGGACGGTGAACAGGAACAGGAACATAAAGAAAGTTCCCGCCACCGTGGCCGAGGTCAGGTTGGAGCGGGCGACGCCGACCGGCAACAGTCCCTGGATGGCCCAGGGCTGACGGCCGACTTCGGCCACGATCCAGCCCGCTTCCGAGGCGATATAGCCGAGAAAGATCGAAATGACCCCAATGCCGAGCAGCCAGCGTTTGTTTTCGAGGGTATCGCGCAGGGTAAAGACGAGCATGAGGATGAAGAGGATGGGAAAAAAGGTTCCCAGGCCGACCATCAGCCGGAAACTGTAGAACGAAAGAGCCACGGGAGGGACGGCCTCTTCGGGGGTTTGCAGGTAACCGTAGCCCAGGTTGCCTTCATGTCTTTTGAATTCGGCCAAAGCGGTTTCCGCTACCAGGGCATTGCCTTGCTTGCGGGCGCCTTTGTAAAGGGCCAACTGCTCGACGGCGATGCGTCCCGAGGCGAGTTTTTCGGTGACTCCGATCACCCCTTGCTCGGCGTTGCCGTAAACCAGATCGTTGATGCCTGGAACGAAGCCGTCAAAGGTGCGGGTGGCCAGAAACGACAGGGCGCCGGGAAGTTTGATGGCGAACAGGTACGGATCGCCGGTGTCGCCTGGTTTCTGGTCGGTATTCAGAATGCCGACGGCACAGAGGGCGCAGTTGGTGTCGCCCTGATAAAGCCCCTCGATCGCGGCCAGCTTCATGGGCTGTTTCTGGGCCACGGTGTAAGCTGCTTCGTCACCGGTGAAGGCGACAAAAATCGAAGCCATGAGGCCGAACACCGAGGCGACGACGATACTTTTCTTGGCCATTTCCTGGTGCCGCTTCCGCAGCAGGAACCAGGAGGAAACCGCTACCACGAAAAGGGAGGCGAGCTGGAAACCGGAGCTGGTGGCGTGGGTGAATTTGCTGATGGCGACGGGCGACAGCAGTACCTCGAAAAATGATTGCATCTCGAAGCGGGCGCTGTCGGGATTGAACGCCATGCCGACGGGGAACTGCATCCAGCCGTTGGCCACCAGAATCCACAGGGCCGAAAGGTTGGAGCCGATGGCCACCATCCAGGTCGAAACCAGGTGGAAGCGTTTAGAAACCCGGTTCCAGCCGAAGAACATGACGGCGAAGAAGGTCGCTTCGATAAAGAACGCGAAAATTCCCTCGGCCGCCAGCGGGGCGCCGAAGATGTCGCCGACCATCCACGAGTAGTTGGACCAGTTGGTGCCGAACTCGAATTCAAGGATGATGCCGGTGGCGACGCCAATGGCGAAGTTGACGCCGAAAAGTGCCATCCAGAACTTGGTGATGCGTTTCCATTCTTCATTGCCGGTACGGACATACAAGGTTTCGAAAAAGGCCAGTAGAAACGAGAGCCCCAGGGTCAGCGGGACAAAAATCCAGTGGTACATGGCCGTCAAGGCAAACTGAGCTCGGGCCCAGTTTACCATTGAAAGATCAAACGATTCGATCACAGCTACCTCCTCAGGGTTAATTACCGTTCGGTTTCAGGGAAACGGTCAGATTGTCGAGAACATGTTCAGCGCGTTGTTGGTCAGTCGAAAAATTTTTGTTCAAGTAGTTGGGCAGGACAAAGTTGGCCAGCATCAGGAGCACGACCACCTTGATCAGGACGATTTTCCAGAGGGTGCGACCGAGCACCATCGAACGGAAGCCATCGACATAAAAATGGCAGATATTTTTAAACATGGCCGTTTCTCCGGGATGTTAGGGATTGGTCAGTTCAGCCAGGGTAACGTTGTCAAGAATCTGCTTAACCTGCTCCTGCACCTTGCGCCAGACCGGATGCACATTACAGGTGCCGCTTCGTTCGCAGGTTCCCGCGCCGGTCAGGCAGCGGTTGGGGCAGATCGGGCCTTCAACGGCCTCGACCACCTCGCGCAAGGTGATTTTTGCCGCCGGTCGGGCCAGGGAAAATCCTCCGCCGGCACCGCGGCTTGAGCGGACCATGCCGAGACGGGTGAAGCTCTGGAAGATCTTCGCCAGAAAACTCTGCGGAACGTCAACGGCGGCCGCGATCTCGCTGATCAGGATCAATTTGCCCGGCTCCTGTTCGGCCAGGTAAACCATGCCTCGAATGGCGTATTCTCCCTTGCGGGTCAGTCCCATCATAATTAGCACCCAAAAGATCGTTTTTATCTCTTTTACCGCTTGGGATGCTTATTGTCAAGGACCATTTTAGTCTTAATTCAACTTTTCGAGAAATTCCCCCTGATGTAGCGGATGTCGTCCGCCAGCCGATTTTGTCGCAGACTGTCTTTCCAAAAAAAGTAAGTTATTATAAAGACACGTGATTCCAAGCGAAAATAATTGTAGATCATAAGACGGGACATGCAACCGATGAAGGGAACCATGCATGGAACACCTCGACCAGATTATCCAGATCATCGCCCTGACCATGGGGGTCGCCTGGGCCAGCGGCATCAATCTCTATGCCGCCATCCTCATGCTCGGCCTGCTCGGGGCCAGTGGCAACATGGTCCTTCCGCCCGGCCTTGAAGTGCTGACCGAACCGATGGTGATTTTTGCCGCCGGACTGATGTATCTGATCGAGTTTTTCGCCGACAAGACCCCCGGAGTCGATACCGGCTGGGACATCATCCACACCTTCATCCGGATTCCGGCCGGGGCGGTTCTGGCCGCCGGTGCCGTCGGCGAGGTGAGCCCGGCGGCGGCGATCGCCGTCGGGCTGGTCGGAGGTGGTCTGGCGGCGGGAACGCATGCCGCCAAGGCGGGTTCGCGGGTGATGATCAACAGTTCGCCGGAGCCGTTTTCCAACTGGATCGCTTCGGTCGCCGAGGACGTGACGGTGATCGGAGGACTTTGGGTTGCATTGCATTACCCCTGGCTGTTCGTCGGCGGGTTGATCGTCTTTATTCTGCTGCTGATCTGGATTTTCCCCAGGATATGGCGGGGTGTGAAA
>MHXM01000026.1:13770-42170 GCA_001825565.1 Desulfuromonadaceae bacterium GWC2_58_13
GGGTTTCTCGGGCAGTTGTTTCGGAAGCGCGGCAACGGGTGGTCGGATCAATGACCATCCCTGGATGAATGACGCGCGGTTTGGTGTTTACCATGGATTGAAAACTCGAAGGATCGGCCGATCGCGTTCAGCCGGAAAGGGACCGTTCATCAACACCAAGGTCTGATTTCCGCCGCCATCGAAAACAGGCCCCGTGGAATAGAATCACGGGGCCTGCTGCGCTTTCCATGGAGAAATTACGCTCCGACTCAGTCGTCTTTTTGCGTATGGCATTTGAAACAGCCGTTGCCGGCACTGGCCCCCTGGGGAGTGCCGGCCAGCATGCCGCTGTAATCCCAGCGCAACATGTCGGGAAACGGACTGCCGTGGGCACGGTGACAGGAGAGGCACATCACCTTGTCACTGCCCGGCGTGACCGTCGCCGAAGCGCCGCCAAGTCCCTGCAGGGTTGCCGCGTCGGCCCGGGCCACCGGAACCGTCGGATCGTAGGTCCGGTATTCGTCGTATTCGCCGCTGGCAGGGAGGACGATGCTGGCCGGATGACGCAACCAGGGGTTTCCGTAGCCTCCGTTGGGCAAGCCGCCGAGCGGCCAGGAATGGTAGGTGTTGTGGCAGCCGCCGCAGAAATCGCTGATTCCCTGGACGCTCATGTTGCTGAAGGCGCCATAGGCGAGGGGAGCCCAGGGTTTGTCGCTGTCCTGGTATTCGTTGTGGCGGGTGGCGCTGGGATTCTGCTCCCAGTCGGGGTCTTCGATGCCGGCCACGGCGGGTGGGCTATGGGGGGGGATGTTCTTGAATTTTTTTCCGGCTTTGTTCAGAAACCGGTAGCCGCCACCTTCTTCATCCACATATTTGGCGCCGCCGGCCAGCAGGTTCCGTTCGTCGTCGGCGTGATGGGCCGGATCATGGCAACCGACACAGCCGTTGCCGATAATCGGATTTAACTCGGGGGAACTGTCGTAACGGATCGAAGCCAGCGAGGCATGGCAGCCTCCGAAACTGCAGCCGTTCGGCACGGTGCCAAAAGCGGTATCGCCCCCGGGAGCCTTGGACAGGACGCCGTCCTTGACCCGCACGTTGTGTCCGTACCCGTCGCCGCTGGTTTCCACCCAGAAGAAGTTGCCTCCGGCCAGGGGTTTGGCGGGCGCCGACAGGTTTAACACGATGGGAATCCGGGTCTGGCCGAGGCTGACGATCGTTTCTCCGGAGGACGAACTATGACAGCCGATACAGGTGTTGTTGAGCAGGTTAACCACCGTGAAGTTGTCGGCATCCTTGGGTGAAAACGCCGAATCCGGGCGGATGCCGACGACCGAGCCATTCTGTGAATTGTGCATGGTGTGACAGTTGACGCATTCGCCGCGAACCATGGCGATCGCCTGGCCAATTGGCGCCAACAGGACAAACAACACCACTAGCAGTTGCTTCGAACCTTTCATACCACCCCCACTCCTGTTGGTAATTCAGGGTAAATTAAAAAACCCTTGGGAAAAACGGGTTTTCAAGTTGGTTTTCTGAGTGCCGAGAAAGAGATTTCGGGAAGTGTCCTCCCTGAACGGTTGCCATCGAGCCGATCTGAAAAAATCGATGGTGGAATGGAGAATTGTGGCCGAAAAAGCGCAAGCAGGAAAAGGCGAAGGCAACCCTGCCGATTTATCGGTCATGCCTTTCGACGAAAACGACAAAGCAACGCTATATTGCCGATTTCTAAAGGGAGATTTTTAATGTATCCGGGATTATAAGTCAATGATTAATTTGTCGGCCGTTGCCGGATGGGGCCTGGCCGGGGAGGATTCGGCCGAAAAATCAATCAACCGCTTCCAATTGCAGGGCGAAGGTCAGGTCGAGTCCGGCCAGCGGATGGTTGCCGTCCAGAACCACCTCGGTGTCATCGACCCGGATCACCCGCATCGACAGTGCGCTGCCGTCGGCGAGCTGCAATTGCACTTTCTGGCCCGGTTTCGGATCGTTTGCCGCCGGCAGCGAGTCGCGCCGCAACGCCAGGATGTTCTCCATGAGGCGCGGTCCGTAGGCCTGCTCGGCTGGGATCAACAGGTTCTTCGCCTGCCCTCTGACCATGCCGACGATCGCCTGCTCCAGGGCGGGAAATACCTCTCCGGCGCCGATGGTGAAGCGGAGCGGTTCCCGTTCCTGGGTGCTGTCGAAGATATAGCCGTTGTCGAGGGTGCCGATATAATGGATGCTCACCCTGTCGCCCTGCTCTGCTCTTTTCACGGCTTTACTCCTTGCTGATGACCAGGAAACGGTCATCGAAATATCTTTCCAGTATCGGCCTGATTTCATGCCACATCAGGCCGCCGCTGCCGCAGCCGGGGCGGGGCACCACCACCTGTGGCCAGCCTTTGGCTTCGACCAGAGCCCGCAATTCCGAGCAGGAGCGTTCGATCAGGCTCAGGCCGGGGAGTTCAAAAGGGCTGTTTTCCACCGGAAAACTGACCAGCCCGTGCTCCAGTTCATGGACATGGTTGCCACGGGCCAGGATCAGCGCCCCGAGTTGTCCGGCCACCTCCGGAAACCGATCCCGCGCCTGGCGGGCACAGCCTCGCGGCATGGCGCATTCCCCTTTGGGGCTGACCAGTCCGCCGGTGGTGATGCAGACCGGCGCCGCACCGAGATGATCCCACAGGTCGCCGACCAGTTCTCTCACCGGGCCGGCACTCCGAGAATGCCGCGCATCACCCCGACCAGGCAGTCGTAGACCCCCTCGCGGGAATCGACGAAGCGGGGGATGTCGTGGTTGAGGATTTCTTCCAGCCGGTGCAGCACCGCGCCGTCGTTGGTGCCCAGCGCATCCATCACTTGTTCGAACATGGGGATCACCTCGTAGAGATCATCGCGGTCGAAGGGATGGGGGTCGGGCAGGCCGCTGAACTTGGGCAGTTCGCGGGTTTCCTTTTTGCGCGGGTAGCGGTATTGCAAATCCGAAGGTTTGATCATTATGCCCATGCGGCGACTCCTTTGGCTGATCGTTTTTCGTCCGGTCAGCCGCAACTCGAACCGCAGCCGCCGGCCTTCGAACAGTGACTGCGGCACAGGCCTCGGCTGGCGCCGCTGTGAACGGCGGTGAACGCGGCCAGGCTGTCGCCATCGACAAACCAGTGATCGTCGACTTCGCAGCCAACGATCAGCTTACGTTTGATGTGCATGTAAATACTCAGCGAGGTGGTCTTGAGCATGCGGGCCGCCTCTTCAATCGGAACCAGGGTGGCGCATAGGAGTGCTTCGGCCATGACGATTCTCCTTATCGAAAAAAATGCCCGCCGGAAAAAACTTCCGCGGGCGTCGTTGCCGGTTGAGGGATACGCCGTCGTATCCGTGTTGAATTCTGCCTGGTTCCATTTGCAGGGAACGGGCCAGTCCCGCTAGAAATAGATCTGGAACCCCTCGGCCAACTGTTCGTAGCCGACCAGCTCAGCCAGCAAACCGGCTTCGGCCGGGCCTGCAAAAGCCCCTTCATTCAGTAGAAAATATTTCGTAAATTCAACTATTTCGTCACCGGTAAGCAGAAAGTCCCGACCAACCCGGGCCCGCTCGACGATAACCTGCTTTCGGTTGCCGATTTTTACGGCAACAAAGGGGTTGTGGTAGCTGACCGATGACAGTTGTCTGCTGGCGGAGTAGGCGATTTGCAGGGAGAATGCTGAAAAATCAATCAGTGGCCAGAGCCGGGGATGCACGCTCAGGCGCTCTTTCGAATGGCTGAGCTGCCACAACTCTGCGGGCAGGGCCTGGGCGCGGAACCTCTCCACCTGATGGCCGATATCGATGGTGCCGCCGAGCAGGGTCAGGGCGCGCAGGTAGCCGGCGGGGGTGAGCGTTTCAAACCCCTTGCCGACAAAAGCGGCGTTGCGCCGGCGCGAGGCCAGCGCCTGGTAGCGATTTTTGTAGACGAAGGAGCAGTAGTTGACCGGCAGTCCAAGGCGTTGGTCCAGGGAATATTGCAGCAACTCCAGCGCAGTCAGCTCCGATTCGAGCACGGTCACCTTGTCGCCGTGGACAAAGGTGTAGTTCCGCGCCGCCAGCTGATCGAAATTGTACGGCGTCAGCCGAAGTTGGTGCAGGTTGAGATGATTGACTCCCGTTTCCCGCATTTCCACCATGTGGGATTTCATCCGCTCCCGATCTTCGGGGATGGCGGGGATTTCCACGGTCACCGTCGGGATCACTCCCACCGCGAGTCGCAGCTTGTCCAGACGATAGCCGGTGGCGCCGATGTCGAAGCGGATCTCGTCGAGACCGGCATCCCGCAGCCGGTTGAGGATCTCGGGATGGACCAGGGTTCCATTGGTGTAGAGCCAGACATGCATGCGATCGCCGAAATGCCGCTTGATCGCCGTCACAAAGGCCAGGCTGCGTCCCGGGGTGAGCAGGGGCTCGCCGCCGCTGATGCTGGCGCCGGCGAAGCCGAAGCGTTCCAGGTAGGCGACGTAATCGGCGGGAGTGCGGAAATCGACGGTGTTGGTGGTCGGCAGGCCGATTTCGTCTTGCGAGGTCGGGCAGAAGAAGCAGCGACAGTTGCAGCGGCCGTTGATGAACAGGCACGACCAGCCTCCCTCGGCGCAGATCCGGCAGCCGGGCGAGAGTTCCCGCAGGTCGAGCTTGGTGCCGCCGCAACCGGTCAGCGCCCGCCCATTCAGGGCGTGGAGCAGCTCCGCTCGCCGGGTTTCGGCCCGGGCGGCGGCAGGTGGATCGAGAAAGGTCAGTTGCCGGTAACGGTCGCCGTATTCCTGTCGGTTGGCCTCGATGTTCCGTTGTTGCCACGGAAAAATGTTCATGGCCGGATGCTCCTCCAGGATCCAAGTCACCCCCTTCCGGCCACGGCCGCCAAGGGGGTGATAACAGCGCGAAATATAGTTGATAATCCGGACTTCGCCTAGCATTATTCGTGGCTGGGCATGTTTTTCACAACGATCAACGGTACGCCTCCATGAAAATAGCCGCTGGCAATCTGTCCCATAGGCGCTAAACTATCATTATTATTATGTGGTAATATTCCGATGGAGTGCATCTTGTCAGGACAACCCGGACAAAAACTGCTCATCGTAGGCACTAGCCTGGCCTACTTGCTGATCGGCCTGGAAGTGTTGTTCATGATCACTCCTTTTGCACTGTTTTTCTATTCGGTCTACGGGCCGATCCTCAAATGGTTTGCCTCTTCGCCGGCCACGGCCTGGCTCAACGAATTCTTTCTGCCGCACATGATTTTCATCGACGACCCGCTGCTGATCGGCCTGTCGTACCTGCAGGCGTTGTTCGTCATCGGTCTGGTGCTGTTCCTGGTTGCCGCCATTCCCTTGTACTATGGTCGCCTGTTCAAAAAAGAGGTGGTCAGTTTCGGTCCCTACGCCCGTATCCGCCATCCCCAGTACTTGTCTCTGGCCCTGTCGGGGTTCGGTCTGATGCTGTACTGGCCGCGATTCATGGTGTTGATTTTTTACGTCACCATGCTGTTCGTCTACTACCTGCTGGCCCGCAACGAAGAATGGCGAATGAAGCGGGAGCAACCCGGAAGTTATCCCGAGTACATGGGCCGCACCTGGATGTTTTTGCCGGGCGAACCGGGGGGCAAGGTTTACCGCCTGCTGTTCGGTTGGATTCCTGCCAAAGGGCTCGGCCTGCTGGCGCTCTATCTGGTTATCCTGAGCCTTTCGGTGTCGACGGCGCTGGGGCTGCGGGCGTATACCCTTGATCGTCTGCCGCGGGCGGTCAGCGGCGACATGCACCTGGTTTCGGTCTACCCCCGGCCGGCCGACAAGTTGCAACAGCTCTATGGGCGGGCGCTCGAATCCGCCGAGGTCCGGAATTTCCTGCAGGCCAACCGCATCAGTCTGGCCTATCTGATGCCGGGGGATTTCTTTCTGACCGGCCTGTTGCTCGAAGAAGGGCCGCGCTTTTCCGAAGCCAAACTGAAACGCTATCCGCATCTGCGGGATGCGGAAAAAGGCCGGCATAGCGGCGGCCTGGTCAAGTTTTTCCGCCTTGGCTACAAGTTTTTCCAGACCATCGGCACCACCCGCCGGGTCTACGATTTCGAGCGGATAGTGTTTACCCGTACCCGCGAGATCGATGGCAGCCCGGCCCCGCCAGAGCGGGCCTTTGCCATCGGGGTGGTCCGCAACCCGGCCCTGGTGGTCGATATTGACTTTGAAAGCGGCGAGATCGTTTCGATACAGACGGTTTCCGGCCGACACAGCTGGGGCGAGCTGCCAATGCCCGTGTTATGAAATGAAATTTCGGTCCACGGCACAGGGTTCCGAACCCTGTGCTGTCGACTTCCCTCCCATGCAAATACTTAGAATCCGAGGAATCATGACTGACAGCTGCAATCTCCGACTTGTCTCGGCTCTTCCTGCGCCCGATGATCAGATCCAGCCGTGGCAGAATATCGACCGGATCAAGGCCATAAATCGACTGAATTATCTGCATTTTCAGGGAATGCCGGCGTTCATCACGCTGAAACATCCCGAATATCGGCGGATCCTGGTCCTCCGTGCCCATGCCCAGCCGTGCCGGGAAAATCAGGTTGATTTCTTGTGGGAACAGCCCGACGCCGAACTGGGGAAATACCAGTTCGAACATCTGTTGATTTCAGATGGCCTGAAACTGACTCAGTTCAAACCTGAAGTCATCCACATCGACGATATCCGCATCTCGTTGAATATTCCCAGCTCCTGTCGTGAAATCCGCTCCCGAGGCATCCGCCGCCACCACTGCACCGGCATCCGCGTTCAGTTTATCCAGAACAGCGCCCTGTTCGATGGCGACCTCGAAGAATTCACTCCGGTGGCCATGCGCATCCGTCTTCGGCTCCAGCCGCCACAGACCTTCATGTGGATCAATCCGGAAACCGACGCCACGGTGATCCTCTCGGCTGGCGACGAGGTACTCTATTCGGGGATCTGCCGTCTGCTGCGGCAAACCATCGACCAGAAAAAACGCTCCTTCGTGGTCGAGCCGGTGACCCAGCAGATTCACCGTTACCAGAACCGCAGCTACCGCAGCGTCCGCCAGCAGATATTGCCCCCGCCCCGGGCCGCTTTTCGCCATCCCCTGCACGGGAAAAACGTCAGCCTCGAGGTTATTGACCTGTCGGGCTCGGGCTTTTCCGTTCGGGAAGAAGAAGAGAATTCGGTATTGCTGCCTGGGCTGGTCATCCCCGGACTGGAACTGCGCCTGGCCAGCGGTTTCTCCATGTCTTGCCTGGCCCAGGTGGTCTGCCGCCACCGGGTCGAGGACGAACCCGGCAAGGTTTTCGTCAAGTGCGGGCTGGCTCTGCTCGACATGGAAATGGCCGATCACGTGAGGCTGATTTCCATGCTCTACCAGAACCGGGACCAGAGTTGGCAGCTCTGCCATCAGGTCGACATGGATGAACTGTGGGATTTCTTTTTCGAAACCGGGTTCATCTACCCGCAGAAATATGCTTTTATCCAGCACGACAAGGAAACGCTCAAGGACACCTACGCCAAGCTCTATACCCGTTCCCCCGAAATCGCCCGGCATTTCATCTATCAGGAACAGGGGTCCATCCGTGGCCACATGGCCATGCTGCGGGCCTGCGAAAACGCCTGGATGATCCACCACCACGCCGCCAGCAAGGCCACGGCGAAACGAGCGGGATTGATGGTGCTGCGCCAGATTAGTCATTACGTCAACGACGTGCATCGGCTCAGCTCGGCTCACATGAATTACGTCTATTGCTACTACCGGCCCGACAATCGCTTTCCCAAACGGGTTTTCGGCGGGGTTGCCCAATATATCGATAATCAGCAGGCGTGTTCTCTCGACAATTTTGCATATTTCCATTATATTAAAAAAAGCCAATCTATAGGGGATCTCCCGACAGATTGGCTGGTGGAACCGGCGACTGACAGCGACCTGGCCGAATTGGAAGGCTATTATGATGCCGTATCCGGCGGCTTGATGGTGACGGCTTTCGACCTGGAACCGGGGCAGCCGAAAACCTCCACCCTGGCGAGCGCATATGCCCAGCTCGGCCTGACCCTGGGGCGGCTGCGTTTCGCCGTCAGGAAAAACGGGCGCCTCAAGGGCCTGGTTCTGGTCAACCTCGCCGATATCGGCCTGAACATGTCGGAGTTGACCAATGGTCTAAAAATGGTGGTTCTCGACCCGGAAGATTTTTCCCGCGAGGTGGCCCAGGCCGTAATCGCCCGGCTCGGCAGCCACTTCGACAAGCAGGAGATCCCGGTTCTGGTCTATCCGGCCGAGTTTGCCGAACAGCAGATGCTGCCGGTGGAAAAACATTACACCCTGTGGATCCTTGATCTGCAGCATCTGGATGCTTATTTTAAATTTTGTGAATCCCTGCTTCGCCAGTTCTGAATGGCAGGACGGCTATGAACCAACTGGAAAAACGACTTTACAACAGCCGAATCATCGATACCTATATCAGGCTTGTTCAAAAGCACTATCAGTATGTCGATATCGGTGAACTGCTGGCCTACGCAGGGATGCACTCGTACCAGGTCGCCGATCAGTGGCATTGGTTTACCCAGGAGCAGATCGACCGATTTCACGAAAAACTCGTGCAACTGACCGGCAACTACGCCATCGCTCATGAGGCTGGTCGCTACGCGGCATCTCCCGACGCTCTCGGGGTCATGCGCAAGTACACCCTGTCTTTCTTCAGTCCCGACTACATCTTCGAGCGCCTCGAACAAACCACCGCTCACTTCACCAAGTCATCGGTCTATCACACCAAAAAGCTCGCCCCCAACAGGTTCGAAGTTTCCGTCGTGCCCAACCCCGGCTCCGAGGAAAAACCCTTTCAGTGCCAGAACCGCATTGGTTTTTTCGAAGCGATCGTCACCATGTTCAACTACAACCTGCCGACCATCGAGCACCATGAATGCTTATTCGATGGCGGCCAGGCTTGCCGTTACACCATATCGTGGAAAAAAACCCCGGCGTCGTTTCTGCGCCGCACGACCAACCTTTTTACCCTGCTGTCTTTTCTTGCGGTTGCCGTGCTGTTGGCCACCGGCCTGTACCGGACCCTGCCGACCGCGGTTTTGCTGACCACCCTTGCAATCATCGGCAGCATCCTGCTGACTCTTACCGTCACCACCGACAAAATCGAAAAACGCATCTTGAAATCCTCCCTCGACAACATCAAGGACACCACCGATCAACTGATCAGCCGGATTAATACCGATTACAGCAATGCCCTGATGACCAATGAAATCGGGCAGGTCATCAGTCGTCAGACCAATACGGTCGACATTGTCAACAATGTCATCGAGATTCTGGAGCAACGGCTCGATTACGACCGAGGCATGATCCTGCTGGCCAATCGGGACAAATCCCGACTGTTGTTCAAGGCCGCTTTTGGCTATCGAAATAACGAACTCAAGCTGATTCGTCGCTACCCGCTGCTGTTGAACCACGCCGGGACCGACGATATCTTCGGCAGCGCCTTCCATTCCCGTTCGCCTTTGCTGATCAACGATATCTCCACCAACGCCAGGGATCTCGGACCGCGCAGCCGCAGGCTGGCGGAAAAACTCGGTGCCCACGCTTTCATCTGCTGTCCCATTATCGCCGATAACGAATCCTTGGGTGTGCTGACCGTCGACAACCCTCGCTCGAAACGGCCGATGATCCAGAGCGATATCAGCCTGCTGATGGGAATCACTCCGATGATCGGCATCAGCATTCGCAACGCCGAACTGATCGAGGCGCGCGAAAAACAGTTTCAGTCCGTCATCCAGGTTCTGGCATCCAGTACCGACGCTCGCGACCCGCTGACGGCAGGACATTCGGAACGGGTTACTGAATTCGCCACCGGAATCTGCCGGGAAATGAACCTGGGCGACGAATTTTGCGACATCATCAAGGTCGCCGCCTTGTTGCACGATTATGGCAAGATCGGCATCCCCGACACCATCCTGAAAAAAAACGGTCGGCTGACCGACGAGGAATTCGAAATCGTCAAAACCCACGCGGGAAAAACCCGGGAAATCCTCGAAAAGGCTAACTTTGAAGGAAGCTTCAGACAAATTCCCGAGATCGCCGGCTCTCATCATGAAAAGCTCGACGGCAGCGGCTATCCCGCCGGGCTCACCGACGGGGACATTCCCATTGGGGCCAGAATCATCGCCGTCGCCGATTTTTTCGAGGCGCTGACGTCCAAGCGCCATTACCGCGATCCCCTGCCGGTCGACGAAGTGCTTTGCATGCTGCGGGAAAAAAGCGGTCTCCACTATGATCCGCAGGTTGTTGAGGCGCTGACCAGGTACCATTCCAAAACCATTTGATCTCAGCCGGTTTTGCGCCCGCGGCAGACGATCAGCGGCGTGTAGGTGAAGCGCCTGGGATCGTGAAAAAAGGATGTGAACTCCTGCCGGAACTCGTCGAATCCCCCCGCGTATTCACTGAATGGATAACCGGAATTTTTTGCCGCCACTTCGAGCTTGGCCAGCCAGTTCTCGGCGTCGACGGCCGACAGTTCGCCGACGATAAGGTGATGGGCCGCCATGTCGACGCGGATTTCTTCAAGGCCGAGATCGTACATCAGGGAATAGAGTTTTCGCCCCATGTAGGGATCGAAATCGGCGGTTGCTTCGAGGTGGCCGATGACCCCGCCGATGGCCCGGTCAAGTCTTGCCGAGAGGCCGTAGTGGCTGAGGCAATTGTAGTCAAGGTCGATCAGACATAGAATGCCGCCGGGATTGAGGATGTCGAGCAGATGACGGACAATGCTTGCTGCTGCTTCCTTGTGATATTCAAGGACGAAACGCACCCAGATGAAATCGAAGGTGCCCATGCCGCCGAGCGGCTGATAGAAATCCCGGCGGACATATTCGATGCCAGGCGCCGGAAAATGTTCCCGGGCATGAGCCAGGCGTCCCTCCGAGGCATCGACGCCGACCGCGGTTCCCCCCGGTTGCACCAGGTGATGAAGGAAGTTCGTGGTCTTTCCCGAACCGCAGCCGATATCGGCTACCCGCATCCCCGGCCCAATGCCGGCCCAACGCGCCTGCTGCGCCAACCGCTCGAAATCGGTTTTATGTTCGAGGCGCGCGGCTTCCGCGTCGCTCTCCATCAGGTATGTCCGCTTGTTCATCCATCATCCTCCATCCATTGAAATTGCCGGCCTGCGCCATGCGCACGAGAAGAAATAATACCTTCATCGATCGGGCATTCAACATATCTAATGTGTTTTTGATGGAGCGACCCCCTCGGGCAGAAGAAAAGAAAAATCTAACGATAAAGTTCTTGTTTTTTAGCGCCAAGCCTGTATGATGCCCTGTTGGCAGTTCAACCCTCCGGCGAAACTTTCGCCTGGGTGAGGGTACGTCCCTGACCCACTCATCGATCCCTGACCCACCCGCTTCCCTCTTTTTCGGAAACCGCGGCATTCCTTCAGGTTAGCGACGATGTGAATGCCAATCCGGTGTTTCGGAACACCACCCCGGCGCATCTACCGGCGCCTGGTGGCTTCTTTTGCCTGTTCCCCCTCACCGTACCTGCTTTTGCCGTATCTTCCGGAGCATCGGTTGCTCCGCCGGCAGAAGCTTCTTTTTTATTGGCCCAGACCTCGCCGGCCCGTTGACGGACCGCGCCCGGGAGAGGCCGAAGGATGTTTAATGTCTTTTGCAGAACTCAACCTGATCCCCGCCCTGCTCAAGGGGATCACCGAATGTGGTTACACCACCCCGACCCCGATTCAGTCCAAAGCCATCCCCGAAGCCCTGGCCGGTCGTGACATTCTGGCCTCGGCCCAGACCGGCACCGGCAAGACCGCGGCCTTCATGCTGCCGGCCCTGCAGCTCCTCTCCGAGCCGGCGCCCAAGCGCCGCGGCGCCCCTCGTGTGCTGGTGCTGACCCCGACCCGCGAACTGGCTGGCCAGATCCTCGACGCCACCCGGACCTTCGGCCGCTACATCAACCCGCGCTTTGCCCTGCTGCTCGGCGGCATGCCGTATCGCGATCAGTTTAAGGACTTGCAGGCTTCGCCCGACCTGGTGGTCGGCACCCCCGGTCGACTGGTCGACCATTTACAGCGTGGTTCTCTCGACCTCTCGCGACTTGAGATCCTGGTCCTCGATGAGGCGGACCGGATGCTCGACATGGGCTTCAAGGAGGATCTGGAAAAAATCATCGCCGGCGCCCCGGCCAACCGCCAGACCCTCTTTTTCACCGCCACCCTCGACCGCACCATGGCGGACCTGGCGGGCCGGATGCTGCGTCAGCCGGTGCGCATCGACATTGCCGGATCCAAGATGACTCTTGAGACCATCGAGCAGCGCCTGCACGTCACCGACAATCGCCAGCACAAGGAGAAATTGCTGCAGCACCTGGTCTCCAGCCCGGATATCAACCAGGCCATCATCTTTTCGGCCACCAAGCGCGACACCGATACCCTGGCCCGCGCGCTTACGGCCCAGGGACACCGGGCCGCTGCTCTCCACGGCGACATGAACCAGAATGCTCGCAACCGGACCCTGCGCGATCTGCGTCGGGGGAAAATCAAATTGCTGGTGGCTACCGATGTGGCTGCCCGCGGCATCGACGTAACCACCATCAGTCACGTCTTCAATTTCGACCTGCCGATGTTTGCCGAAGATTACGTCCATCGCATCGGCCGTACCGGCCGGGCCGGCGCCACCGGTACCGCGATTTCCTTTGCCTCCGCCGCCGAAACCGCGGCTCTGCGGCGCATCGAGCGTTACATCGGCCAGAGTCTTCCGCAGCAGGTTGTTCCCGGCTTCGAGCCCACCCGGCCACTGGACACCCGGCCGGCGCGGAGCGGACGCGCCCCGGTTCGCAGCGGTCGGCCACAGAAAACCGGCGAATGGAAGGGTCGCGGCGAAGCCAGAGTGAAACAGGATTTCCCGCCGAAGAAGCGTACCGAACGTAGCGCCCCGGTGATTGAATACCGCACCCGTCGAAGTAGCGCCCCGACTGGCCGCTAAGACCGACGCGGCAGAGGGGTCAGCCTCTCTGCCGCGTTTTTTTATTTCGCCGCCCTGAAGCGGCGATCAGTCGTTTTGAAGGGTGTTCGGCGGCCTGCTTAAGGTTGACTTAGAGGGCCACCTGAACGTATCATGATGGCAACTATTTTGAGTTGCAGATAAACCCGATCAAGAGATTCGTAATGTCCATTTTGTCCATCAGGCACTACCCGGATCCGGTTCTTAAGCAGATTGCCGAGCCGGTTGTGACCATCGATGCAGAATTTCGCAAGCTGGCGGCCGACATGACTGAGACCATGTATGCTGCTCCGGGAATCGGTTTGGCCGCCCCCCAGGTCGGAGTTTCCAAACGCATGGCCGTGATCGACTGTGCGTCTTCCGGTGAACCGCCCCGGTTAATTACCTTGATCAACCCTGAAATCATTGAACGGGAAGGGGAGTCCTGCGAAGAAGAAGGGTGCCTTTCCGTTCCCGCCTATTACGCCAAGGTGGATCGCAGCGCCAGAATCCGGGTACGTTTTCTCGACCTCGATGGACAAACCGTGGAACGCGACGCCGATGGCCTGTTGGCCATCTGTATCCAGCACGAACTTGACCACCTCGACGGCATCCTGTTCGTCGATCACCTGTCCCCGCTCAAAAAGGGGATTTTCCGCAAAAAATACAAAAAAATTCTGGAACAGCAACGGGAGCAGATGTGATCCACCCTCAGGATATCCGAACCGTTTTCATGGGGACGCCGGAGTTTGCCCTGTCAACCATGCAGGGTCTGATCGACTTCGGCCTCAACCTGTGTGCCGTCTATACCCAGCCGGACCGGCCCAAGGGGCGCGGCAACAAGCTGGCGCCGCCACCGGTCAAGGAACTGGCCCTCAAATATGAGATTCCCGTTTACCAACCCCTCAAGCTGCGTGACCCGCTGGTTGTCGAAGAGTTGCGGCAACTGGCGCCCGACCTGATCGTGGTGGTGGCTTTCGGACAGATCCTGCCCAAAAGCGTACTGGAAATTCCCCGCTGCGGCTGCATCAACGTTCATGCCTCGCTGCTTCCCCGTTATCGCGGAGCGGCGCCGATTAATAAGGCAATCATCGACGGCGAAACCGAGACCGGGGTGACCACCATGTACATGGATGTCGGCCTCGACACCGGTGACATGTTGATCAAGCGCGCTACTCCCATCGGCGAACTGGAAACCGCCGGACAGGTCCACGACCGTCTGGCTCTGCTCGGACGCGAGGCGATGGAGGAAACCCTTCGGCAGCTTTGCGCGGGCACCCTGGTGGCCCGGAAACAGGACGATGCGCTCACCTGCTACGCGCCGATGCTGAAAAAGGAAGACGGCTGCATCGACTGGCGGCGCGGCGCCCGGGACATCCACAACCAGGTGCGCGGCCTCGACCCCTGGCCGGGCGCTTATACCACCTTGCGGGGAGAGGTGCTGAAGCTATTCAAAACCGCGCCCGAGATGGGGGCGGGGACTCCCGGTTCAGTGGTGTTCTCCGGTGCCGATGGCGTTCGTATCGCGTGTGGCGAGGGGCTGCTGAGGGTTGGCGAACTACAGTTGCCGGGGAAAAAACGCTTGGCCGTCGCCGAATTTCTGCGCGGCTGCCCGCTTCCTCCGGGAACCTCGTTCGAATAGACCGCCGACGGCGGCAAACCGGTTTTTATGACGGCGCCCCTTGATTTCACCCGGCGCCGTCATTATATTTTACAAGATTGATGCCTGCTGCTGATTGGCAATTGCACTCAATGATGAATCGATTCCTGAGAGGTGATGGCTTTATGAATACCCTGCGTACCGTATTTTTGATGACCCTGCTGACGCTGGTGCTGGTCGGTGCCGGCGGCGCTCTCGGTGGCCAGGGAGGCGCCCTGTTCGCCCTGATTTTGGCCGGCGCGATGAACCTCGGCTCCTACTGGTTTTCCGACAAGATCGTGATCAAGATGTACCGCGGCACCGAGGTGACCAGTGGCCCGCTGTTCGAGGTGGTCCACGAAATCTGCCAACGCAACACCCTGCCGATGCCCAAGGTCTACACCCTGCCTCAGCCGACTCCCAACGCCTTCGCCACCGGACGTAATCCCCAGCACGCGGTGGTGGCCGCCACCGAGGGGATTCTGCAGATCCTTTCCCGCGAGGAACTGATGGGGGTGATGGCCCATGAGATGAGCCACGTCAAACATCGCGACATTCTGATCGGCTCGATTGCGGCGACCATCGCCGGAGCCATTTCATACCTGTCGCACATGGCCCAGTGGACGATGATCTTTGGCGGCAACGACGACGAGGACGGCAACCCGGTGGCAATGATCCTGATGATGATCCTGGCGCCGATTGCGGCGATGCTGGTACAGATGGCGGTATCCCGCTCCCGGGAATACGAGGCCGACAAGGGGGGTGCCAACCTTTGCGGCAATCCGCAATATCTGGCCAGCGCCCTGCTCAAGCTTGAAGCGGCCAACAGCCAGCACCCGATGCCGAAAGTCAACGAAGCCACCGCTCATATGTTCATCGTGAGCCCGTTGCGCGGCGCCGGGTTAAAGTCGCTGTTTTCCACCCACCCTCCGGTTGAAGAACGCGTGCGGCGTCTGAAAAGCATGACGACCCGCTGATTTCGAGCGCTCATAAACCCTCCTGCCGGCCAGGGGCGCGCAAAGCGCGCCCCTGGTTTTTTCCGTTGAAAGGTGGCCCCCTTGTCTACTGCCAATCCGCGTCAGCTGGCGTTTTCCATCTTGTCCCGGGTCGAAGAAGGGGCCTATGCCGACCTCGCCCTCGATGCCGAGCTCGCCAGGGCGGGCCGAATCGATCCCCGGGACCGGGGTCTGGTCACCGAACTGGTTTATGGGGTGCTCCGCCAGCGGGGGCGGCTCGATTTCGCCCTGTCGCGGTTCTGCAGCAAGCCGCTGGCCAAGGTCGAGCCGCGCGTGTTGACCATGCTGCGGATCGGTGCTTACCAACTGCTGATGCTCGACCGGGTGCCGGCGCCGGCCGCGGTGCATGAAACCGTTGAGCTGGCTCGGCGGGAAAACCTTGAGCGGGTCACCGGCTTCATCAACGGCATCCTGCGTTCGCTGATCCGGCAGCAGCAGGAGATCGTTTGGCCCGACCCGGCGGACGTGATCCCTTACCTGGAAAAAATGATGGTGTTTCCCCATTGGCTGGCCAAATCATGGGTGGGGCAATTCGGGCCGCAAGAGGCCGTGGTTCTCGCCGAGGCCCTGTTGCAGCCGGCGCCGTTCACGGTGCGGGTCAACACCCTGAAAATCACCCGCGCGGCTTTTCTCGAAGAATTGCTCAATCGTGGATTCGAGGCCAGACCGACCCAATACGCCCCGGAAGGCGTGGTGATCACCGCCCGGGGCGAGGCCACCATCCCCGGCGATGCCGTTGGTTGGTATCAGGTGCAGGACGAGGCGAGCATGCTGATCGCTCATCTGCTCGGGCCTCAACCCGGCGAGCGGATTCTCGATGCCTGTTCCGCCCCCGGCGGCAAAACCACCCATGTGTGCGCCCTGGGGGAGAACGCCGTCGATCTGTTGGCTCTCGACCTGCATCCGCAGCGGGTCCGGCTGGTGGAGAGCGGGGCCCTTCGACTCGGTTGCCGGGGCATCGAAACCCGGGCTTGGGATCTGACCCGTGACCCGACGTTCCTGGATCATCAGAGTTTCGACCGGGTGTTGGTCGATGCCCCCTGCAGCGGCCTCGGGGTGCTTCGACGCAATCCGGAGATTCGTTGGCGGCGGACCGCAAAAGACGTGACCCTGATGGCCGAACAGCAGCGCTCGATCCTTGCCAACACCGCGCCTCTGGTCAGGTCCGGCGGTCGGCTGCTCTATTCACTGTGCACCCTGACCGCCGAAGAGACTACCGGGGTGGTCCAGTCGTTTCTGCGTGAGCATCCCGAGTTTGAACCGGAGGATCTGCGCGGGGCGGCCCCGGCGGATTGGCAGGAGTTGTTCGCCGATGACGGCTGCCTGCATACCTGGCCCCATCGCCACGGCGGCATGGATGCCTTTTTCGCCATGGCCTTCCGTCGCCGAGAGCGGTAACCCGGGATAATTTTCTTTAGCCCGGGCGGCAAATCTGCTACAAGGAAGGGCCATCATGGTGATTAAGATCCTCAGGCTGAAGGCTGAGAGGAAGTCCATAGCGCCTTTTGCCTACGGGACCGAAAATATCCGGTTGTCGTACAACCTGATATCGACCTGGATATAAGCATTGGAGATACGAACATGGTAAAAATAGCCCCCTCCATCCTGTCGGCCGATTTTTCCCGCCTGGGCGATGAAATCCGGGCCATCGAGGCCGGCGGAGCCGATTACGTGCATATCGATGTCATGGATGGCCACTTCGTGCCCAATATCACCATCGGTCCGCTGCTGGTCGATGCCGTGCGCAAGGTGACCTCGCTGCCCCTCGACGTGCATCTGATGATCGAAAATCCCGACCTGTACATCCCCGAATTCGCCAAGGCGGGCGCCGACATCATCACCGTGCATCAGGAGGCGGTTTCCCATCTGCATCGGACCGTACAGCTGATTCGGAGTCTCGGCAAGAAAGCCGGTGTCTCCATCAATCCGGCGACTCCGGTGTCGACCCTCGAAGTGATTCTCGACGAGCTCGACCTGGTTCTGGTGATGTCGGTCAATCCCGGTTTCGGCGGCCAGAGTTTCATCCCTTCCTGCCTGCCGAAGATCGAGGCGCTGCGGCGCGAAATCGAACGGCGCGGCCTGGCGGTGGAACTGGAAGTCGACGGTGGGGTGAAAATAGACAATATCAGACAGATCGTTTCCGCTGGCGCCGATGTGCTGGTGGCCGGCAGTGCCGTATTCGGCACCAGCGACTACCGGGTTACCATTGGCACCTTGAAGAGGAACGCGGTATCGGTAACCGTCTGATGCTCGATCACGAAAATGTTCGTTGCCGGTTGGGGCGGCAACCCCATCGGGCCTTGCCGGAGGCCGGGCTTCGTCCGGCTGCGGTGCTGCTGCCGCTTTTCAGGCAAGATGACGAGGACATGATTCTGTTTACCCGGCGCACCGAAACGCTTAATCACCACCGGGGCGAAATTTCCTTTCCCGGCGGCGCCTGGCACGCCGACGATGTCGATCTGGCCGGGACAGCCCTGCGTGAAACCGAAGAAGAGATGGGTATTCGCGCCAGTGATGTGCGTATGCTGGGGCGACTGGATGACAGCATTTCGATTCACGGCTATCATGTGGCCTCGTTCGTCGGAACATTTCCCGCTCCCTACCTGTATACTGTAAATCGAGCCGAGATCGCCGAGGTGATCGAGGTGCCTCTGCAACGCCTGCGCGATCCCGCCATCTTCCATGAAGAAGACTGGCGGCACAAAGGGCGGGTTTATCCCGTCTGTTTTTATACGGTTGGCCAGCACCAGATCTGGGGCCTGACCGCCGAGATTCTTCGCCAGTTTTTGCAGCGGGTGTTTGCCGACTGAGATTCTGGCGCCTGGTCGGCAGCCGCCCGTTTCAGCCCACGAAAGGAGAGAACTGTCATGGACGTGTTTCGAGATCGCGGGCTGCAGACCAAGATCAACTTGATCATTCTGGTTATTCTCCTGGCGTTTTTTGGCCTCTTTTCCTTTGTCAGTTTCAGGCAGCAAAAGGGTTACATCGTCGAGGAAGCGGTGGAAAAGGCACGCATCATCTCGTCCACGGCCATTCGCAGCCGGCAGTATGTGTCCAGCCAGTTGGAGGCCGGCGGGGTCGAGCTGACCCGGGAGCGCTACGGGCTCATCCCGCAGGTGGTTTCAACCCGCCTCGGAGGACTGGTGGCCGAAGACCTCGGTTACACGATTCGTCAGGTATCCGACCGCTATCGCAATCCCCAAAACGCCCCAGACCCTTCAGAAATGGTGATGCTCCAGCAGTTTTACCAGAATCCAGCACTTGAAGAGACATATCGGGTCACCTATCTCGATGACCAGCCGACTTTCCGTTATCTGCACCCCTTTATTGTGGAAAAGAGCTGTCTGAATTGCCATGGCGAGCCGGCGGAGGCTCCTGCGTTTATTGACGAAATGTTTCCCGACGAAACCGAAAAATCGTATCATTACCGGATCGGCGAGGTGATCGGGGCGGTTTCGGTGTCGATCCCCATGGGGAAACTACAGGCGCAGATTCAGAAAAAGGTTCATACCGACTTGCTCTACCTGGGCGGAGTCCTGCTGGCGCTGGTGATCTGTCTCGGCCTGCTGATCCGGGTGGCGGTCACTGCCCCGCTGGGTCGGCTCGGGCTGGTGATCCGGGACATCGTCCGCACCGGCCGCTTCGAAAAACCGATTCCGCGCCGTGGGCGGGATGAGATCGGTACCCTGATTGACGGATTCAACGAAATGATGGTGCGTCTCGGCGAGAAGGCCGCCCATCTGGAAGAGTCGGAAAAACGTTTCCGGGTGCTGACCGAAACGGCCAGGGACGGGATCATCTCCTTCCTCGGCAACGGCCAGATCATCCTGTTCAACCGTCAGGCCGAGCGGATTTTCGGCTACAGCAAGCGCGAGGTGCTCGGGGTGTCGGTCGAGCGCTTGGTGCATGAGGAATGTGCCGAGTTCCACAGTGTCGGTGTCGAAGTATATCTAAAGCGCAACGCGGCGCAGTTGATTCGCAAGCTGCACAAGTTCCAGGGGCGCCGCCGGGATGGGGGGAGCCAGCAACTCGAACTTTCCCTGGCCGTTGCCGAGTCGGATGGACACCTGTTCTATACGGCGATCATCCGGGAATGTGAATAGTCGCCGCCGATAGGATCAATTTTATGGCCAGCAGTCACCACCGCAGCCAGCGGTTTCTTGAACAGTTAACGCAGCAGGTCCTGATCGGCGACGGCGCCATGGGGACGCTGCTTTATAGCCGCGGCATCCAGCTCGATACCAATTTCGAATATCTCAATCTGCGCAGTCCGGAGCAGGTCAGCCGGATTCATGGCGACTATCTGGCCGCCGGGGCCCGGCTGCTGGAAACCAACACCTTTGGCGCCAATGCTCTGCGCCTGGCCGGTTTCGGCCTTGAAGCCCAAACCCGCGACATCAACCTGGCCGGAGCCCGCCTGGCTCGGCAAGTTGCCGGAGAAGGGGCCTTTGTCGCTGGTTCGATCGGCCCGCTCGTCCGCCCCCGGGGCGAGGAAATGATTCTGCCCCGCAGTCAGAAAGAGGCTGTTTTGCGGCAACAGATGGAAGCGTTGGCCGAGGGCGGCGTTGACCTGTTCATCCTGGAAACCTTTTCTGACCTTGACGATCTTGAACTGGGCCTGAAGATCGCAAACGGACTGGGTCTTCCGGCCATTGCCCAGATGGCTTTTCTGCAGGAAGGCCGTACCCGCGACGGGGTTTCCGCCGAAGCGGCGGCCGCGCGGTTGACGGCAGCGGGGGCGGCCGTGCTCGGCGCCAATTGCGGATCCGGTCCGCGCGAGCTGCTGCAGGTGGTGTCGCGCATGGCGACGGTCTCGAAGCTCCCCCTTTCCGCTTTTCCCAATTCGGGTTTCCCCGAGTTTGTCGATGGCCGTTACATTTACTTGGCCACTCCCGGGTATTTCGCCGCCATGGGGCGTGAGCTGGCGGCGGCGGGGGCGGGGCTGATCGGCGGTTGTTGCGGCACCACGCCGGAGCACATCCGGGCTTTGGCGCAAGCTCTTGAAGGGCTGCGCCCGGCGGCCGTGCGCCGGGCGGTGAAGGCGCCGGAGGTGGCGATTCCCCGAACGGATGCCGTGGTTTCAGGGAGTAACTTTCTCTCGGCGTGGGGATGTCGACCGGTGGTAACCGTCGAACTCGACCCGCCCCGAGGGCTCAATTGCGACAAGGTCATGGCCGGCGCCCGGGCGTTGACCGCTGCCGGGGTCGATGCCATCAGCCTGGCGGAGAACCCGCTGGCCCGGATCCGCCTGGGGAATATTGCCCTGGCCAACGCCATCCAGCAGGCGACCGGCACCGAGGTGATCGTCCATGTCACCTGCCGCGACCGTAACCTGATCGGCCTCCATTCCGAACTGATGGGAGCACACTTGCTGGGCATCCGCAATGTGCTGGCGGTCACCGGCGACCCGGCGTCGGTAGGAGGCGAGTCCGGGGCCACCAGCGTCTTCGACCTCAACTCGATCGGCCTGCTCGAACTGCTGAACTCGCTTAATAATGGCAGAAACCTGCTGGGGGCCGAGTTGGAAGGGCGGACGCGCTTTCTGCTCGGCGCGGCGTTTAACCCGAACCTGCCGAGCATGGACGGTCAGCTGCGCCGCTTGAACAAAAAAGTGGCGGCCGGGGCGCGTTTCGTGCAAACCCAGCCGATTTATTCGATTCCGGTGATGGAAGAGATGCTGGTGCGGACGGCTGATCTCGGCATCCCGGTACTGGTGGGGATTCTGCCTCTGGTCAGTGAACGCAACGCCGAATTTCTGCACAACGAGGTTCCCGGCATTAATCTGCCCGACCATGTGCGGATGCGGATGCGGGGCAAGCAGGGGGCGGAAGGGGTACGGGAGGGAATGGCGATTGCCAGGGAACTGATCGATGCGGGGCGGGGCAAGGCCGGCGGCTATTACCTGATGCCACCCTTCGGCAAGGTCGATTTGGCCCTGGAACTGATGGCCTTCATTCGCCGGCCGGATTCTTCAGCTTGAGCAGCTGAGCAGGTTGTTGAGCAGGCCCTGCTCGTCCAGTTCAAACAGCTCGACACAACCGCCGATGAGTTTGCCGTCGATAAAAATTTCCGGGACGGTTTCCCGGCCTGAGCGTTCGATCATCTCTTTTGCCCGTGACAGGTCGTTGGTAATGTCGTATTCCTGAAAATCAACCCCCTTGATGCGCAGCAGTTCCTTGGCCCGCCAACAGTAGGGGCAATGGTTTTTGGTGTAAATCTCAACCGACTTCATGGACCAGGCACTCCGTTTTTTGGAAATACGGCAAGAAGTTTAACGCAGCATAACGGACTGGCAAGCGGTTTGCCAAAAAAAGGAGCCAGTCATGGTTAATCGGTCTCATTTACGGTTTATTGCGGTATGGTTGGTGACTCTGGAGCTTTTGGGTTGTGCCACGATGATGCGACCCGTGGAGTTGTTCCCCATGGGCAACGAGGATTTTGTCAGGCGACTGCGCTGGCTTGACTATCCGGGCGCGGCCCAGCACATGGTCGAAGAGGTCCGAGAGGATTTTCTTGAACGCTTTGCCGACAACGAAGACCTCCGGATCGTCGATTTTGGTACGGAGCGGATCGAATTTAGTGCCGACAGCCGCCAGGTTGTCGTCTGGCATACCTTGGAATATTATCTGCTGCCTTCGGCAACCGTGAAAAAAGAGCGAATTCGACTCGAATGGGAGTTCCGGGAAGAGAATAAATTGTTTCCCGGAACCTGGTTGATTACGACTGAATTTCCTCAACTTCCTTGAACAAGTACCGTTCTCGCGCGACTTCTTCTTTTGCCAAATTAATGCATCCGTTGATTGCGAAAGCCATCAGTCCGAAGGAAAATACGCAAATTTTCCCTTGCTTTAGGTCTTCCATTTGTGATATCTAACTGCATACTGTATACAAGATAGGGAGAGGCGATTGCCGAAACGGCGTGGTCTTTCCCTTTTTTCAAGGGATTTCCGTTCGTTTGTATGCTGTAAAGAATGGGTCTCACAGGAGGTCGATCTTGTCTCAAGTCATTTTTTCCAGCTGGGGAAGAAAAGTTGTAGATAATCGCCAGGGCGGCACCGCCGAAGCCGAGGGCGCATATCAGAAAATGCCGGTCACCTTCGACGGCAGTCGTTCCTGGGGCGCTTTCATGGGATGGGATGGAATCATCGTTACCGATCCCAAGGTCGACGTGGTGGCCATGGCTGCCGAGTACGCCAAACGGGTGCAGGAAAATTACTGCTGCGCCAAATGCACTCCGGGCAAACGCGGTACCCGGGTCATGCAGGACACCTTGGCCCGAATTCTTTCCGGCCACGGCGAAGAAGGCGACTTGGCGACCATCGAAAGCATCGGCGACCTGATGCAGAACTGCAAATGCACCCTGTGCATGACCTCTGCGGTGCCGGTGATCGATACCATCAAGCATTACCGCAACGAGTATCTCTCCTATATTCGTGGTGAGCGGAAGCCCAATTCCGAGTCCAGGTATGTGGATAAGCTGACCGCACCCTGCCAGGATCGCTGTCCGGCACATATCGACATCCCCAAATATGTGGAAGAGATCAAGGATTTCCGCAACGAGGATGCGCTGGCAACCGTCCGCGAAAACATGCCCCTGCCGTCGGTGTGCGGCCGGGTCTGCCCCCACCCCTGCGAATCGGCTTGCCGGCGTAAGAACGTCGACGAGGCGGTAAGCATCATGGTGCTCAAGCGGACTGCCTCGGATTACGAGTGGAAGCATCATCATAATCCGCCGATGAAGCCGAAACCACGCAAGAGCAAAACCGTGGCCGTGGTCGGCGCCGGTCCTGCCGGCTTGGCGGCCGCCTATTACCTTGCCCTCGAAGGCTACCCCGTGACCATTTACGAGGCTTTGCCCGAAGGCTTTGGCGGCGGCATGATCGCCGTTGGCATCCCGGCTTACCGCATGCCCCGCCACATTCTCCAGCGCGACATCGATATTATCAGCGCCTTGGGGGTCGAGATCATCTACGGCAAGCGGGTTGGCAAGGATATTACCCTGCTCGAGCTGAAAGAAAAGTACGATGCCGTATTCCTGGCTCCCGGCGCCCACCGGTCCAAACCGATGGGTGTCGAAGGTGAAGACAAGGGATACAAGGGGTTCCTCCCCGGCGGGATCGATTTTCTCCGCGAAGCCTACATGGGCAAACCGACCGGCATGGGCAAAAAGGTTGTCGTGGTCGGAGGCGGCAACACGGCCATCGACTGTGTCCGGGTAGCCCTTCGCGAAGGGGCCGAAGAATCGGTTCTTTTATATCGGCGTTCGCGCAAGGAAATGCCAGCCGATGTCTGGGAAGTCGACGGAGCCGACGAAGAAGGTGTCAGGTTCGAGTTCCTGGTCCTGCCGACCAAAATCATTGTCGATAAAAAGGATCAGGTCACCGGCGTTGAATGCGTACGCATGGAGCTCGGCGAGCCGGACGCCTCGGGACGCCGTCGTCCGCAGCCGGTGGAAGGAAGCGAGTTCATCGTTGAGTGCGATACCGTTATCCCGGCCATCGGCCAGGATCCCGACCTGTCCTTCATCCCGGAGAAGATCGGTATCGACATCACCAAGTGGAACACCGTGGTAACTAAGTCGCTTCCCCTCAAAAACCCCAAGGGACGCGATCTCAACGACCCCATGGGCAACCCTCTGAGTCGGACCCTGATCACCGACCTTGACGGGGTGTTTGCCGGCGGCGACGCCGAAATCGGTCCGCTGACCGTGGTGGCCTGCGTCGGAAACGCTCATCGTGCCGCCCGGGTCATTCAGCGCTGGCTCGAAGAAGGCAAGGCGTACTTGAGCGACGAAGAGATTCTGGAAGACATTCTGAGCCATGTCAGTGTCTATGATAAAAACGAGCAAGTGCCTTGGCTTGACTCGGTTGCTCGGGCGCATCAGGCTGAAATTCATGGCCGCGAGCGGGCCAGCCGCAAGAACTACTGTGAAGTTGAACTCGGCTTCACCGACAGTCAGGCGGTGCAGGAAGCGGAACGTTGCCTCCGCTGCTACCGCGTGGCGATGCTCGCTATGTAATTGAAACAAATCGTTATCAGGGTTCGAGGGGTTGGGGAACAGGTGTGAACCGTGCCCCGGCCCTTTCGTCTTTAGCCAGGCTTTGAGGTGAAAATCATATGGTCACTTTGACAATTGACGGCAAGACCGCTAGTGTCCCCGCGGGAACGACGATTCTGGAAGCTGCCCAGCAAGTGGGCGTGCGGATTCCGACGCTCTGCTGGCTGCAGAAAGTTTCTCCGACCGGCGCCTGCCGGATCTGCGTGGTGGAGGTTGAGGGCGTGGCCCGACCGATGACCGCTTGCAACACCCCGGTCAAGGAAGGCATTGTTGTCACGACCCAATCGGAGAAGCTGTTTGCCATCCGTAAGCAGGTCGTGGAACTTCTGCTGGTCAACCATCCCCTCGACTGCCCGGTTTGCGACGCCGCCGGCGAGTGTGACCTGCAAAACATCTGCTACGAATTCAATGTCACCCAGCAGCCCTTCGAGGCCGAAGACGTCAATCCCCCGGTCATCAACGGTTGGCCACTGATCCAGCAGGTTCCCTCCCGTTGTGTGCTTTGTGAAAAGTGCGTCAAGGTCTGTCATGAAACGGTCGGCTCCAGTGCCCTGTTCGTCAACGAAAAAGGGGATAAAAGCTTCATCGACAAGCACCTTGAACTGTGCGAATTTTGCGGCAACTGCGTTTCGGTTTGCCCCACCGGCACCATGATTTCCAAGACCTTCAAGTTCAAGGCTCGTCCGTGGGAACTGACCAAGGTGCCGTCGGTCTGCACCTATTGTCCCAGCCACTGCCAGGTGGATGTCAATGTCAAGAACGGTAAAGTGGTGCGGATGACCTCTGAAGAGGGGTCCACCGTCAATGACGGCAACCTCTGCATCGGCGGCTTTTTCGGCCATGGCTACGTCGACTCGACCAAGCGACTCACCCAGCCTCTGGTCAAGTCGGTTGCGGCCGGTTGGGATGAAGCGCTCACCCTGGTTGCCGACAAGATCCGTGAGGCTGGACCTTCGGCCGTGGCCGCGCTTGGCTCTCCGCGACTGAGCAACGAAGAAAATTACCTGCTGCAGAAGTTGTTCCGGGTTGCGGTTGGCACCAACAATATCGATAGCGAAGCCCGCTTCGGCGCTTTGCGCGCACTCGGTGTCCTGAACGCTACGCTGGGCCTGGAAGGGGTCAGCAATTCCATTGAGAGCATCGGGAACGCCGATGCCGTACTGGTGTTCGGTGCCGATGTCACTGCTGAAGTTCCCGCCCTCGACTGGCAAATTGAAAAGGCCTGTCGCAAGCAGAACGGCAAGCTGGTCATTGCCAACATGCGTCAGGTGAAATTGACCCGCTACGCCAATACTCACCTCAATTACAAACCCGGCTCCGAAGTGGCCCTGGCCGGCGCCTTGGCGAAGATCATCATCGACAAGGGACTGGCCAAGGAGGCCTATCTGGCCAAATACGTTAAAAATGCCGATCAAATCAAGCAACAGTTGAAGTCGGTGAGCCTGAAAAAAGCTGTGGAAGCGACCGGCGTCAGCGAAGCGCTGCTGGTCGAAGCCGCCGTCTATCTGGGCAATGCCAAGAACCTCGCTTTGATTTTCGGCGCCGATGTGTCTCGTAGCGAGGGGGCCGAAGACAAGGTGCTGGCCTTGGCCAATCTGGCTCTGTTGTGCGGCGCGATCGGCAGCGAGTCCGGTGGAATTTTCCCCATCGACGAAAAAGGCAATATGCAGGGCCTGCTCGATATGGGCGTCGCCGCCGATCTGCTCCCCGGATTGAAAAGCTTCTCCAAGTCCCGGACCGAGTTCGAAAAAGCCTGGAACGTGACGCTCCCCGCCAAGGGCCTGGATGCCCAGGGGATTCTCGAAGGGATCGAAAAAGGCGCCATCAAGGTGCTGTACCTGGCGGCGACCAATCCTGCGGTATCGTTTCCGGACAGCGGACGCTGGCGGAAGGCGCTCGACAAACTCGAGTTCCTGGTCGTGCAGGATATTCTGGCCTCCGACCTGACCGAAATGGCGGACGTGGTCTTGCCGGGTGCTTCCGATGTCGAGAAAAACGGCAGCGTGACCTCGCTCGATCACCAGCTCAGCAAACTCGGCAAGGCACGGAAGCCTGTCGGCGATGCCCGCGAAGATTTTGAAATTCTGGCTTCGCTTTACGGCAAGTTGGCACCCAAGGCCCCTCCGGTCGTGCTGGCTTCGGTGATTGCCGAAATCAAGCAACTGGTGCCGGCTTACGGGAAGTCGGAATGTTGCGGCGGGGCACAGTGTCGCCACGCTGTTCGTAGTCGGTTTGTTCCGGCCGTGAAAAGCATGGTTTTCTCCGAAATCAAAGCTTCGGCGGCGCCAGCCGCGGGCCTCAAGCTCCTCAGTGGCAAGATTCTTTTCCATTTCGGAACCACCTCGACTTTCGCCGAAGGCAATCTGGTGGTGGCGCCGGTCGCCTATGTGGAAATGAATCCTGCCGACGCCGAAGCTTGCGGGGTCAAGGACGGCGACATGGTCAAGGTCACCTCGGCGATCGGTTCGGCCAAGGGCGCGGTCAAGGTCAGCAGCAAGACCCAGGCTGGCTTGATTTTCGCCCCCTACCACTTTGCTGAAATGAACATTCAGCAGATCATCCCGGCGAAGAGCAATCTGGTAACCGTGCAGATCAGCAAGGCTTGATGTCCTTAACCGATATGTTGTAAGCTCAAGGCGCCCCGGCGATAGCCGCCGGGGCGCCTTTTATTATTTCGGGGGAGTGCCATATGAAAACCGAATTTCACGATTACCAGGACAAGGTGGCGTTTAACAAGGATAAAGCCGAAAAAATCACCTTGGTTGAAACGCCGCATTCCAGAACCACGCTCTGGTGCCTGCTCCCCGGCCAACACATCCATCCGCATGTCCATGCCGGAGACCATATCTGGGTGATTCTTGAAGGAACTGGGATGTTTCTCGGCGATAATTCCCGCCAGATTGCCCCCGGAACGGTTTTAATTGCGCCGGAAGGGGTAAGCCACGGCATCGAGAATACCGGCAAAGAAGGCTTGGTGTTCGTCAGTATCTCGGCCGGTTAATAATTCCCATTGGTTATAAACGACGAAAGCCCCTTTGTTGGGGCTTTCGTCGTTTAATGGCTATTCATTGGGCAGATGGTCGGTTTTGAGAGGGTCTTTGATCAGCCGATGCTTGATGTGCTGGGTCATCCACCAGACCAGAGCGACAACCGCCGGAACGGCAAAGGCCAGCACGACGTTCTTTTCCAGATGCCAGGTTTCCAGCGGCAGACCGCTCAACAAATAGCTGACCAGGCCGACCATGTAATAGCTGATGGCGGCAACGGACAGACCTTCGACCGTTTCCTGCATGCGGAACTGGAGGTGGCTGCGGCGATCCATGGAGGCGAGCAGGCTTTTGTTCTGCTCCTGCATGGTCAGGTTGACCCGGGTTCGCAGCAGGTCGCCGGCCCGTTCGATACGCCGGGACAGGTCTTCGAGACGGTTCTGTACCGATTCGCAGGTGCGCAGGGCCGGGACCAGGCGTCGGCTGAGAAATTCATTGACCGACATGTGCTCTTCGACCTCGACTTCACGAATATTCTGCAGCCGGCTGAGAACCAGATCGTGATAAGCGCGGGTGGCGGAAAAACGGTAATTGGTTTCACTCCGGTACGCTTCCAGGTGTGCGGCCAATTGGGACAGGCGGCGCAGCAGTTCCCGTTCTTCCCTGGTGCTGTCGAGAGTGGACAGGCTGGTGAGCATGGCGGAAAGTTGGTTGTCCATCTGGCTTAGTTCCGGCGCGATGCGC
>MHXM01000027.1 GCA_001825565.1 Desulfuromonadaceae bacterium GWC2_58_13
CGGCCTGTTGTCGCGGATCGATATCCTTCCTCTGCAATAAAATTTCCGAAAATCCTTTGACCGAGGTTAAAGGCGTTCGCAGTTCATGGGCGGCGGTTGAGATAAACTCGCTTTTCATCCGGTCGAGTTCCCGTTCTTTGCTCACATCGCGCAACAGGGTAATGACGCCGGTCTTCAGGCCGCCCTGGCCTCGAACCTGGCTGGATTTGGCCTGGATGATTCGTCCTGGTCCCTTGGGTCCGCCCGGAAGTTCAAGTTCAAGCACGGCATCATTGTCGTCATTGGCATTAATCGCGCGAATATGTTCCCTGAGATTTGGGGCGGATATCGCGTCCTCCACGAACTTTTGCAAAACATCCGAATGCTTTTTGCCGAGCATGGCTTCGGCGGAAGCGTTCATCAGGACGATGCGGTTATCCATATCGGTAAAAATCAGCCCGTCGGCCACCGAGGCGAGAATGGTTTCGATTTTATTCCGGGCTTCCTCTGCGTTGGCCAGGGCCCGATGAATCGACTCCTCGGCCCGTTGGCGTTCAATGGAGTGGCCAATAATGTCGCCAACGGTCCGGAGCAGGGCGATATCTTTTTCTCCCCATTGTTTTTCGGAACGCACCGCATCAAAGCCGAGAAACCCTATAACCCCTTCGGTCAGGAGAATGGGCACGGTAATTAACGATTGAATGCCCTGGTTGGTCCAATGTTCCTTTTCCGCCTTCGCCTTCGCCGGCAGGTTGGCCAAGGAGGGGACAAAAAGAACTTGTTTTTTCAATATCTTATTCATCGACCAGGAATATTTGTCAATATCGAGCCCCCGCAGTTGCTTCCGCATGGGGACGATCCCCCCGGCGCACCATTCATGGGTGTTGTCCATCCGTGTCCCGTCGGCGGAAAACATGAAGACATAACTCCGGTCGACACCCGCAAACTCACCCAGATCCTTCAAGGTCAATGCTATTCCCCGGTCGGTTTCCGCGCGCGGCAGTTCCATGAATCGGGTCGAAATGCTGGCAATGAGTCCCTCGAAAGCCTCGCGGTACAAAATCTCATGTTCTCGCTGTTTACGTTCGGAGATGTCGCGGCCGATGGCGGCGACATATTCAGTCTCGTCAAACATCATATGGCTCAAGGTAATTTCGGTGGGGAAAGGTTTCCCCGCAGAGGTTTTCAAGGTGCACTCAAGCAATTTTTGTCTTGGAGATGTCTGGTTTTTCAAGGAGAAAAACGGTTGCAGCTGTTGCGCGCATTCCTGATCAATGCAGGAAAAAAAGCTTAATCGGAGAAGATTTTGGCGGGAGTGCTCCATGTGGCGACAAGCGGCTTCATTTACATCGATGATATTGCCCGAGGGGACCTGGAGCATGAAGATCAGATCATTGCTGTTGTCCAGCAGCGTTCGGAAGCGTTCCAACTCTCCCAATCGCTGCTGAAGTTCGGGATAATAACTTTTACGGACCGAATGTTCACCGAGTCCGATAAGTTTTTCCCATAGCTCTTCCCGGTTTGTAGTGGGATCCGTAGGCTTTTTCATAAATCACTTTAAGATCATGTTTATTGGAGAGTTCGCCATCGGGCCGCGCACGCATTGGATCCAGGGATGGACTGGTCGGTGGTAACGGATACGTTTTTCGCCCGGAGCACTTTCATGACTCGAATGGCCTCATCGCTTTCATAAACTTAACAGAAAACCTGGCCTGTGGGAAAGGTTCAAAAGGCAGGGGAATTTCCCGTCTCTCGCGAAGGACGGTGTCCTGTTTCACGTCGGCCATCGTTTCCGCGGTCGTTCCCGCGCCAATGTATCGCCGGGCCGGAGGGGAATAAATACCCTTTTTTCAATTTTTGTTGGCCAAACATGCAAATTTCGATAGCATCCTCCTGGGTCCCGACCTCCGGATCATTGCATCTGATCGCCGATGCTGATTCGTCTCGCTGAAGGAACGGGCAACGTTATTGTATTCCTGTGGCTTGATGCCGAAAGGGATTTGCGAGTTCCGCATGCCTGGATTTTCCCCCACACGCTGGCATTCTCCCGGGCTTTGGTTTTTGACCGCCGGCCTTCTCTTTTCGGCTTTGCTGGGGGGCTTCGGACTCAACAACTATCGCACCGCCCGGCCCATTGCCGAGGGAACGCTGCGGGGGCTGGCCCTGACACTGGCATCGACCATCGAAGCGCTGGCCAATCAGGACGTCTCTCTCGATCTGCTGCGCCGGGTCAGCAGCCCGGATATCGCTTTTTATTCGGTCTGTGACGAGGGCGGAACCCAGGTTTTTCATACCAACCCCGACTTGGTCGGTTCGCCGGTTTCTCCCAATTTTACCGTGCCGGATTTTGCTGGATATGGTTTTCGGGAGAGCCGCATCACCCTTGGCACCGGGGAAGAAGTATTCGAATTTCTGACTCCGGTGCATGTGGCGGGTCAGCGATTGATCCTGCGGCTGGTGCTGCATACCTATCAGGCCGATGCCGTGGTCCGTCGGTCGCAAGCCGGGCTGACCGTCCTCGGCGCCCTGCTGGCGGTGGGCTGGGGGTTGGGCGGCTTGGTTTTCGTCTACGCCCGACGAGCCTCCCGGCATCGCCAGGAAATGGCCGAGCAGAAGCATCTGGCCCAGCTCGGAACCTTGAGCGCGGTGCTGGCCCATGAGGTGCGCAATCCCCTTTCAGGCATTAAGGGTTATGCGCAATTGCTCGAAGAAGTTCTCGTCCGCGAGGAAGATCGATGGTTTGCCAACCAGGTGGTCACCGAAGCGGTCCGGCTTGAAGAGCTGGTCAACGATCTGCTCGCCTATGCGCAACCGGCGGCGGCCAGGATCGAGTCCATCGACCTTCGGGACGTGGTTGAACGGGTTTTTGCCCTATTGGAGCAGCGGGCGGCCGAGGGGGAGGTGCGGCTGGTCTGCAACCCTGAGGGTTGGACCCGGGTCATGGGCGATGCCGACCGCATGCGGCAGATGTTGCTGAATCTGCTCCTTAATGCGGTGCAGGCGACCCCAGTGGGCGGAGTGGTGTCGGTTTCGGCGTATCGTCAGGGGGGGAGGGTTCAGCTCGTCCTGCGAGATTCCGGACGAGGCATCGATCCGGCGGACCTGCCGAGAATTTTCGAGCCGTTCTTTACCCGGAGCGCACGCGGCTCCGGGCTGGGATTGGCCATCTGCAAAAAAATCGTCGAAGAAATGAATGGAACCATCGAAGTTTCGAGTGTGCCCGGGCGGGGGAGCGTTTTCACGCTCGGCCTGCCGGTGGCCGGAGATGGGCCGTGAGGAGTGAGTCGTGAGCGCACGGATTTTGATTGTTGAAGATGACCGCACCTTTCGCGGCCTGTTGCAGACGATCCTGAGTGGTGAAGGCTATGCGCCGCAGGTGGCGGAAACGGCTGAAGAGGGATTGACGCTGCTGGGACGCAACCAGTTCGATCTGGTGCTCTCCGATCTCAAGTTGCCCGGCATGAGCGGTCTGGAGCTCTTTCGCGCCAGTCGCAAGGACGGGGCGGCGCCCCCCTTTATTCTGCTGACGGCTTTTGGCACCATCGAAGAGGCGGTGGCGGCGATGAAGGAGGGAGTGGCCGATTTTCTGACTAAACCGCTCAAGGATCCCGAGATGTTGCGCGCGCTGGTGCGGAAAATTCTGCAAGCCGGCAGCCGGGAACGGGATTATTTGGCGCTTAAGGAAACCGAAGCCGCCGGGTTGCCTCCCGACGAGTTGATTTTTGCCGGGCAGGCCATGGGCGAGGTGCGTCGATTGGTTGGCGAGGTGGCGGCCACTGCAACCACGGTGCTGCTGCAAGGGGAGAGCGGCACGGGCAAGGAGCTGGTGGCCCGCGCGATTCATCTGTACAGCCCTCGCAAGCAGGGGGCGTTTGTCGCGGTCAATTGCGCGGCGATACCGGAAAATCTTCTTGAAAGTGAACTCTTCGGACATGAGCGGGGAGCTTTTACCGGCGCGCTGGCCGCCCGGCGCGGCAAGTTTGAGCTGGCCCAGGGGGGCACCCTGTTTCTGGATGAAATCGGCGAATTGCCGCAGACCCTGCAAGCCAAGCTGCTCAGGGTTCTGCAGGAACGGCGCTTCGAGCGGGTCGGCGGCAGTCGGGAGATGATTGCCGAAGTGCGGGTGATCGCGGCGACCAATCGGGATCTGGTTGTGGAGGTGCAGGAAAAGCGTTTTCGCGAGGACCTGTTTTACCGCCTCAACGTTTTTCCGATTCATTTGCCCCCCCTGCGTCAGCGCATCGACATTCTGCCCGAACTGGTCGGCTATTTTATCCGGCGATTCGCCCGTTTGACCGGCAAGGCGGTCACCGGGATGGAGGATGGCGCCATGGCGCTTCTGTGCCATTATGGCTGGCCGGGCAATATCCGGGAATTGCAGAATGTCATCGAGCGGGCGGTGATTCTTGGCCATGGCCGGTTGGGAGTGAGGCAGTTACCGGAAGCTCTGGTCGTTGCAAGGGGGGACGATGCCTGTCCGAGCCCTCTGTTGGAGGATGTGGAACGCCAGGCGATTCTCGACGCTCTCGACGCCTGCGGCCACAATCGACGGTTGGCGGCGGAAAAGCTCGGCATCTCGAAACGGACTCTGCAATATCGACTGAAACGTTACGGGCTGGTCGGCAAGGAGTGATGGGTGGTGCAAAAGTGGTGTCGAGGAGTGCAGCTTTTGCACCTTATCCGTGCACCAGTTTTTGGCCCAATATTATATCTTTATAAAATCAATATGTTGAGTGGTTGTAATGGTTTGGCATGGTCTGTGGAACAGCAATGGTTGCGCGCACCAAAACACAAACCAGCATGGAGGATCATTATGAAGAAAAACCTGTTTAAAGTTGTTGTCCTGGTTGCCGTCTGTGCCCTTTCCCTGAGCGGCGAAGCCTTTGCCGGAAAAGGGGGGGGCGGTGGCGGTGGCGGGGCCCTGGGCATTCAGACCAGAACCGCCACGAAAATCCAGACCCAGACCCAGATTCAAAGCAAAACCCAGACCCAGGCTCGTCAACAATTGAAAATTGACAGTGGCGACACTCTGACGACTTCGCAGGGTACGGGACAGGGCGGGATGCGCAAGCTCGGCGTGGCGGATGGCACTGATCTTGAGCCCCGTCCGCAAGACGGCACCGGGTATGGCAGCCCGACCACCCAAACGGTAGAATAATTGATGCATGGAATTCAGGAGTCCGACCTCGGAAGCTTATCGGTCGGCTCCTGAATTCCAGTCCTTTGGGACGAACCCTGAACGATAAGCAAAAAGGTTACACCATGGAGCCAGGTCGTTTTTCTCTCCCGATCATTTTGCTTTTACTCGCTTTTATCTGGCCATCTCCCGCCTTGGCGGGTTGGTGGTTCGGCAAGGAAAGCGCCTGGGAGAAAAGCGGCCTGGATCTGCGCCAGGGCTATGATCAGAATACGGTTATTTCCGTAAGCGGCACGGTGGTCAGCATCGATCTGAAAGATGACGAGGGACCGGCCTTGGCGGTTGTTAAAACCGAAACGGAGACCGTTTCCCTGGTTCTCGGTCCCCGCGATTTCTGGCAAGAACAAGGCCTGTCCCTGAGCCCCGGCGATCCGGTCAGCGTCCGTGGCTCCAAGGCTCAGGGGCAGGATGGCGTAGTCTACCTTATGGTGCAAAGCATCGGAAAATCCGGAGATCTTCAGGAAACCACGCTACGCAATCGCATCGGACGACCGGTCTGGTCGGGCGTCAACCGGGTTCCACATCAGGGAGCCATGCCGATGCGTCAAATGCGCAGCGGCCGGAATCATTAACTTTTCAGCGCGGCGTTCGTCAAGCGCCTGCAGGAACTATTTGCCATGATTAGAATCCTTTTCCTTTGCAGTACCGCATTTTTCTGTTGTGGCCTGTTCGCCGGGTCGACGCTGGCCGCCAGTTCCACGGAATACCTGCTGACCGACCGCCCCGATTTTTCCCTGGGGATCGGTTTCGACTATGAAACGGGGGATTACGGCACCGACAGCAACAGCGATTTCATTTCGGTGCCGCTTTATCTCGATGTCTATCCCAGCGACCGTCTCGATCTCGAACTGATCGTCCCTTACGTTTATTTGCGCACCGAAGACGAAGGTGTCGCCACCGTTTTGTATCGAACTCCCAGCGGCTATACGGGCAGTGCGGTGCGCGGACGAAATCGCACTACGACTGAAACCGACGATTCCACCGTTTCGACCAACAACCACACTTCGGAAAGTGGTCTGGGCGACATCACCCTGACCGCCGGTTATATCGTGGTTAAAGAAAGTCAGACGACCCCTCAGGTGCGCCCCACTCTCTATCTCAAGTTTCCCACGGCGGACGAAGACAAAGGCCTTGGTACCGGCGAGTTTGATTACGGCCCCGGTCTGACCCTGAGCAAATGGTTGGGCGACTGGCATCTTTTTGCCGAAGGGCTGTACGTCGTGCAAGGGGATTCGGGGCTCTACGAGACCAAGGATTATTTTAGCTATAACGGTGGCGTCGGCCATCAGTTCAACGAAAAGGTTTATGGGGCGGTGCAGGTACTGGGAGCGACCGCCCCGGCGGATGGCGCCGATGATTCCCTGGAGGGGCAACTCAAGTGGGTCTGGAGGTTGGCTCCCGACATCGCCCTCGAAGGGTATTTCGGTACCGGTTTCAGCGACGGCAGCGCCGATTTCTCCTCCAGCGTGGCGGTATTTTTCGATTTTTGATGGCCGAGAGGCAAATCAGGGCTGCGGGACCAGTGGCATAAATTGTGTCGCCGCTGCCCGCGGAACACCGTCTGTCGAGTTCGATCCCGTGACCTGATAGAATTTTCTTGCCATGGCGTATCCCGTCATCCATTTCCCGACAGGGTGCGCCATGGCGTTAAAACCCACGCCAAAGATCATGGCGGAGTGCTCATTCCGCTCCCCCGCCGGAAAAACATATCAATTTCGCCATCCTTCCACGGCCAGGGCAACCCGGTGCCGGGATCATCGATTCTCCTGGACCATAATAGAAAACATTCAGACTTGGTTTCTTTAATTACATACTTGTAATTGATTGATTTATCTGCTTTATTAAGTAAGATTATCAAGTACGTGGTCTTTCGGTTCGGGGGGTGGTTTATGGTTGAGTTCCGATTTCAGAGGGTTGCCAATAACGATAAGTCCAGGATGGAGCAACTCTTCCGTTTGCGTTACCAGGTCTATTGCACCGAATGTGGTTTTGAGAAGGCCGATGAGCATCGTGATGGCCTGGAGTTTGATGATTACGAGGCGCATTCTTCCCATTTTTGTGCCATGATTGACGGGTCCGATGAAATAATCGGGACCGTTCGGATTATCCTTCCTTTCGACGGGGAATTTCCGATTGAGAAACACTGCCAACTGAATCCCGGTCGTCCCAAGGTTGATCCCAAGACGGTCGGTGAAATTTCCCGCCTGGCAATCAGCAAGAATTTTCGCCGAAGAGAAATCGATAAGGCAATTTATTCTCAGGATGAAGTTGAAATTGCCGAAGAAAAGAAGATGGAAGATCAGCGTCGCCATTTCGAAAGCCAGATCGTGGCCGGACTTTACAAGTGCGTTTATCACGAAAGTAAAGCCCAGGGGTTGACGCACTGGTATGCCGTGATGGTCAAAGGTTTGAGCTGTCTGCTCAGGCGATGGGGGATCACCTGGCAGGAGATCGGACCTACCGTC
>MHXM01000028.1 GCA_001825565.1 Desulfuromonadaceae bacterium GWC2_58_13
AAATGACATCCGGTCGGCATCGCCGGCCGGTTTGTGCCAAGTAAGAGGGTGCAAGCTGTGAAGTTTTTCTGCTATAGTGACATCCCCTGGTTACGGCCGGGGGATATTTGCTTGTACCGGAGTTATCATGGACGAAGATTTTGACGATTTTCTTGAAGAAGATCTGGACAACGAACTGGAACTGGCCCAGATGGCTCTTGATCGGGGCGAGGACGAATCGGCCCTGAATCTTGCCGAGGAGTACCTCGAATCCTACCCTCTCGACGTCGAGGCGCTCAACATATGCGCGGTTGCCGCCTCCAACCTGGGGGACGATTCCAAGGCCATGGCTTTATACCAGAAGGCGTTGCGGTTCGACCCCAAAAACGGCGCCCTGCATCACAATTACGGGGTCCTGCTGGAGCGGTTCGGCGAGTATCAAGAGGCGCTGATCCATTTTTACCGCTGTCTCGAACTGCAGCCCGATTTCCCCGAGGCTTACATCAATATCGGGAACACCCTGGACGAACTGGGGCGTACCGAAGAAGCCTTGCAGATGTACGATCAGGCGCTGCGCCGCGTTCCCGATGCTCCCGATGTTTATTTTAACCGGGGCTATGCCCTCAACCGCCTCGGTCGTTTCGAAGAAGCCATCAAGAGCTTTACCCAGGCCCTGACTTTTGAGTCCGGCGACGCCGCCAGCCTCAACGGAATGGGATTCGCCCTGGCCGCCCTGGGTCGCGACAGCGAAGCGATTGAAAAATACAACGCCGCCATCAGCCGCGATGCATCGGTGCCGACCTATTTTTATAACCGGGCGCTGTCGCTGTCCCGGCTCGGCAAACCCGAGGCCGCATTGCAGGATCTCGATGCCGCCCTGGCGCGGGATCCCGTTTTCTATGAGGCCTGCATCGAAAAGGGGAGCATTCTGATCGAGATGGACTGTCTCGAAGAAGCTTTGCTGGTTCTCGACGATGCCCAGCGAATCGACCCCTTGAGTCCCGAGCCGTCCTTTTACCGAGGGGTCATCCAGGAGCGCAAGGAGAATCTGCCGGAAGCGTTGGTCGCCCTCGATGAAAGTTTGCGTCTCGATCCCACCTCGGTGTTTGCGCTGAACAACAAGGGCAATATCCTCATCGACCTAGGGCGGTTGGACGAGGCACTGGGGTGTTTCGACCAGATTCTGTCCCGTACCGACAGCTATCCCCTGGCCCATTATAACCGGGCCTGTGTTTTCGCCCTCAAGGGCAAGGTGCGCGAAGCGGTTCAGGCTCTCGGCCTGGCCGCTGCCCAGGATGCCCATTTCCTTCAGGATGCCATGCAGGATCCCGATTTCGACCGGGTGCGCGGTTCCCGAACCTTTCTCAAGCTGGTCGAGACAAGCAAGTCACTATGAGTGAGGGCAGGGCGGATATCCCGGTTCGCGGCATGAAATGCCAGAAATGCGTGGCCAAGGTTACCGCGGCGCTTACCGGGCTGGCCGGGGTCGAGTCGGCGGAGATATCACTGGACGAACGCTTGGCCCGGGTAGTTTTCGACCCGAATGTTCTCGATCGCGATTCCCTGGTGACGGCTATCCTTCAAGCCGGCTTCGCCGTTCGGGAGGAAGAGCCGGTTGCGGCCACTTCCGGAACGACGGCAGCCGTTCCCGCACTCCACTCCAAAAACGCCGAAACCGCTCGACTGATTTTCGGTCTCGGCGGCATGACCTGCGCCAACTGTGCCGCCACCATCGAAAAGCGGATGGGCGGGATGACCGGAATCGTTTCCGCCAGGGTTAACTTTGCCGCCGAAAAACTGGCCGTCGATTACGATGCGTCCGTCCTGGATGTCGATGCCATCCGTCGCGCGGTTGAAATCCTGGGCTATCGGGCCTGGACCCTGGGTGAAGCCGACCGGCGGGACGACGCCGGGGCGCAGTTGGCCTGGCTGATTTTTTCGGCGGTCCTGACCGCGCCGATCATGCCGCTGATGTGGTGGATGCCCTTCGGCGAGGCGACCGGCCTGCTCAACGGAGGGCTGGCCACCCTGGTGCAGTTTTCCGCCGGGCTGATTTTCTACCGTGGCGCCTTTAATTCTTTGCGCAACCGCTCCGCCAACATGGATGTGCTGGTGGCGCTCGGCATCACCGCCGCTTATGGATATTCGGTCCTGGCCCTGTTCAACCTGTTCGGGGTTTCCGGACCGGTATTTTTCGAAACCAGCGCCATGCTGGTCACGTTCATCCGGTTTGGCAAGTGGTTGGAGGCGCGGGCCCGGGGGAAGGCCAGCCAGGCCCTGAAAAAGCTGCTGCATCTACAGGCCGACCAGGCTGTGTTGTGGGTCGACGGGGTCGAACAAGCCGTGCCGGCCAGCCGTGTCGAGCCGGGCGATACGGTGGTGGTGCGGCCGGGAGAAAAAATCCCGGTGGACGGCGAAGTGATCGAGGGACAGTCGGCGGTCGACGAGGCGATGGTGACCGGAGAATCGGTGCCGGTGGAAAAAGAACCGGGCCAGGTGGTGACCGGCGCCACCATTAACCTCACCGGGCGCCTGCTGGTGCGGGCCACTCGGGTTGGCGAAGCCACGGTGCTGGCCCAGATCGTGCGCATGGTCGAGGAGGCGCAGACGGAAAAAGCGCCGATTCAGCGTCTGGCCGACGCGGTTTCCAACGTGTTCGTGCCGGTGGTCGTGGCCATTGCCATGGCGACCTTTTTAACCTGGTATCTGGCCACGGACTCCGGGTTTCTTTTTGCCTTTAAAATGGCCATTGCCGTGCTGGTGATCGCTTGTCCCTGCGCTCTCGGCCTGGCGACCCCGACCGCGATCATGGTCGGTAGCGCGGTCGGGTTGTCGGCCGGCATTCTGTTCAAACGGGCCTCGGCTCTCGAACATATATCGCGGTTGCAGGTGCTGCTGCTGGATAAAACCGGCACCCTCACTCACGGCGAATTCACGGTGACCGATCTGGTGCCGGTGAAGTCCGGCGGCGAGGCTGAATTGCTGCGGCTGGCGGCGGCCGTCGAGGCGGCCAGCATCCATCCCCTGGCCAAGGCGGTGGTGCGCCGAGCGGCGAAAGCGGGGATTCAACCGCCGGCCGTGACCGATGCGATTGAAACCGGTGGCTTTGGCCTGAGCGCGGCGATCGAGGGCAAAACGGCACTGGTTGGCAGTCAACGGATGTTGGAGCAGCGGGGAATTGCCGTCGGTGACCTGCAAGGGCGCTGCGATGACCTGGTTCGCCAAGGAAAATCCCTGGTCTTTGTCGCGGCCGAAGGACAGCTTATTGGCATTCTGGCCCTGGCCGATACCCTCAAGGAGCACGTGCCGGAAACCATCCGGCGGATTCGCGAGCTGGGCCTGCATGCCGTCATGATCACCGGCGACCGTCTGGCCGCGGCCAGAGCTATCGCCGACGAGGCCGGAATCGATGAAATCGAGGCCGAGGTGCTGCCCGGCGGTAAGCAAATGGTGGTGCGCCGCTATCAGCGGCAAGGTTTTTTCGTCGGCATGGTGGGTGACGGCATCAACGATGCCCCGGCCCTGGCCGCCGCCGATATCGGCATCGCCATCGGCAGCGGCACCGACGTGGCCAAGGAGACCGGCGACCTGATTTTGGTCAAGGGGGATATCCGCGATGTTGAGCGGGGCATCCGCCTGGGCCGAAAGACCCTGGCCAAGATCAAGCAGAATTTGTTCTGGGCTTTTTTCTACAATGTGGTCGGCATTCCGGTGGCCGCCGGGGTGCTCTATCCGATTTTCGGGATTACCCTCAAACCCGAATTTGCCGGCTTGGCCATGGCCTTGTCCAGCGTTTCGGTGGTGACCAACAGCCTGTTGCTCAATCGGTTCAAGATAGAAGGCTGAAGGGTGGAGGCTGGGAAACCTTTATTGCAGGAGCATCGGATGGTTCGTTCACCTGTTGTCGGCGTGATCGGCGCCGGCCGCGCCAGCGAAGCCGGTTACGCCGCTGCCCTTGAGGTCGGCCGCCTGCTCGCCCATCGAGGAGCGACCCTGGTCTGTGGCGGGCTCGGCGGCGTTATGGAGGCGGCTTGCCGGGGTTGCCGCGAGGCCGGAGGCTTGGCGGTCGGCATCCTTCCCGGCCCCTCTTCGGAACAGGCCAATCCCTGGGTCGTCCTGCCCATTGTGACCAACATGGGGCATGCCCGGAATATTATCATTGCCCATACCGCCCAGGCGCTGATCGCCATCGAAGGGGAGTACGGTACCCTCTCGGAAATCGCCGTGGCCCTGAAACTGGGGAAACCGGTGATCTCGCTGCAAAGCTGGCCGACCGTTCCGGGGGTGGTCCCGGTCGATACCCCCGAGCAGGCGGTGGCGACCGCGTTTTCGTTTCTGATGCCGAAGGAATGATCTGCCCATGCCCATTAATCTGACCCGATCCAAAGAATTTTCCGACCAGTTCATCGAAGGGGTGCGGGGCAAGGGAAACATCCTGATCGTTGCCCACGACAACCCCGATCCCGATTCGCTGGCCGCTGCCATGGCCCTTAAGCATCTGATTCTGGTTAAAACCGGTCAGCAGGTCACGATAACTTTCGGCGGCGTCATCGGCCGGGGCGAAAACAAGATGATGGTACAAAAGCTCGAGATCCAGTCCGAGCCGATCGAACGGCTCGACCTCGATCGCTTTCAGGTGGTCTGCATGGTCGACACTCAGCCGGGGACCGGCAATAATTCGTTTCCCGCCGATCGTCCGGTCCACCTGGTCATCGATCACCATCCGGCCCGGGGGGATTGCGCCGAGTGTCCGTGGGTTGACATCCGCGATACCTATGGGGCTTCGGCGAGCATCCTGTTCGAGTATCTGCTGGCGCAGAATGTCACCATCAACACCAAACTGGCGACCATTCTCTATTACGCCATCAAGTCGGAAACCCAGGACCTCGGCCGCGAATGGTGCAAGGCCGATCGCGAAGCCTATCTGCACCTGGTTCCTCTGGCCAACAACCGGATCCTGTTCGACATTACCCACCCCGAGGTGCCCCGCGAATATTTTGCATCGTACAGCCGGGCCATCCGCAATGCCCGAACCTACGGCGACGTGCTGGTGTTCAATTTGTACGCCATCGATAATCCCGACATGGTCGCCGAGATGACCGACTTTCTGCTGCGGGCCGATGGCATCGTCGCCGCGTTGGGCATCGGGTATTACCAGGAGATGGGAATTCTCTCTTTCCGCACGCTATCCCATGACCTTAATTCGGGTGAACTGATGAAAAAGGTGGTTGGCGACCTTGGCACGGCGGGGGGGCACAGCTTGATCGCCGGTGGGCAGATTCGTCCGATGAGTGCTGTTCCCGCCTTGCAGAAAGAATTGCAGAATATTTTGACGTTCCGTCTGCTCGAACTGCTTGGACGTAAAAAGGTCCGCGGGCGCAAGCTGGTCTGATGGCCGCCTGGCTCCATTGACAGGCGAGGCCTGGCTGAGGTATAAACGTCGCTTTCCCGGTGAGGTCCGAATGCTGCGTTTCTTTTCAATTTTATACATTTACTGCGCCTTGATCCCGCCGGTTTCGGCTTTGGCCTCGGTGGAACTGGCCTTGGGCAACCACGCGCCGACCGCCATCAACGAGGTCTATTATCGCGATGGCGTCTCCTTTCTGGCGATCGACGACGTCATGCCGGTCCTCGGCTTGAAAGGCCGATGGGACTCCGTCACCCACATCTACGAAATTACGACTCCCTACGGAATTGCTTCGATCTCCCCGGGAAGTCAGTACCTCCGCCTCGGCGAGAGCTTTATTCCGCTGAAGCATATGCCCCGTTTCATCGATGGCCGCTTGCGGATCGACGAAATCTTCGTCCGTGAGCAGATTCCCGATCTTCTCGGTTTTTCGGTCTATTACCGGAATCTCAATCCTCCGGCTCCAGCCCCGGTCCCAGCCGAAGATGACGCCTCGCTGGATCGTTTCTTCTCCTTCCTGCTGCAGAAGAAGGAGGCGAGCAATGGTCCCGCCTTGGGCGGGGTGGTGCTCGACCCCGGGCACGGCGGACAGGAACCGGGCTCTCTGGGGATTGGCGGGATCAAGGAAAAGACGGTGGCCCTCGATGTAGCCCACAGCCTGGAGAAGCAGCTTAAGATGCAGCTCGGCATCCCGGTTTACCTGACTCGCGACAATGACTACGCGCTTAGTCCCGAACAGCGCGTCGAACCGGCGACCCGCTCCGATGTGGATGTTCTGTTGCAGCTGCATGCCCAGGCTTCGCCCCATGCCGCAACCTCCGGGATTTCCCTGTTTGTCCGCACCCGGGAGGAGTTCGAAGGTGGGTCGGTGCCGGCCGAACAAGGGGCGAGCATGCAGCTTGCGATATGTCTTGAAAAAGCTCTGTTGAAACAGGGATTGCCGGTGCAAAAAATTGTGCCGGCGCCGCTGCTCCCCCTCGGGCGCGGCAACCTGCCGACCGTGCTGGTCGAAATGGGTTATCTGACGAATGCCGACGATGTGGCCCTGTTGACTCAGACCGAGGGGCGCAACCGCCTGGTGCTGGCCTTGTATGATGGTTTGAAAACCTTTGCCGATGAACAGAAGGAGAATCTACAGTGACGGATCTTTCACCCCTGCGAACGGACGGCCGCACGGCCGGAATGCTGCGCCCGATAACCTTCGAGCGGAATTTCACCCGCTACGCCGAAGGCTCGGTGCTGGTCAGCTTCGGCGAAACCAAGGTGTTGTGCAATGCCACGGTCGAAGAAAAGGTTCCGTCGTTCATGCGTGGCGTGGGGCGGGGCTGGGTGACCGCCGAGTATGCCATGCTGCCGCGGGCGACCCACAGCCGCAGCGCCCGGGAATCGACCCGGGGCAAAGTGGGGGGGCGTACCCACGAAATTCAGCGGCTGATCGGCCGTTCGTTGCGGGCCGTGATCGATCTCGATGCCCTCGGCGAACGGACCATTCAGATCGACTGCGACGTCATCCAGGCCGACGGCGGCACCCGCACCGCTTCCATTACCGGCGCATACCTGGCCCTGGTCGACGCCCTCCACGGGCTGGTGGCCAAGGGGCTGCTCCCGGCGGCGCCCATCAGGGAAAGCGTCGCCGCGGTCAGCGTCGGCATCGTCGACGGGAAGCCGGTTCTCGATCTCAACTACGACGAGGATTTTCGGGCCGCGGTGGACATGAACTTCGTCATTACCGGCAACGGCCTGTTTGTTGAAGTTCAGGGGACGGCCGAAGAGGCGCCTTTTTCCCTGGCCGAACTCGACGCCCTGCGGGACCTTGCCCTCAGCGGCTGCGGCCAGTTGGCCCGGTTGCAGGCCCAGGCGCTGGAAGGATAGATCATGGAACTGCTGGTGGCCACCCGCAACGGCGGCAAGCTCAAGGAGATCAGGCGCCTGCTCGGCGACCTCGGAATCGAGGTCAAGGGGCTGGACACTTTTCCCGAGCTGCCGGAAGTGGAAGAAGACGGCGAAACTTTTGCCGCTAACGCCATCAAAAAAGCGGAAACCGTGGCCCGGCTGACCGGGCTGATGACC
>MHXM01000029.1:0-5940 GCA_001825565.1 Desulfuromonadaceae bacterium GWC2_58_13
AAATCAATGTCCTCAACGCCATCGCCCAGGTGCTGATCGAAGAAAAACTCGCCGTCACCGAAGGGGTCGTCGGCCTCGAAGAACTCAAAAAAGCCCTCGGCGCCTACACCGCCGACAAAGTCGCCAAAGAAACCGGCGTCGCTGCCGACGCCATTCGCCATGCCGCCCGCCAGCTGGCCGGCGCCAAGAAAAGCGCCATCCTGCTGGCTTATGGGCTGCCCTACACCGCCGCAAGTAAAGAGCTCGGCATCGCCGCCGCCAACCTCGCCATCCTCACCGGTAACGCCGGCCGCGCGGGCTCCGGACTCTATCTCTGTGGCGAAAAGGCTAACAGCCAAGGCGCCATTGACCTCGGCATTCTGCCGGCAAAAGGAGCTCTTGGAGCACAGGCCATGCTAGAGGCTGCCGCCGGCGGCAAGCTCTCGGCTCTGTACATTCTCGGCGAAGACCCGGTCTCGTCCTATCCCAACCGCGCCAGAGTCGAAGCGGCTCTCGATAAAGCCTCCTTCGTGGTGGTACAGGATCTGTTTCTGTCGCCTACCGCGCAGAAAGCCGACGTGGTGCTGCCCGCTGTCAGCTTCGCAGAAAAAGACGGTACTTTCACCAATGCCGAACGTCGTGTGCAACGCTTGCGGCCCGCCGTCAAGAGCCCAGGGGAAGCCAAGAGTGATCAGGTTGTTCTCGAGAAAGTACTGGCCAAGCTCGGTGGCCAAGTGGCTTATACCGGTACGGGCGCTATCTTCGCCGCCATTGCCGGCTCGGTGCCCGGTTACTCTGGCATCGACATTAACGCCATCGGCCCGCAAGGTGTGGTCTGGGGCGGTGAAACCCTCGCCGTCGCCAGTAAAAAGCTGATCGTCGTCGAAGGGGCCAAGGCCGTCAAAGGCAAGTACAAGATGGTCACCGGCAGCGCCCTGTACCATAGCGGTACCCTGTCGACCCATGCCAAAGGCCCGCTGGCGGTGATTTCCGAACCGTACGTGGAACTTGGGCGCGAAGATGCCAAGGCACTTAAGGTCGTCGAAGGTGATCTGGTCACCGTCAAGGCCGGCAACGGTCAAATGAAACTCAAGGCCAAGGTTGCCAACCGCCTGCCCCAGGGTCTGGTCTTTGTGCCATATCACTTTGAAACCTCCGGGATCACCCGGATTTACCAGGGTGAAGCCGTAATCGCAGTGGAGTTGAGCAAATAACCGTCTTCTTCTGGAGAGGGTATGGAATGCCCCAAGTGTAACTCGCTGGTTTCGGCAAAGGCGCGATTTTGCGACCAGTGTGGCGCGAACTTGGTGAAGGATGTCACCTTCCTGCACCACAAGGCGCTGGAACAATACCACCGGGGGTTGATTGACGAGGCCCTTTACCTCTGGGAAGAGGCACTTAAGGAAAATCCGGAGTTCACCAAGGCCCATTACTACAAAGGTCTGGCACTTTACGACCGAGGCGAACTTCAACTTGCTGTAGCTTCATTCAAGAAAGCGCTTAAGGGAGAAAAAGAGCCTTTTCGGGTGTATTTCAAACTGGGTTTGGCCCAGTACGGACTGGGAGATTTGGCCGCCAGTGTAGAAAGTTATCGGCAGGCCTTGGAACTTAACCAGAAAAGTGCTGAAACCCATTACCGATTGGGACTTTCGTACCTGCGCAATTCGGACCTGGAAAATGCGCAAGAGGCGCTTGAAGCGGCAGTTCGGATCAACCCTGAATATACCAGGGCGCTATACATTCTCGGCATGGTTCATTCTCAAAAAGGGGATAACCTGTCTGCGATAGAAAAGTTTAGATTTGTTGTAACGATCAGCCCCTCCTATATAGCAGCTCGTTTCGAACTGGGAATGGCTTTATTTAAAGAGGGTTTGCTGAAGGAAGCCGCAGACGAGTTTGAAAAAGCGGTTTCCTCGAAAAACAGGTTTGCACCGGGGCACTTCATGCTCGGTGAGGCCTACCGGAAGCTTGGAGAATTTAGCCTCGCCATTGGGGCATATACCGAGGTTCTGAAGCTGAATCCAAAAGATGCGGATACCTATGTAAGGTTGGCAGAGTGCAACCTGCAACTGGATTTGCTGGATGCGGCGGCAAAAGCGCTTGGTCAGGCTTTGGTACTCAATCCGAACAACCGTGATGCACAGTATCTGCAGGCGCATCTGAAGGAAATGAACACACCGCATAAACCGGGTTTTTAACCGTTTTTCTGGTAGCGCGTACGTAGCCCTAAAAATCAGTCAAGGAAGAGGATTGTCATGACGCCTGAACTGTTGAGCCTCTCGAACAACTGGCCCCTTTTTCTCGGATCGATGATCGTGAAGATCCTAGCCGTCTTTGTGGTCGTGATTCTGATGGTCGCCTATGCTACATGGCTGGAGCGCAAGCTTATCGGCCATATGCAGACCCGTCTCGGTCCCATGCGAACCGGATGGCATGGCCTCTTGCAGCCGATTGCCGATGGCCTGAAGCTGTTCTTCAAGGAGGACATCATTCCGAGCCAGGCCAGTAAGGTACCATTTATTTTGGCGCCGATGATGATCCTGGTTCCAGCGTTCATTACCATGGCCGTGGTGCCTTTCGGCCCGGACCTGGTGATCAACAATTTCATCATTCCCCAGCAGATCACGGATCTGAACGTCGGTATGCTTTATGTTCTGGCCATGGCCGGGCTTGGCATCTACGGAATCGTTCTGGCAGGCTGGGCATCCAACAACAAGTGGTCTTTGCTTGGAGGGATCCGCTCTTCGGCGCAGATGGTCTCCTATGAACTGGCTGCCGGTTTGGCGATTGTTGCAGTCTTCATGCTCTCTGAAACCTTGAGTTTGAGGGAAATCGTCGCCCTGCAGATGAAACCGCTCTGGGGATTCATCACTTTCCTGCCCAACTGGTACATTTTTTCGCAACCGCTGGCCTTCTGTCTCTTTGTCGTGACCAGCTTGGCGGAAATCAACAGAACGCCTTTTGACATGCCGGAAGCGGAAAGCGAACTGGTTTCCGGATTCTGCACCGAATATTCTTCCATGAAGTATGCCCTCTTCTTCATGGCTGAGTATGCCAATATGATCATCATCTCGGCCCTTATTTCCACCCTGTTTCTCGGTGGCTGGTCTGGACCTTTCCCCGGATTCATCAATATCCTGATCAAGACAGTTGGGTTCGTCATGTTCTTCATGTGGGTTCGGGCCACCTATCCCCGCGTGCGGTACGATCAGCTGATGTTCATGGGCTGGAAGGTGTTCCTGCCTCTGGCTCTGGCTAACATCGTGGTTACCGGCTTGGTCGTTGTTCTGCTCCAGTAATAACATCTCAATTACAAGAGGATGGACCCATGTTTAAAGCATTAATTCAAGGTCTGATCATCACCGCCAAACACTTGGCACCAAGTAAGATAACCACGGTGCAGTACCCTACGGTCAAATTGCAGATGTCCGAGCGGTTCCGTGGTCTGCATAGACTGGTGCCGACGCAGAGCCGGGAGAAATGTGTTGCCTGTTATCTTTGTCCGACGGTCTGTCCTGCCAAGTGCATCACAGTTGAGGCGGATGAAAACGAAAAAGGCGAAAAATATCCCCGCGTTTATCAGATCGATCTGCTCCGTTGCATTTTCTGCGGATACTGCGTGGAAGCATGCCCTGTTGAAGCGATCGAGATGACCAGTGCGTACGAACTGGCCGATTACAAACGTGAAGACTTTACCTTCACCAAAGCAAGACTTCTCAAGTAACCGAATAGGAGCGTTAAACCATGGAACTTCTATTTTTCTATCTGGTCGCCCTGGTCGCGGTCTTATCCGGATTCTTGGTCATAACATGCAAGAGTCCCATTAACAGTGCCATCTCGCTGGTAATGACCTTCTTCTGCCTGGCGATCTTCTACGTGATGTTGCACGCTCCCTTCATGGCTGCCATTCAGATCATGGTCTACGCCGGGGCCATCATCGTCCTGATTATTTTCGTCATCATGCTGCTCAATCTTGGGACGGCGGAAAAGGCGAGAACGACACACAGTTTGGCTTGGGGTTCGGTGGTCGGCGCATTGATGATGCTGCTGGCGATGACTTTCATCAAAGGTGGCGATACGACTTCCGTGCAGGGCGAAATCACCAATGAAATGGTAGCCCAGGTTGGTCACACCGAACTGATAGGCCAGGCGATGTTCACGAATTTCCTGCTGCCTTTCGAAATCGCTTCGATCCTGCTCTTGGTGGCAATCGTTGGCGCTGTGGTGCTGACCAAGCGTGAAGTCTAGTCTTACTTTGGACAGGAGATAAGTCATGTTTACCGTAACTGTGCACCACTATCTTGTTGTCAGCGCCATTCTCTTCTCGTTGGGGACCATTGGGGTTCTCACCAGGAGAAATGCCATTGTCATCTTCATGTGCGTTGAGCTAATGCTTAATGGCGTCAACCTGTCGTTTATTGCCTTGTCCCATTTCTTGGGGAATATGGACGGGCAGATCTTCGTCTTCTTTGTCATGACGGTTGCAGCGGCCGAAGCGGCTGTCGGTCTGGCCCTGATGATCGCCTTCTTCCGCAACAAAGAGTCCATAGACGTCGAAGACTTCAATCTGCTGAAATGGTAAATATCTGCAGCTTCGTGTAGGGGCTCAATCCGCTTAGAGGAGATATAGATGTACGACAAACTATGGCTGATCCCATTTTTCCCCTTGCTCGGGTGCGTGATTAACGGACTGCTTGGCAAGAGGATCAAGAACGAGACGATCATCGGCGGCATTGGCACATTGGCCATGGTCTGCTCCTTCGCGCTCTCCTGTAAATACTTCTTTCAACTGCTTGGCGATACGGTCAAGTCTCATGAGGTTGTGGTTGCTTCGTGGATGACCGTGGGCCAGCTGCAGGTCGATTGGGGATTCCTTCTCGATCCTCTCTCTGCCATCATGCTTTTGGTTGTTACGGGTGTTGGTTCCTTGATTCACCTGTACTCCATTGGATACATGCATGGGGAAGAGGGATTTTATCGGTACTTCTCTTACCTGAATCTGTTCGCTTTCGCCATGCTGATGCTGGTTACCGGCAACAACGCGCTGGTGATGTTCGTTGGCTGGGAGGGCGTCGGTCTCTGTTCGTATCTCCTTATCGGTTATTATTTCCATAAAAAGAGTGCCGGCGATGCTGGTAAGAAAGCCTTTGTCGTCAACCGCGTCGGCGACTTCGGGTTCCTGATCGGCCTGTTTGTACTGTTCTGGACCCTGGGTAAAGAGCACGGGGTCTGGACCGTCAATTTTCTTGAAATCGGGGCGAACGCACACCTGCTCGGCAACGGCAGCGCGGTGGTAACCCTGGTTACCCTCTGCTTCTTCCTTGGAGCCACTGGCAAGTCGGCCCAGATTCCCCTTTATACCTGGCTTCCCGACGCCATGGAAGGCCCCACCCCGGTTTCGGCCCTGATCCATGCCGCCACCATGGTCACCGCCGGCGTATACATGATCGGTCGTATGAACGGTCTGTTTGCCCTGGCACCGGACACTATGCTGGTCATTGCCACAATCGGCGCCTCGACCGCGCTATTTGCGGCCTCAATCGGTCTGGCGCAGAACGACATCAAGCGCGTGCTGGCCTACTCGACGGTATCGCAGTTGGGGTATATGTTCCTGGCCATGGGCGTTGGGGCGTTTAGCGCTGGTATCTTCCACCTGATGACCCATGCCTTCTTCAAGGCCTGTCTGTTCCTCGGCTCCGGCTCGGTTATTCATGCCATGCACCACGCATATCATCATGCCCACCTGCACGATGATGCCCAGGACATGCGCAACATGGGCGGTCTGCGTAAGAAAATGCCAATCACCTTCCTGACCTTCCTGGTGTCCACCATTGCCATTGCTGGGATTCCCGGTTTCTCAGGTTTCTTCTCCAAGGACGAGATTCTCTGGTGGTCGTTTGCTTCGACCAGGGGACACGTCATCCTCTGGGTAATGGGTGCCTGCGCTGCTGGCATGACCGC
>MHXM01000029.1:5975-7397 GCA_001825565.1 Desulfuromonadaceae bacterium GWC2_58_13
TTGGCGAGCAACGCACCCATGCCAAAGCTAAGGATCACATTCATGAGTCACCACTGGTCATAACCCTCCCGTTGATGGTGCTTGGTCTTCTGGCGGTAGTTGGCGGCTATCTTGGCGTTCCGCATGTTCTTGGCAGCGTTCTGGGGCACATTCCCAACTATCTTGAGCACTTCCTGTCGCCGGTTTTTGCGCAGACCCAGGAAATGTACAATATCTCTGCTCATGGCAGTGCCGCTGCCGAATTTGGGTTGATGGGGATTTCGATAGGGATCGCCGTTTTCGGTATCTTCCTTGCCTATATCATGTACATCAAGAATCCGTCTCTGCCTGGCAAGTTTGTTGGTGCCTTCACGGGCCTCTGGCGGGCGGTGTTCAATAAGTGGTACGTCGATGAAATCTATGACGCCCTGTTTGTCAATCCGACCAAGCGGCTTGGAACCTTCTGTTGGAAAGGTTTTGATGTGAAGGTTGTTGACGGCATCGTCAACGGAGTTGGCAAGCTGGTCAATGTATTCTCGAATACGCTGCGTTACACTCAGTCAGGCTTTGCCCATAATTACGCCATGACCATGGCTGTTGGTGTGGTTGTCATTCTCACATTCTACGTCTTCAGGTAAGAGCGCTGACCGATCTGCGATTGTTGAAACAAGGAGCGAAATCCCATGACTGAACATCTTCTTAGCCTGATGACATTCTTCCCGATCCTGGGCCTGGTAGTAGTGCTGTTTCTACCCAAGGACAACGGGGGCCTGCTCAAAGGGTTCACCCTTCTGATCACGATCATCACGTTCTGCATCAGCCTGCCGCTGGCCTTCGATGACGTATTTAGAACTTCCGCAGGGATGCATTATACAGAATTCGCCAAATGGATCAGCATCGGCGACTATTTTCAGATGAACTACAATCTCGGCATCGACGGAATCAGCCTCTGGTTGGTTTTGCTCACCACCTTTATCATGCCGATTGCCGTTCTTTCCACCTGGCATGCTGTTGAGAAAAACATTAAAGGATTCATGGCGCTTACGTTGCTTCTTGAGACGGCCATGCTCGGCGCCTTTATCTCACTGGACCTGTTCCTGTTTTACATCTTCTGGGAACTGATGCTGATCCCCATGTATTTCATGATCGGTATCTGGGGCGGCAAGAACAGAATCTACGCTGCCGTCAAGTTCTTCATCTTTACCGCAGTCGGCTCCCTGTTGATGCTGGTGGCAATCATCTATATCTACTACCACGCGGTTCAGTCCGGGATGGATATCAGTGGTTTCAGCGTCGCCGATTTCTACAAACTGGGCATTACTCCCGAAATGCAGACATGGCTGTTCCTGGCTTTCGCTTTCAGCTTCGCGATCAAGGTGCCGATGTTCCCGGTCCATACCTGGTTGCCCGATGCCCATACGGAAGCGCCGACCGCCGGATCGG
>MHXM01000030.1:0-3704 GCA_001825565.1 Desulfuromonadaceae bacterium GWC2_58_13
CGCCTCGTTCATGGGCGTGGCCGGCCTCCTCTATCTGAAGGGATGGTTCGGCCTGGGCTACATCATCGGCTGGACCGGCGGTTACGTTCTGCTGCTGTGCCTGATCGCCGCCCAACTCCGCCGTTTCGGCAAGTACACCATCCCCGAATTTCTCGGCGACCGCTACGACTGCCATACGGTGCGCCTGATCGCCGCCGCGGTGACGGCCATCATCGCCATCACCTATTCCACTGCCCAGTTCAAGGGAATCGGCCTGATCTGCGGCTGGATTTTCGGCATGAGCTATACCGCGAGCGTCTTTTTCGCCACCGGTGTGGTCTGCGCCTACATGCTGATCTCGGGAATGAGGGGGGTGACCCGCAACCAGCAGATCCAGTACGTGGTGCTGATCTCCGCCTTTTTGATCCCGCTGTGGGTACTGATCAAAAAAGCCGGCGGCGCCGGCATCCTGCCCCAGCTCGAATACGGCAACATCCTCTCCGGTCTGATGGAAGGCCAGGTCGCCGGTGGCACTCTCAACCCCGAAGACACCGAACAACTGCGCCGGATCTATCTCCCCTGGGGCGCCGGCAGCTGTTATCAGTTCATCGCCCTGGTTTTCACCCTGATGGTCGGCACGGCCGGCCTGCCCCATATCATGATCCGTTTCTACACTGTCAAGAACGAGGACATCGCCCGCAAGTCGGTCCTCTGGGGACTGTTTTTCATCGGTCTGCTGTACTGGTCTTCGCCGGTCTATGCCGCCATGGGCAGGTTCTGGAATCCCATGGGAAGCCGGGCCGTGGCCGACGTCATCATCCTCTCGGCCCCCGAAAAGGCCAACTTGGGGATCGCCTTTATCGGCTATCTTGCCTCGGGCGCCATGGCCGCCGGGCTTTCCACGGTTGCCGGGCTGCTGGTAGCCGGCGCCTCGGCCATCGCCCACGACTGGTACGCCACCGTGCTGAAGCCGGACTGCACCGACAAGCAGGAGCTGATGGTCGGGCGCATCTTCACCGCCGTTCTCTGCGGCATCGTTATTCTTACCGCTCTCAATCCCCCGGCCCTGATCGCCCAGATCGTCGCCATGGCCTTTGCCATCGCCGGCAATACGATCTTCCCCGTGGTCGTCCTCGGCATCTGGTACTCGAAATCCAATAAATACGGGGCCATGGCCAGTATGATCTGGGGGCTGGGGATGACCCTGCTGGCCATGACCGGCTGGATTCTCGGAATCGAGTTCTTCGGACCGGAAGGGTGGCTACCGGCCACCTCGTCGGCGCTCATCGTTTGTCCGATCGCCTTTCTGCTCAACATTGTCGTCTCCAATGTCATGGCGGAAAAGGTAACCGAAGAGACGGCGGACAAATGTGACAACATCCTGCGTAAGCTTCACAATCTGCCGGGATATGTCAACGAACCGCCGGACAAAAGCAACGTATGCTCCCACTAACCCTCCGCTGCCCCCGCGCTCCTTCCGAAACCGGCTCATCGCCGGCGGGGGCGGGAAAACGAGTCCGCCATGTTCAAATTGCTCACCCGTAAACGTCTGGCCATGTTTTTCGGTATAATGGGCATCGTCCTGATGGGGGTCGACCTGCTGATGACCCGGAATTTCTTCGTTCACATCGGCGAATTGATGGCCGCGAGTCTGTTCTGTCTGGCACTGGCCCTGTTTCTCGATCGGACGCCGGAAACCAGGGCCGGCGATATTAAATCCTGACGCTGTTTTCCCTGGAAGAACGCCGTTAGAAAATATTTGCCATGCCGGTCATTACAGATTAAGATTGTATAAAAGTTGCCCGATCGGGCCAGCCATAACGGCACATCGTCCGCTTGCCGAAACCATTCGGCCACTGTCTCCATGGATCCTTCGATGCCCCTTGTCAAGCATCTCAAAGAAACGGAACCGTTCAGCCACCTGCCGGACGCCCTCCGCGACGAAATCTGCTCATCGGCCGTACTTAAAAGGTTTCCTGCCGGCGCCTACATTTTTAAGCAGAACGACCCATCGACCGGCTTTCTTTATGTGATCAAGGAGGGCCTGATCGAAATCACCCTGTTCGCCCCGGACGGGGAGGAAATGGTGGTCGACTTCCGCAATGACGGCACCTTTTTCGGCGGCACCCCGATTTTTACCGGGACGCCCTACAGCGGCGGAGCGCGCGCCGTCAAACCCACCGACTGTTACCTGATTCCCGAAGCCATCCTGAAACGAGCCGAAAGCGCGTATCCGCAGCTCAGCGACTACTTCACCCGCATCATCAACTCTCGCGTCCGCAAGCTCTATAAAGAAATTGTCGCCGACCACACCCAGCAATCCCTGACCCACATGGAGGCGTACCCGTTCAAGAAACGCCTCTCCGAAATCATGACCTCACCGGTGGAAGTCTGCGCCTACTCGGACACCGTTCGCGAAGTAGCCAAACGCCTGACCAAAAAACAGATCAGCGCCTTGCTGGTGACCGATGAAAGCAACATCCTCCGGGGCATCATCACCGAACGCGACCTGGTGGCCAACGCCTTGGCGATTGATGCGGGCAACCCCGACACCCTGACCGCCGCCGATGTCATGAGCCCACACCCCCTTTCCATGCCCCCCTCGACCTATATGTACGAGGCCATGGCCTACATGCTCAATCACCAGATCCGGCATCTGCCGGTGGTCGAGAACGGCGAAGCCGTCGGTATCGTGACCGTGCGCGACCTGATGCGTTTCCGCTGTCAAAAAGCGATGCTGATGGTCGGCAACATCCGCGACGAGAAATCGCTGGAAGGACTGGCCTCCATCCGCCAGGAACTTCTGACCGTCGCCCGCACCCTCCTGTCGGAAACCCGCCAGACTCCCGAAGTCATGGAAATCCTTTCATATATCCACCACAGCATCATCCGTCGGGCCTATGATATCTGCATGGAGCAGATGCTGGCCGAGGGGTATGTGGTTCCCAACATCCGCTACTGTTTCCTGCTCATGGGAAGTGGAGGCCGCCGGGAGATGCTGCTCAACCCGGACCAGGACAACGGCTTTATTTATGAAAACGTCCCCGATGAACGGATGCCGGAAATCGAGGCGTTCTTCGTTCCCTTCGCCGAAAAAATCGTCAGCAGCCTGAACCGGATCGGCTACCCGCTTTGCCACGGCAAGGTGATGGCCAACAATCCAAGTTGGCGGGGACGCGTACAAGACTGGGACGAGCGAATCAGTGGCTGGGTCAATAACCCCGAACCGCAGAAGGTGCGCTATTCGTCGATCCTTTTCGACTTCGCCCCGATTGCCGGCGACGCTGGACTGGCCCAGAGCCTGCACGATATTGTCGATCGGGGAATCGGCGAATTTCAGGTTTTTCTCTACCATATGATGTCTCTCGACCTTCGCTACAAGGTTCCGGTCGGCCTGCTCGGGCGTTTTTTGCTGGATAAAAGCGGGGACCACAAAGGGCATTTGTCCGTCAAGCAAGGTGGGAGCATCTATATCGTCGATTGCATCCGCATGTTCGCCCTCGAAAAGAGAATGCACGAACTGACCACCCTCGATCGCCTCAAGGGCTTGGTCAGCCGCAACGTCTTTTCCATGGAAACCGCCGAGCATATCCGCGCGGCCTTCGAAGCGCTGACCTTTTTGCGACTACGCAACGAGATTTCCTGCATCGAGGCGGGCAAGTCGCCGACCCACTACCTCAACCCTTACGACCTCTCCAAAACCGAACAGGATCTGCTTAAAGAAG
>MHXM01000030.1:3712-7380 GCA_001825565.1 Desulfuromonadaceae bacterium GWC2_58_13
GCGGTGACCAAACTACAGGAAGCGACCAAGCGCCACTTTGCCCGCACCCCATTTTAAATCCTGCCGACGACTCGAATGGGGCCGGCGCCCCGGCCCGCTTCCGGCCGGCCGGGGCGCCGTGAGATGAGAATTTTCAAAAAAAGGTTGAAACCTTGCCCCCTGCAATGCTAGATTAACCTCCAACCGCTTGAAATAAGTCAAAAAAGGAGACAAGATGAGATCTTTCGCAATTATTATCATGGTTCTGTTTCTGGCCGGCACCGCTGCCGCCGAAACGGTTACTGTTGCCGTATCCAAGGCCGAACTGCGAAGTCAGCCTTCCGTGGGAGCTTCTTCAATCGTCGAAACCCTGACCATCAATACCCCTCTTGCGGTGCAGAAAACCGAAGGCCGCTATCTGATGGTCAAGGACTTCAAAGGCAACCTCGGCTGGATTCACGAAACCATGGTCAAGAAGGAACAAACCGTGGTGGTTGAAAACGACGGCGTGAATGTTCGCCAGGCTCCGGAGAAGGATGCACCGGTGACGTTCAAGGCGATGCGCGGCGAGGCCTTTAAGGTTCTCGACCAATCCGAAGACTGGTTGCAGATCGGCGACCAGCAAGGCCGCACCGGCTGGATCTGGAAATCCCTCACCTGGGGGCTGTAAAACCCTGCGAACCAAGCACCTCCCCCAGCGGGCCACTTCCTCACGAAGTGGCCCGCTGGCATTTCAGCGCCGGATGCGGCCCCTCGCGGAAACCATTTCACCGGTTTTCTTTACCGGCAAACTCTGGTAAACATGAAAGGACAGTTTCCTGTCGGGAAACTGTCGCCGAGTCAACATCGCCCCTCCTTCCGTATTCCGGGACACGCCTGACATGAAAAAACTCATCATTGCCCTGATCCTGCTTGCCTTGGCTGGCGGTGGCTTCTTCTGGTGGAAAGCTTCTGACAAAAATGACGGGGTCCGGATTCTCTCCACCGAAAAAATAGAACACGGCCCGGTTAGCAAGGTGCTGGAGGAAACCGGCATTATCAAATCCCAGGTCGGCGGGATCGTCAAAATCGGCGCCCGCTCCACCGGAACCATCGACCGCATGCTGGTCAAAGTCGGCGACCGGGTCGAAGCCGGCCAACTGGTGGCGCGCATCGACAATCGGGAGCTGGTGGCCCAGGCGAACGAAGCCCGCGCCCGCCTCGCCTCGGCCAGGGCCGAACGGGACCGGATCGCAAAGGTCTATCCCCTGCGCATCGCCGAGGCGCAAGCGGCGCTGGATCTGGCTGAAGCCCGCGCCGCCTACTCGCGGAACAATTACCTGCGCCAGCAATCGCTGGTCGCGGAACGGGTCATCTCCACGGACGAGCTGGAAAAAGCCCGCCAACAGGCGGACATCGACACCAGCCAGATCCGCGTGAATCGCTCCGCCCTGGAACGGGAGCAGGAAGATTTCGTGCAGGAATTCAGCAAGGCCAAACTGGCGGTCGAGCAATCCGCAGCGGCCCTGAGCGCCCTCGAAATCCGTATTTCCTACACCAACGTCAAAAGCCCGCTGGCCGGCACGGTCAGCCAGGTTACCGCCCAGGAAGGGGAAACCATCGTTGCCGGTCTGCAGGTGGCCAACCTGGTGACCGTGCTGGACCCGACCCGGCTCGAAATGTGGATCTACGTCGACGAAACCGACGTCGGCCTGGCCCGGAGCGGCCAACCCGTTGAATTCAAAGTCGATGCCTATCCGGGACGCACCTTCGACGGAGCCATCGCCACCATCTATCCCGAACCGGAAATCCGCGACAATATCGTCTATTACCGGGCCCTGGTCGAAATCGATCCGGAACAGGCCGAACTGCTGCGACCGGAAATGACCACCCAGGTGCAGATCGTTGTCGAAAAACTTGAAAACGTGCTCAGACTCCCCAACGCGGCGCTTAAGTGGGTCGACGGCAAGCAGGTCGTCTTTCTCCAGAGAGCCGACGGCGGCATCGACCAGACCTCGCCGAAACTGGGCCTGGCCGGACTGACCCACAGCGAAGTCCTTGAGGGACTGACGGAAGGAGACAACGTCGCCACCCAGGTCGAACTGTCGCAACAAACGGAAAAGAAGAATAAACCGTGAGCCGCCCCGTCATCCGCCTTGAGGAGATCGGCAAAACCTACAGCCAGGGCAACCAACCGATCGAGGTGCTAAGGGACATTTCCCTTCAGGTCGAAGTCGGCGAATTCATTGCCCTGCTCGGCACCTCCGGTTCGGGCAAATCGACCCTGATGCACATTCTCGGCCTCCTCGACCGCTGCTCCACCGGACGTTACCTGCTGGCGGAGCAGGACGTTTCCCAGCTTCCCGATGAACGTCTCAGCGAGCTGCGCAACCGCATGATCGGTTTCATCTTCCAGTCCTTCTACCTGATCCCTTACGTTTCGGCCCGCGAAAACGTCATGCTCCCGGGACTCTACAGCAGAACCCCCGGTCGCATCCTTAAAACCCGGGCCGAGGAACTGCTGGCCCTGGTCGGGCTGGCCGACCGCATGGAGTTCAAACCCGGTCAGCTTTCCGGAGGGCAACAGCAGCGCGTCGCCATCGCCCGGGCTCTGGTCAACGATCCCCAGGTGCTGCTGGCCGACGAACCGACCGGCCAGCTCGACTCGAAAACCAGCGGCGAAATTCTCGATCTGCTCACCGACATCAACCGCCAGGGGCGCACCGTCATCCTGGTGACCCACGATCAGGCGACCGCCAACTACGCCGAACGAAAGATTTTTCTCGATGATGGTCGCATCAGAAACGACTGAGCTCATCCGACTGTACTGGCGCATCGCGCATATGGCCCTGACCGCTGTCTGGGCCCACCGGCTGCGCAGTTGCTTCGTCATCCTCGGCGTCGCTCTGGGAATCGCTTCGCTGACCATCATCGTCGCCGCCGTGGACGGCGCCGAACGCAAAGCCTATGAAATCGTCGATTCCTTTGGCCCCGACGCCGTCTTCATCCTCGGCGGCGACATTCGCAACCGGGCCGTCGGCCAACGCACCAACACGCTTACCTATGGCGATGCCGAAGTCCTGCGGCAGTCGTTGCCCGGAGCCTATCGAGTGGTGCCGATGCGGGCTCAGCACAACCTGCCGGTGCGCTTCGAAAACAAAAAGATGCAGGTATCCAACATCGTGGGAGCCACCGCCGGATATTCCGATGTCTGGAATTGGCCTCTCTCCGAGGGACGGGATTTTACCGAGGAGGATATCGAGCGCGGCGCCAAGGTTTGCCTGATCGGGGATACCCCGGCACAAGAACTGTTCGGCGATCAATCGCCGATCGGACGCACCATCTATATCGAAAAACTGCCGGTCCAGATCATCGGCCGGCTGTCGTATCGCGGTTTTTCCGGTGGCGGCGGCACCATCGACGAACGGATCATTCTGCCGATCACCACCCTGACCCAGCGATTCAATCTGGATCGTAAATATTTCCGCGCGCTGCGGGTCAAGTTCACCTCGACCGAAAACATGGATTTTCACGTCGAAAACATGCGTGGCCTGCTGCGCAAGCAGCACCACCTGAGCGACGGGCAACCGGACGATTTCAGTATCCTGACCGCCGACGAGATCCTTGGTTTTCTGTCCATGTTTAAAGGGGGGCTGCTGCTTTTCCTGGGGATTACCGCCGCGGTCGCCATCGTGGTCGGCGGCTTCGTT
>MHXM01000031.1:0-6218 GCA_001825565.1 Desulfuromonadaceae bacterium GWC2_58_13
CGTTGAATTTTTCATGGCGCATTATGCCATTTATAGCCAATATTTTCAGGTGTTTTTCCATGGCAAGAGTCCTTAAACTAGCGCCATTCGGGACAAAGTAGTATTTCTGGTGATTTTAACAATCATAAAGTGAAAAATAAAGCAACAAATTCAATGGCTTATATTTTTTCAGGGACGACCAATTATCTGGCAAGAAATCGGATTCTTGCATTTTTCTTCACAGATTCAAGTAGATATTTGTTTTTTTAATGACATCATCTTCTTATCAAGATTACATAGCCATCCAAACTTAATTTTTTTAAAACTTGAAAGCGATTTCATGAAATTCAATTCATCTTGTCTCCTTAAATCAGGACTATGCCAGAATATCTTATAGCGATCATCTACACAAAACCACATATGACCATTTATTGTAATTTTAACATCATCAAGCATACATCGACAAATTTTATTACTTTTTAACATATGAAACACTAGCATTTCATTTTCTGTATCTAAATCGATTTGACATGTCAATTTATTTAAAAATAAATTTGTGACAAAAATTATTACAAAACAAAAACAATAAAAAATGAAAAAATACATACTGCAAAGCTTAAACATTAAAATAAGACATAGCAAAATAAATAACAAAGCATAAAACACCATGTGTATATGCCTATATACTTTGCAAAACAAGTCAGATTTTCTAATAGAATACACAAATCATCCCGAAATATTTAAGGGCATTTACCAGTTTATTGACATACCTATATTAACTGGCGCCATAATCATTTCACCAGCAATGCCCAATTTGGAGATTCGGGGGACAGTATATTCAACACTTATCCCAAATTCTCTTGGCCCACAACCAAGTCAACACCCACGAGCCTAAAAAAACTCCGTCCTCTTCCCCAAAAACAAAAAAGTCGCTTTCACCGGCAAATCACCGCTGAAAGCGACTCCAAAAAACGCACTTCTTCTTATCCGAACGCATCTGCCAACCTCCTCAAAATCACAACAAAATAAAAAATTTAATGCGATAAATTACCCCCACCCCATCGTGGATGTCAAATCATTTAAGTCTCAGCCGGAAATGGCAGAAAAACCCGGCAACCTTGCCATACCTCACTCCAGAAACCCCGCCGCGTCTTCCAGCCCCAGGGCGCGATACTCCACCGCATAGCCCTGGTAATACTCCAGCAGCCGAGGAGCCTTGGCCTGAAGTTCAGTCAGGTTGATCCGCGCCTTGTTGCGCTTGATTTCGGCAATCAGCAGCCGCTTTTCCAGATCGTTGACCGCGACCAGGTCGATTTCGTTGCGATTGCCCCGTTCCCAGTAACTGCCGATTTGGTTGTAACGGCCAGTGGCGGCGAGCAGATCGCGGAAAAACCGCTCCAGCAAGCGACCGGACCAAGTGGCGTAATCCCGGTCGATGACTTGGCGCAGGTAGCTGAAGTTGCCGGTTTCAACGGCGGAGTGGTTGCGGTGAATGAAGCGGAACCAGAAATCGAGAAAGTTATCGCGAATATAATATTTCTGCAGGCGGCCGCCGGGTTTGGCGGTCATCGGCAGATGCCGGCCAATGAGCGCGTATTCGTTTTCGAGCCGGGTCAGGTAGGCACCGCTGTGGATCTCCAGCACCGATTCGATCTCGCTGCGAGCGGTCTTGCCCGAGGCGATCAGGTCGAGGATGGAAAAATAGGTGCCATAATCCCGGCCGAATTCTTCGACCAGCTGGCTTTTCCCTTCGGCGAGAAAGGGCGAATAGGGTTTGAGGATGAAGTCGAGCATGGCCGTTTTGGACAAAGCCTGGTTTTCGGCCAGCAGCTCAAGGTGCTTGGGCAGACCTCCGGTGAGGGCATAACAATCGAACAGGGTCGTCAGGTCGGAATGTCCGTAATCCTTGAGGATGGCGAAGATGGTGCGAATGCTGAACGGTTTGAGAAAGATGATCCGGTCGGCGCGGCCGAACAGGGGCTCTTTGGCATCCTGGAAAATCCGGTACATGAGGGAGTGTACCGAGCCGATGCAGATCAGGTTCAGCTTGCAGGTGGCCTTGTGGCGATCCCACAGATTCTGTAGCTCCGAGTAGACGGCCGGATTGACGGTAAAGAATTCCTGGAACTCGTCGATGATCAGGGTCAGCCGCTCGCTGCGCGCCTGCTCGATCAGCAGCGCGAAGATATCGCGGAAATGGCGGATCTCGCCGACCACCGGCAACGGCAACTGGCGGCGGATCTCCTCCAAATATTCCGCGCAGAGAAGCGCTTCCGCCTTGCGGGAGACAAACAGGTAGAGATGGCGGGCGCTTTTCGCCGATTCCAGGGCGAGAACGGTCTTGCCAACTCGCCGGCGTCCGGTGAGCACGGTCATGCGCCCGGCGCCGCCGGACTGATCGTACAAGGTGGCCAGCTCGTTCAGTTCGTCTTCGCGATTGTAAAATTTCATAGGCGACTCCTTCATCCAGTTACAGTAATGGCGGTTACTGTAACTGACAATAAGTCTTTCCGCAAGACCGTTCTTCCCCCCTCACATCACCACCCGGATCAACGCCGGCTCAAGACCGATGCCGTAGCGCACACCGGGCCGTGGGCCGATACTATCGATTCACAGTCGACGGGCTTCGTAGTCGCCGAAGCTGGCGCAAATCGCGCGGTTGAGCTTGGCGCGGTACTGCATGACGTAATCCCCTTCGAGTTTATTGATGCCGCTTTTGACCGGTTCGCGGTCGCTCAGACTACTTCGCCCGCTGGGAAGTGCATCCCTTCCTACGAGCGGCTCTGCGCACTCTGGAAGCTGACTTCCCGGTCAGAGTCGGGGATGACGGCCCTTCTGCTTGCGATCTGCTGGTGGATACCCTGTCGCGCACGGTGTTGGTTCTGGCGCGGGGGAGTCGATGGGGGAGGCAAATATTTTCGATGGGGATGTGGTGATCGTCGAGCGCCGGGCGGTGGCGCGGGGTGAATTTCAGAAAAATAGGACTTGGCGCAGCCAAGAGGGAATCTCGATGACAATTCTTTTCGTCATCGTCACGCCTGGCGGCGGCACCGAAGCACGGCCTGCCTCGGTGTGACAAATCCAGGTTGTAGTCATTTTCATACCCGTACAGCACCCACAGTCCGAAGACCAAAGGCACGATTTCGGCACAGAAAATTTCGACCGGGGATGACGCAGGGAAGACGCGCGGGGACCGGAGTCTTCCAAAACCGGGAGTGAAACGGCAAGTATCGGAAAATGCAGAAAAAAAGGCCCGGTCATTTGACCGGGCCTTCATAATTTTTTTGGAGCGGGAAACGAGATTCGAACTCGCGACTTCAACCTTGGCAAGGTTGCACTCTACCACTGAGTTATTCCCGCGTATGACGACGGTTTTGCTGTCGGGACGGATTTAATAACAAATGATTTCGCCGCTGTCAACAAGAATGTTGCGGGCCGCGATTTATGGCGGTGCCGTTGTAGATTTCTCCTCCCGCGTCCCGGTACCGGCGCAGCACCGCCGTCGCTTCTTCCCGGCGAACGTCGCGGATCACCTCGATTCCCCGTTTTTCCAGCTCGCCGATCCACCGGACCGGTTTGGCTCCTTCGTCGAAGCCGATGGCGCGGGCGTCTTCGTCGCGGGCGCCGCACACCAGACGGACAACCCCGGACCAGGGGATGGCGCCCAGGCACATGGCGCAGGGTTCGGTGGAGCTGACCAGTTCGTAGCGGCGGCCGTCCATCCCCAGTCGGTAGCAGCCGGTCTGCTGCTGGGCCAGGGTCAGGGCGACGATTTCGGCGTGGGCCGTCGAACAGCCGGAGGGGACGACCAGGTTGATTCCCGGAGCGACCAGTCGGCCGCTATCGAGCTCGAAGACCGCCGCGCCGAAGGGGCCGCCGGTACTCGTTTCGACGTTGCGCCGGGCCAGGGCGATGGCCAGTTCCATGCGCTCTTCGACGGTCGGATAGCACCGCTGCGGGTCGGCGATGAAGGCGGCAACCCAGTCCGGCAGTCGCAGGGTGAATGTGGGGAAGGTCACGGCGGAATCCTTTAGGAGTGCTGGCGCCAGGCGTCGAGCAGTTGTCGCAACGGATCGCCGGCGCCGTCGAGCCAGTGGATGGCTGTCCCCTGGCGTTCCATGCGCCGGAACCAGGTTTCCTGGCGCTTGGCGAACTGGTGAATGGCGCTGTTGAGTTTTTGAAACAGGTCGTTGCGGTTGATCTCGCCCTGAAGGAATTGGGCCAGAAAACGGTATTCGAGGCCGTAGAATTCGAGGGTCCGGTAGGGCACCCCCGCATGGCGCAGGTGCTCGACTTCCTCGATCATCCCCTGCTCCAGCCGTTCCTTGAGTCGGGCGGTGATGCGTTGGCGCAGGACGGCCCGATCCCACTGGACGCCGAACACCAGCGGCCGCAGTTCGGGCAGGGGTGGCATCCGGGCGCTGGCGGCGGTTTCGCCCTCGGCGATTTCGATGGCCCGCAGCAGGCGCTCGCGTTCCAGGGCGTCGGTGGTATTGTGCTGCCGCGGGCGCAGGGCGGCCAGCCGCTCGGCGAGTTGTTCGAGGTCCAGTCCGACCAGTTGTCGGCGCAGCTCGGGATTTTCCGGAACCTCCACCATCCGGTACCCTTTGAGCACGGCGTCGAGGTAGAGGCCGGTGCCGCCCACCAGCACCGGCAGCCGGTTTCGGCCGCCGATGTCGGTGAAGACTTCGAAAAATCGTCGCTGAAACTCGAAGACGTTGAATTCGTAGCCGGGGTCGACGATGTCGATGAGGTGGTGGGGGATATCTTCGTATTCCGCCAGATCCTTGCCGGTGCCGATGTCCATCCCCCGGTAGACCTGACGGGAGTCGGCGGAGATGATTTCGCCGTTCAGCGCGAGGGCGGCGCCGACGCCGAGGCGGGTTTTGCCCGAGGCTGTCGGGCCGAGAATAACCAGCAGGTTGGGCTTCATGGCGGGGGGATATCCTTATCGGGCGGTGGTTAGGGGCTGGTCGAGGTATTTTAGGTTTTTTGCCCGGCGATGACAATCCCGCTTTTAAACCTTTTATTTCCTTCGTGCATTTGCTACATTAGCGGCGCTTCGGGACTCCTCCGCCCCCTTATCCAACCGCTTTCCATGTTCTGATAATGACACACGTCACGCAAATCCCAGAAGCCGGCCAGCCGGTTGTCCTGCCTCGCGCCGAGCATGGCATCTCCCGCAAGAGTATCGACGAGAATACCCTCAAGGTGATGTATCGACTGTCTCGCCAGGGGTACAAGGCCTATCTGGTCGGCGGCGGGGTGCGGGATCTGCTGCTGGGGCGTACGCCCAAGGATTTCGACGTCGGCACCGACGCCACCCCCAACCAGATCAAGAAATTATTCCGCAACTGTTTTCTGGTCGGGCGCCGGTTTCGTCTGGCCCATGTCCGCTTCGGCGCCGACGAGATGGTCGAAGTCGCCACTTTTCGTCGCCAGGCCGGCTCCGACGACCTTCCCGAAGATCCCGCCGACCATTTCTTTTTTGCCGAAAACATCTTCGGTACCCCGCAGGAAGACGCTTTCCGCCGCGATTTTACCATCAACGCCCTGTTCTACGACATCAAGACCTTCGCCATCATTGATTACGTCGGCGGACTGGCCGACCTGGAGGCCCGGCGGCTGCGGGTGATCGGCGATCCGCTGGTGCGGTTCACCGAAGATCCGGTGCGCATGCTGCGGGCGCTGGAATTTTCGGCCCGGCTTGGTTTTTCCCTCGACGATTCGGTGCGCCAGGGGATCTACGAGCGCGCTCCCTTGATCGCCGAGGCCGCCCCGGCGCGCATTCGCGAAGAGCTGATGGAGCTGTTCCGGCACAAGGTTGCCGGCGCGGTTTTGCGTAACGCGCAGGGGCTCGGCCTGCTGCCGCACCTGCTGGCCGGTTTCGAGGGGGAGGAAGAAACCTTCGCCCTGGTCGACCGGGTCGACCTGCGCACCGCTTCCGGGGTATCGATCGAAGAACACTTTGCCCTGGCCGCCATTTATCTGCCCCGGTTTCTGCGGACCTGTCCGCCGGAAAGCGAGACCTCGGTCACCGATGCGGTGCAGATCGCCGGCCTGGTGCTGTCGCCCCATTGTGGTTATTTTCATGTGGCCCACGGCATCCGCCATCTGGCCCGGGAGTTGATGGTCGGTGTGTTCCGCCTCAGTCGCAAACGCGGCAAGCGGGGGGAGCGGCGTTTTCTGCAGCATCCGATGACGCCCCAATCCCTCGAACTCTTTACCCTCTGGCATGT
>MHXM01000031.1:6246-6388 GCA_001825565.1 Desulfuromonadaceae bacterium GWC2_58_13
AGGGGGCGCTTCCGACCGGCGCAAAACGACGCGCCCGAGAAGGCGCCGGCCACGCAAGCCGAAGGCCAGCGGCCAGCCTTCAACCCGGGCCGATTAAGTCGGCCAGGTTTTTTTCGCTCCCAGCTCCCTGATCAACTTCCGC
>MHXM01000031.1:6439-7189 GCA_001825565.1 Desulfuromonadaceae bacterium GWC2_58_13
CCGTAAATCTCGGCAAACTCCCGACACAATGGATCGTTCAGCCGCCGCGCCAGTTCGTGCAGTCCGACTCCTTCCGGTATTCTCTCCAGACCGTGCCTCTTTTTAACCTGGCGCATAAATGCCCGAAGAATCCGCTCTTCCCGACTCGTTCCTCCCTTTCGCAGTTGATTAATTAAAACGATGACGATGCAGACGGCCGTCAGACCGATCGCCACCGGTTTGACGGGCAGGTTCGGTGTATTGCCGCGCAGGCTGTTGCGAGCGTCCCGGGCCATCTGGAACTGACGGCTGAAATCATAGGTGAGCACCGCCTGGGTCCAGAAATAATCGATGGAGTCGGCCAGCCTTCGGCCGATGCCAAGCTGCCGGGCTCGGGCGTCGAGCAGCGCGGTTCCGGCGTTGTCGGCCAGCCGGCTGGGATCGATACGGAGCCAGGAGCCGTCTTCGCGCAGCGCCTCGACCCAGACATGGGCCGTGTCCTCGGTGACCAGATAGTAGCCGCCGAGCCGGTTGTATTCGCCGCCGTAGTAGCCGCCGACCAGCCGGGCCGGGACTCCCGACAGGCGCAGCAGCTGGGCGAAGGAGGAGGCGAAGAACTCGCAGTAGCCGCGTTTCTTTTGAAACAGGAATTCATCCACCGGATCGGTCGAGCCGGGGAGGTCGCTGGTGGCGTAGGTCAGCTGCTGCTCGGTGAAAAAATCCTTGAGCCGCTCGATCCGTCCGGCGGCGGTCGGGTTTTCGGCGGCGATC
>MHXM01000031.1:7232-7475 GCA_001825565.1 Desulfuromonadaceae bacterium GWC2_58_13
GCGCCAGGTAGAAATCGCGATCGATCCGACCCCGTTGTTCGATCCGTCCGTCCGGCATCGAGGTCGCCTGGTAATGGACCTGGCGTTCGCTGTGGCGCCAGGTGGTGAACACCCGTTCGCCGATATCCCGGTTACGCACCCCGGATATTTCCATGGGCAGGTCGAGAGTCGGCAGGTAGCGGCCCTGGCGCGGCTCGCAGAAAAATTCCTGGATCAGGGGCTGGCCGCCGGTTACCCGGATTA
>MHXM01000031.1:7602-14770 GCA_001825565.1 Desulfuromonadaceae bacterium GWC2_58_13
CAGTACAGCTGATTGGGATCGATCGGTTCGCTGCCGACCCGAAAGGCGATATCCCGGGTGGCGGCGATGGCGGCGAAGTGACCCGGGCGAACCTGGTCGGTAAAGCCGGTCGTGGTGGTCGCCGAGGGATTGAGAAAGTTCCACAGCGCATGTTCGGTGCGGGGCAGGATGGCGAAAAAAAAGAGCATCAACAACAGCGATGCCGCCGGCAGCAGCAGGGAGAAGGCCAGGACCTTCTTCGCCTGGGGCCGTTCCAGTACCAGATCGGGGTCGACGGCGTGGAAACTGAGCAGCACCAGGCCAACGGTGACCATGACCACCAGCAGGATCAGGTAGACGAAAAAGGCGATGCTCAGCGACAGCAGCGAGGAGCCGGCCAGGGTGAAGATGGCGAGGACGAAAATCTGCAGATAGTTGCGGCCGCTCTTTTCGGTGACCAGGCGCACCGCCAGCAGCAGCACCAGAATGTTGACCGCCGGTTCAACCAGGGTGGTGCGGCTGATCTGCAGGGCATAGACGGCCACGCAGGCGATTGACAGCAGGGTGGCCGGCAGCGCCGTCAGTGGATACCGGCGGCGGCGGTCGAAGACGATGCCGGTGACCAGGGCCAGCGGGAAGGCAATCCGGACCGGCAGGTCAAGAAAAGTGAAGAGAGGGGCGACCCCGGCCAGGCAGATCAGGGTGCCGAGGATGTCGAGCAGCGTCCTAATTCTGACCATAGGTTCCCAGTTCGGCCAGCAGATGCAGGCGGTGGCTGCGGGTGGTTGCCGGCCGGACCAGGCGGCGGCCGAGGCGCAGACCGACCGGCCGGTTCTGGCGCAGGTACCGGTTGACCAGAAAGGCGGCGCCGCCAAGGCGCTCTTCGAGAGTGGCACCCGGCAGGTTGTCGAGGTCGAGAAGCACCGGCAGGGCGGCGGTGGCGGCCAGTTCCTTGACCATCAGCTGATCGCTGCGGGCCGAGAGTTTCCAGTGAATCAGTTTGAGCGGCTCGCCGCCACGGTAGTCGGCAATGCGACTGATTTCCCCCTGGTGGCCTTTGCCGGCCGCCACGTTCTCTCCGATCCGACGTTGGTCGTCGGTTGGCGAGAAGGCTTGGCAGGGACGGGGGGCGGGAAAAACAAGCGCCTGCAAATCGAGCTTGAGGGAACGGCCGCGGACGAAAAAATTGACCGGAAAGATCGAGCTGAGCCGTCCCTCGCTGAGGGTCTGGCGGCCGCGGTCGGGAAAGCGGAGAGTGAGTTCTTCTTCGACGGTTTCCCCCCCGCCGACCACCTTGAAGGTGACGGTTTCCCCCAGCAGGCCGACTTGCAGCAGAAAAACCGGCCGACGGCGATCATTGTGCAGTCGCACCCGGACGGGTACCGGCAATCCGGCGTAGATTTCATCGGGGAGAATGATCTGCACCCGTGGCCGGCCGAGGTTGCCTTTGCCGAGCAGGCCGGAAACCGCCATGAACCCGAGCAGGGCCGAGACCAGCAGGTAAAGGAGATTATTGCCGGTATTGACCGCCCCGAAGCCGAGCAGCAGGGTCATGACAATGTAGAGGACGCCGGCGCTGGTCAGCTTTATCGGAGCGGGACCGGCAGTTTTTGCAGCAGCGATTTGAGCACCTCGCGTTTGCTGAGGGTTTCGTGTTCCGGGCGCAGGATCAGCCGGTGGGCGCCGCTGGCCACGACGACGGCTTTGACGTCTTCGGGGATAACGTGGTCGCGGCCGTCGAGGTAGGCGGCGGCCTTGGCGGCGGCGGCGATGGTGATGCCGCCGCGGGTCGATATTCCGGTGAGCAGCAGCGGGCTTTCGCGGGTGGCGGAGACCAGGGCGAAAATGTAGTCGGCCACTTTTTCCGACAGGTAGATTTCCGAGGCTACCGCCTGCTTGGCCTCGACGATCTGCTGCAGGCTGATCAGCGGTTGCAGGCCGCGCAACTCGTCGCGGATGCTGCCGCCGCGGATGATGGCTTTTTCCACCGCTTCCGGCGGGTAGCCGATGCCGGTGCGCAGGCTGAAGCGATCGAGCTGGGACTCGGGGAGCGGGTAGGTGCCGACCTGTTCCGCCGGGTTCTGGGTGGCGATCACCATGAATGGTTCGGGGAGGGGGTGGGTGATCCCTTCGATGGTCACCCGCACCTCCTCCATCGCCTCCAGCAGGGCGCTCTGGGTGCGCGGCATGGCCCGGTTGATCTCGTCGACCAGCAGCAGGTGGTTGAAAATCGGCCCCGGCACGAACTTGAAATTCCCCTGTTCGCGATCATAGATCGACAGCCCGGTGATGTCGGAGGGGAGCAGGTCCGAAGTGCACTGAATGCGGCCGAAACTGAGCCCCAGCACCTGCGACAGGGCCAGCGCCAGGGTTGTTTTGCCCAGTCCGGGGATGTCTTCCAGCAGGATGTGGCCGCCGGAAAGGAGTCCGATCATCGCCAGCCGGATCGCCTGGATCTTTCCCTGCAGGTAGCGGCCCGCCAGGGTGTCGATGGTCCGCATGATCTCTTCGCGATGGGCGAGCTTATGCTTGGGCTTCGGTTCGGCCATGAGAGTCCTTTTCGGCGACGGGTTTTCGCTCAGTATACCACCATCCGCCATCGGTTGATTAAGCGCCACTCTCCTGGCAGAGGATCACCAGGTAGCCGTCGGGATCGTGGAGCCAGATTTCGCGACGGTCGAATTCGTCGTCTACCAGTTCGTAGACCAGGTGTAGTTGCCGGCGGTCGACGGCGCGCAGTACCGGCTTGAGATCGGCGACAGTGAACTCCAGGGTCAGGCCGATCCCCAGGGGATGTCGGTAGAGACTCTGGAACAGGGCCGGGTGCTGGGCTTCGAGGGTTTCCAGCTCGCAGAACAGAATGGTGGCGTCGCCCCGGCGCAGCAACAGCAGCGGCTGATGTCCTTCGGCGGGAACGAAGCGCTCGGTGGAAAGTTGCAGTATGTCGTTATAGAAGGCGGCGGTTCGGTCCAGGTCGGTAACCGCAAGGGTCAGGGTCAGATTCATGGCAACTCCTTTTACGGTAGAATTATCATGCTCTTGCCTCGCTGGCAAGCCATTGGGTGTCCGTTGAAGTTGACCCGCACTCGCGGCTGTGATTTAATCGCGAAGTTTTCGGGGGAGAATCGATGACGACAGCGTACCTGGCCCTGGGCGCCAATCTTGGCGACCGGCTCGCGACTTTCCGGCAGGCCCGTGCCGCCCTTGACCAGCAGGCCGAAATCAAGGTAACCGGCGCCTCCGCCATTTTCGAGACCGAACCGGTCGGCGGTCCGGCCGGACAGAATGTTTACCTCAACGCCGTGCTGAGGGTGGATACGACCCTGGCGCCGCAGGTCTTGCTGGCGGTCTGTCAAACGATCGAGTTGCATTTCGGTCGTCGGCGTGAAGTACCCTGGGGACCGCGGACCCTCGATATCGATCTGTTGCTGTACGGCGAGGTAACCTGCGGCGGCCCCCAGCTGATTCTCCCCCATCCGCGCCTGCACCTGCGGCGCTTCGTCCTGACCCCCCTGCTCGAGTTGGCGCCCGACCTGCGCCATCCCCTGCTGGGACAAACGATCCGCGAGCTGCATGCCGCCCTCGACGACCCGGCGGCGGTGCGCCGCCTTGACGACCACTGGTGAGCTATGATCAAATTGCTGATACTCGGATTGCTCGGTTTTCTGGCGTATACCTTTTTTACCCTGATCACCCGCTCGGTGGCCGGCGGGAAAAGGGCTGTCCCGTCGCACAAAACCCGCCAGGGCGAGGACATGGTGCAGGATCCCCAGTGTGGTACCTATGTTCCTCGTGGGGACGCCATTGAAAAGACCGTCGGCGGCCAGAAACACTATTTCTGCTCGGCCCGTTGCCGGGATGAATTTATCGCCAAGAACCGCTGAGAAAAGAGAAGAAACAAGCAAAAACTATTGGTTCGCACCAGCTTTCCGTTCCCCGCACTGGATTTCGCGTCCCTCCTGTTTTAGGAGGGGCTGGGGGTGGTAAATCACTTTCGAAATCAACCACCCCCCGACCCCCTCCTGATCCAGGAGGGAGAGCACTGCGCAAGATGAGGATTTACGAAATAATTTGAAGATACGGAGGTTTGCGAAGCTGTAACGCTTCGTGCCCCGGCCGCTTATAACCCACTTTTCCATTGAGGAGAACACCATGAAGTTTTTCATCGATACCGCAGAAGTCAGCGAAATCCGTGCCGCCTGTGAGCTCGGGCTGGTCGACGGAGTTACCACCAACCCATCTCTGATCGCCAAAAGCGGCCGCGATTTCAAGGAAGTCATTGCCGAAATCGCCTCCTTCGTCGACGGCCCGATTTCCGCCGAGGTCATCGCTCTCGATGCCGAGGGGATGGTTCGCGAAGGACGCGAACTGGCGGCCATTCACAAAAACATCGTCGTCAAGGTGCCAATGACCGAGGACGGGCTCAAGGCGACCCGGATTTTCAGCGAAGAAGGGATCCGCACCAACGTCACCCTGGTGTTCTCGTCGTTGCAGGCGCTGCTGGCCGCCAAGGCCGGCGCCACCTACGTTTCGCCGTTTATCGGACGGCTCGATGACATCGGCCACGACGGCATGGAAGGGATCGACCAGATCCGCACCATTTTCGACAACTATGGCTACGACACCGAAATTATCGTCGCTTCGGTGCGCAGTCCCATGCATGTGCTCAATGCCGCCCTGCTCGGCGCCGACATCTGCACCATCCCGCCGGCGGTCATCAGCCAGCTGGCCAAACATCCGCTCACCGACGTGGGCATCGCCAAATTTCTGGCCGATTGGGAAAAAACGAAGAAGTAAGGGGAATTCTTCTTCTTTTTCTGGGTATGTATTAATAAAACAACTGGCCTGTCCGACCCTCTCCTGTTAAGATTAACGGGATGGTCCGGCAGGCCTTTTGTGTTAATGGCCGGATTGAAGATGTCGATGAAAGACGGATAATTTATTTAAACTTAAATACGTGGTAAGACCACTTGACATTTTCCATGCGCTGGAGTAGTTATGGCTTTCATGTAAACGGTGTTTTATTCGGCAAATAGAAGTGTTGTAAAGGTGGTCGGGCCAGATGTCCATATTTTGTGAATTATTATTCTTACTGAATATGCGGGGGAACGAGCTGCAGGTCTTGAACGGTTTTGGTCAAAAACCGGCATGGGTCGGAAGAAAACCACATGAACATTCATTTTTAATAAAACGGCTGGCCTGGCGACCCGCTCCGGTTAAAATTGACGGCATGGTTTGACAGGCCTTTTTACTGCCCGGTGTTCCGTAGTTGTTTTCACGTTTTTCCCAGCGAGAGGAGCCCATGAATATTCACGAGTACCAGGCCAAGGAAATTCTGAGCGCATACGACATTCCCGTTCCCCGCGGGCGGGTGGCCCTGACCGCCGATCAGGTCGAGCGGGCGGCCAAGATGATGGGCGGGCATTGCGTGGTCAAGGCGCAGATCTACGCCGGCGGTCGCGGCAAGGCCGGCGGCGTGCAGATGGTGCATCATCCGGAGCATGCCCACGAGGTGGCCAAGGATCTGTTCGGCAAGCGGCTGGTGACGCCCCAGACCGGTCCCGAGGGGCTCAAGGTGCGACGTATTCTGGTCGAGGAGACGGTCGGCATCGCCCGTGAGTTCTACCTGTCGATCACCCTCGACCGCGAAACCTCGCGCTACTGCCTGATCGCTTCGGCCGATGGAGGCGTCAATATCGAAGAGACCGCGGCCAAATCGCCGGAAAAGATCCTGCGTCAGTCCATCGATCCTTTTACCGGTCTGCGTTCCCATCAGGCCCGCCGGATCGCCCTGGGGCTCGGCCTCACCGGCAGCCTGTGCGAGGACTGCGTGCAGCTGATTCTCAACCTTTACCGCCTGCTGCTCGAAAAGGACTGCACCCTGGTCGAGATCAACCCGCTGGTGGTCACCAAGGCCGGCTGGCTGCTGGCCATGGACGCGAAAATCAACTTCGACGACAACGCTCTGTTCCGGCACTGGGAATACCATGACCTGCAGGACTACTCGCAGCTCGACACGCTCGAAATCAACGCCGGCAAATTCGACCTCTCGTACATCAAACTGACCGGCAACATCGGCTGCATGGTCAACGGCGCCGGGCTGGCCATGGCGACCCTCGACGTGCTCAGCGAAAACGGCGGCGAGCCGGCCAATTTCCTCGACGTGGGCGGCGGAGCGACCCGCGAAAAGGTGGCCGAGGCGTTCAAAATTATTCTCCAGGACAGCGACGTGCGCGGCGTCTTCGTCAACATCTTCGGCGGCATCATGCGTTGCGACGTCATCGCCCAGGGGATCATCGAAGCGGCCTCCGAGGTTCACTGCACCCTGCCGATCGTGGTCCGCATGGACGGTTCCCAGGTTGCCGAAGGCAAGCAGTTGCTGCTCGACTCGGGGCTGAACGTCAAGAGTGTGGATTCTCTCGGCGATGGCGCCGCCACCATCGTCAAAATGGTCGCCCAGGCCGCCGAATAGCCGCCTTGCACCCGCAACGGTTTTTATGGAGAAACAGACATGTCCATACTGATCAATAAAGAAAGTCGCGTCGTCGTCCAGGGGATTACCGGCAAAACCGGCCTGTTTCATACCCGCCAGTGCCGGGAATACGGCACCAATATCGTCGCCGGGGTAACCCCGGGCAAGGGCGGCATTCACGTCGACGGCATCCCGGTATTCGACTCGATGGAAGAAGCGTTGCGCATCACCAAGGCCAACGTGTCGATGATTTTCGTGCCGCCGCCGGGGGCGGCCGATGCCATTCTCGAAGCGGTCGAAGCAGACATCAAGCTGGCGGTCTGCATCACCGAGGGGGTGCCGGTCCGCGACATGGTCATGGCCAAGCGCATCGTCGAACAGAGCAAGACCCGGCTGATCGGCCCCAACTGCCCCGGCCTGATCACCCCCGGCCAATGCAAGGTCGGCATCATGCCCGGCTACATCCACAAGCCCGGCAAGGTCGGCGTCGTCTCCCGTAGCGGCACCCTCACCTACGAGGCGGTCAAGCAGTTGTCCGACGCCGGGCTCGGCCAGTCGACCTGCGTCGGCATCGGCGGCGACCCGATCATCGGCATGAAGTTCATCGACGTCATCAAGATGTTCAACGACGATCCCGACACCGAGGCGGTCTTCATGATCGGCGAAATCGGCGGCGGCGCCGAAGAGGAAGCGGCCGAGTGGATTCGCGACCACATG
>MHXM01000032.1:0-9763 GCA_001825565.1 Desulfuromonadaceae bacterium GWC2_58_13
AGAGAAGTTCCCCAATCCGGACTCAGATCCCATCGGACGCCGGCCCCCAGCCGCAGGACTTGCTCGTCGATCTCGTTTTCGGCCAACTCCTCGGCTTCAGCCCGATTCAGGTAATAGCCGCCTCGTATAAATCCTGAGATATCCCGATGAATCCGCCGAACCAGCTCCAGGGTGACCGAGGTCTGCTTGACCGCGCCGGAGCGCCCGGAAGCCAGTTCCACGTCGTACCCGAATCCCGTGGTCAACCGGGTGACGTCGGTACGGTAGTTCAGGTTGAAATGGGCCACGCCGCCGGTTTCGTCCGCACTCACGTCCCGCTTGACAAATTCCAGATAAGGCGGCCGGAAAACCGGTTCGTAGGTTGCATACTCGCTGCGGGTGAAACGGCCGCCTATGGCCCCATCGATGCTCCAGCGTTCGGCAATGACCTTCGCCAGGCCAAGCTGCACCGTCACATTGTCCTGCCGGGCATTTTCATACTCGGTGTGACTGTAATTCAGGGCCAGGCTCTGGGTCAGCAAGGGAGACCATTTGTAGGCATAACTCCCGGAGACGTAATGGGTATCGCTGTCGGCGGCATTTCCGCCGGGGAATTTTTCGACGACATGGGAATATCCCCCCTCCAGGCTGCTTCGTTCGGTCAGGGCATAACTGCCGGACACCCCGAAGGTCCAGCGGTCGCGGCGAATCGCATCAAAGATCAGGCCACTGACCAGCAGATCGCGGTCCGGTTGATGGTCCTGAAGATAATTGACATTAAGGGACATACCCAACCGGGGCGTTTTCTGAAAGTCGAGCGAGCCCAGATAATTCTGGTCTATGGCGCTGAGACCATCATGTTCCGCGTATTCGACGATACCGACCCGGCCGGACAGTTTGAATCTTGCCCGCTCCGTACCCCGATCATAGGTAAGCATGGGAACCAGGATCGTGATGAAATCGCTTTCCGGATTTTTTTTTTCGATAAAGATGTTGTCGTTGTACTGCTCCTTCAGCTCCAGGGCGGGAGTCAATCGATCATCGGCGGCGATTGCCGGGTGACTCCGGCACATAAGGCACGCCGCGACGAAAATCAAACCGACGGCAACGGAAACAAGGGCGCGTCCCGCTCTCCGAGCCGACTTGAATGCGCGGATTCGGAACCACATCAGCGCACCACGATGACGTCGCCGCGCTGCAAACGGATATTCTGTTCGAGGTTTTCACCGCGAAGCACTTTCTTGTAATTAAAGTCAAAGCTCAGTGACTGGCCCGCGTCGTTCTCACGAAGAATTTTTATTTCATCTTCATCGGCGAAGGGATTGAGCCCTCCCGCCATGGCCAGAGCCTGCAGCACATTGACACGAGAACTGATCAGGAACCGGCCCGGGCCGTTGACTCTGCCGATCACATAAATCTGCATGCTGTTGGCCTGCTTGAGTTCCAGGGTAATCACCGGATCGGGGACATACAGGGAGACCCGGTTTTCGAGATCGGCCTTCAACTCGGGCAGGGTCCGTCCCGCGGCAAGGAGTTCTCCCAGGAGAGGGAAGGTAAACGTGCCATCCGGCGATACCACCACCGAACGAGACAGACTTTCATCCTTCCAGACGGAAACCTCCAGAATATCGCCGGGACCGAGGACATAATCCTCCCCGCCCAGCCCATGGGCGGACCGGGGAGCCGAGGATGACGGCGGCTCGGCAATCGCGATCTTTTCGACGGAACCGGCGCTGGAACCGGTTGCTATTGCGGATTGGTGCCCGGGTGTCGAACTGTCCGGTCCGGCCAGACGCTGCGGTTCAAGCGCCGGGGTCGGCCGGTCGGCCGCCTCGTTGGGCGCTTTTTCCGATGCAGCCTGTTCGCGCTCTCGGGCGGCCTGGTCGCGCAGTTTTTCCACCTCGGCCTGTTCGCGTTCACGGTCGGCCCGGCCGCGCAGCTTTTCAAACTCGGCCTGTTCACGTTCAAGGGCGGCCTGGCCGCGCAGCTTTTCCAACTCGGCCTGTTCACGTTCACGGTCGGCCTGGCCGCGCAGTTTTTCCAACTCGGCCCGTTCGCGCTCTCGGGCGGCCTGGCCGCGCAGCTTTTCCAACTCGGCCCGTTCGTGCTCTCGGTCGGCCTGGCCGCGCAGCTTTTCCAACTCGGCCTGTTCACGTTCACGGGCGGCCTGGCCGCGCAGTTTTTCCGACTCGGCCTGTTCGCGTTCACGGGCGGTTTGGCCGTTCAGTTTTTCCAGTTCGGCCGTTTTTTGCTGCTCCAGCATCAGGGCGCGCTCTCGTGCCGCCTGCTCCTTCAATTTTTGCCATTCGACCGGATCCCGTGCTTCCTCCGCCAGCGCAAGTCGCCGGGCTTCGGTTTTCTGCGCCAGCCGACGGGATTCTTCAAATTTCCGGAGGGCTTCAAGGGCCTCTTTTTTCGCCGCTTTCGCCTGAAAGGTCGCCGAATCCAGCGACTCAAGTTCATTTTCCGGTTCAACCTTCGGGGCGGCGGATGCAAGAGGAGCCGGCTCGTTCCACAACCCCCAGGAGACCGGAATCCCGCCGTCGGAGGAAGCACTCCAGGCGGCGCCGCCCCAGCAAAAACATAAGCCGGCAAAAGTTAATGCCCCATACCATTTCAATGTTTTCATCTCCTTCGTTGCCCGCCGAGTGTCAGGATTTCAGCCCAAAACCCAAATCATATGTTGCGCAAAGCGTCTTCGGCCAGGCCGCGCCCTTCGAATTCACCGTTTCCAGCCAGGGATTTTTCCAGGAATCGCCGCGCCTGGTCTTTATCCCCTTCTTTAAGGAGAACCATCCCCATGTGATAATTCACCTCGGGACTATCCGGAATGTTTGCCAGGGCGGCGGCCAACTGACGTTTGGCTTCGGCCAGACTCCCCTTTTTGAAATGCACCCAGCCGAGGGTATCCCGAATCGAGGCTTCTTCCGGCTTAAAGCTTTGCGCGCGCATGGCCAGATTCAAGGCCCGGTCCAGATCGCCGGGATTTCCCCTTTCGGCGAGCAGAAAGGCGAGATCGTTGGCCCCCTGCCAGAAATCGGGCCGCAGGCGCAAGGCGTCCTCAAGCAGCTTGACCGCCGCGACCGAATCCCCGTTACGCAGGCGAATTTGCGACAGGGCCAGGTAGGCGCCGGGATTGTTCGGATTCATGCGGATCGCTTCGCTGAAGGTATTTTCCGCCGCGACCAGGTTCCCCTCCGCCAGATAAATATCGGCGAGGTGGTTATAGGGAAGCGGCCATTGGGGCGCAAGTTTCAGGGCTTCCTCCAGGGCCTCCCGGGCTTCATCGAGATCGCCCGCGGCCATCCGCACCTCGGCCAGCAGGTTTTGATTTATGGCATCCCGGGGATTCTTTTCAATCCGCTGGCGCACAAAGGTCAACGCTGCCGACCGTTCCTTCTGCTGAATCAGCAGGCTGACCATCGAAGCCGCCAGAAGGCCGTTTTCGGGCTGCAGCGCCAGGGCTTTTTCCATGAAGGACCGGGCTTCCCCGGGGCGGCCGTCGCCCTGACAGATTTCCGCAAGTTTCAGGTAAGCGAGGGGAATTTCGGGATGGCTTTTCACGATCCGGGCGAGCAGGTCTTCTGCTTTTCGGCTCTGTCCCTCCTGAACGAAATAGACCGCCATCTCCAGACGGACGTTCACGTCATCCGGAATTTCGCTCAGAACGGATTCGAGAATTTCCCGCGCTTTGCCGAAATCTCCCTGACGGGCGTGGAATCTTGCCAGGCCTTCCCGCAGGATTCTGGACTCGGGCAGGATCTGCAGTCCCTGTTGCAGGGTATCGAGCGCGAGGTTGTTTTCCTGATTCAGCACATGCGCCTCGGCCAGCCGCATGCGGGCGGCTTCCAGTTCGGGGCGTTCATTAACCACGGTGCGGAAATCGGCTACCGCCGCGGTCCCTTCCCCCCGCATCAGCCGGAGGTTTCCCTTGGTGAATCGGCCATCGACATTGTTGGCGCCGACGGCCAGAACCTCATCCACGATTTTTTCGGCGGTGGCGAAGTCTCCGTTCCCGAGATGGATCTGCGCCATCCGGTTCTTCAATTCGAGCGTCCCCGGGGCCTGGGGGTCGTCGATGGCGGCAACGCCCTCCTCCAGAATGCCTAGGGACGAAGCGGCTTCTTCCCCGTTCATCAGGGGAATCTCCGCCATCGCCAAACGAATCCTTGCGCTCTTCGGATGATTGTCGCGAGCCCGGGACAGGAAATTTTTCCCTTTTTCCGGTTGCCGGTGAACCAGATAGAACTGGACGGCCTGCAGCCAGCGTTCTTCGTCCCCGGGTTTGGCGGCGACGAATTTTTCCACTACCTGGTCGGCTTCGGCCGATTTTTCGGAGGTCATGAGAAGGCCGGCCAGCAGCAGCGGCAACCGGCCGTTTTCAGGGTTTTGCTCCCACGCCTGGCGCACCAGGCGAACCGCCTCGACGGTATCTCCCGAGTGTTGGGCGATTTCCGCCTTTTTCAGAAGAAACGCTTCGGAACCGGGGTTTTTATCCAATCCCTTCTCCACCGCATCCAACGCGCCCAGAAGATCCCCTTGCTGCTGGGCAATGGCCACCAGCAGAAGATAGATATCGGGCTCGCTGGACCCGGTCAGAACGAGCGGATCCAATATTTTCTTCGCCGCATCGAATTGTTTCCGGGAAACCAGCACCGCGCTTTTTAAAAGGAGCGCCGCGCTGTTTTCGGGATCCCTGGCCAGGACGGCTTCGGCCTTTTCATCGGCCTTATCGGGCAAACGGGCGCCGAGCAGGATCTTCCCCAGCTGGAGCTGGGCGTCGAACTGGTTGGGATCGAGTTCCACCGCTTTGCCGAGATGACTCATGGCATTTTTAAGATTCCCCCGTTTCAATTCAACCAGGCCCAGAAGACGATAGGCGTCGGCGAATTTCGGATCGATCTGCAGGGCATTCCTCAACTCCAGCCCGGCCTTGACGTAATCGTTCTGTGCATAGAAATGCTGGCCCTTGGAGAAGAATTTCGCCTTTTTTTCTTCTGGCCCGCTGCATCCGGCGACACAGGACAACGCCACCAGCAAAACCGACATTTGTATCAAAAATCGCATGATCCTCTTCTCCCTGAATGGATAATTTTGGCAAAAAACCCAAACTTACCGTCCTTTTTTAAGAAGCTGCCATGTAAGGACACTCATGTAAAAATGATGTTAGATTCTGTTTAGAAGTTCGTTGGCAAAAAGGACCGGGCCACGGCGATGGCCAGGAAAACCAGGAAAATGGCTTTTGTCTGCGCCAACTTACCCCGCTTTTCAACCAGATGGATCTCGAAGCCGAAAAAGAAGGTGACGATTTTGGCCGCCACGATCACCAGCACATACTGATCGACCTGCGACCCGGGAAAGGTGGGAACAATCAGGGCGATCACAAGGATTAAAAAATCGAGGGGCGTGGCTTGATACCCCTTGCGCCGCGTCAGCTTGATCACGAGAACGGACAGCAGCCCCAACAGTAACGACCCCAGATGACTGGATTGCAGGATTCGAAGGCCGAAACCTTCATGGTCCTGAACCTGGGAGGTATAAATCAAAAAAGGCATGAACAGATAAAGCACGGATCGGAGCAATATCCCCTGAAAGCGGATATCCAGCCAACCACCGGCGACCAGGACCGGGATGGCGACCACCGCTCCCCATCCCAGCCATTGGGGAAGGACTTCAGGGAGAAGCAGATAAATGGCCGTCAGCAACAGAAGCAGCCAGGCCAACCCGGGAAAAGCCAAGCGCACCGGCAGCGCGGAAACATGCCAACGGGACTTGACTCTTTCCAGCGGGCCGGGACTCGTGGTCGCTGCGCGCAGAACCCATTTTTCGTTTTCGGCCCAGAAAAGAATGGCGAAGTTAACCGCGGAGAAGCCCAGATACCCGCCGAGCAAAAGCCAATCGGAGTGAAACCTCAGAAGGTAGGCGCCGAGGGTCAGGGTTCCCTGAAACAGATAGATGACCAGAACCGCTTCGGAATGGCATAAACCGAGTCCGAGCAGTTTGTGGTGAAAATGGTTGCGGTCGGCCACGAATGGCGAGCGCCCTCGCCCCAGCCGTTCCATCATGACCCGCACCGTATCGAACACCGGAAAGCCCAGCAGCACCAGAGGGAGCAAAGGACTGTAGGAAGAACCCTGGGTAATGCCGAGGGCCAGGGTGATGGCCAGAAAACCGAGAAGCTGGCTGCCGGCGTCTCCCATGAACACCGAGGCGGGATAAGTATTGAATCGAAGGAATCCGAAAATGGCCCCGCAGACCGATGCGGCAATCAGGGTGGCCGCCACGTTGCCGGACTGATAACCCAGATATCCGAGACAAAGAAAGCTGAGCAGACTGATCCCGCCGGCCAGACCGTCAAGACCGTCGGAGAGATTGATGGCATTGGTCACCCCGACGATGGCGACGAGGGTGAGGGGAATGGCGATGAAATCGGGAAGGATCTGGCCTTCGGGCAACAGCACCCCGAGGGAACGGATCTGCACTCCGCCCCAGAAAATCGCGACCAGGGCGGCAATGATCTGGGCGATGAACTTGGCGCGAAACCCCAGATTCTTCAGGTCGTCCCAGAAACCGACCGCCACCACCAGCACCGAAGCCAACACCAGTGGGAGAACGCTCGCGCCGGGTAGCCAGAGAATCACCGGCACGAAGGTTCCCGTGGCCATCGCCAGACCTCCGGTGCGCGGCATGGGCATGGCGTGCACCTTGCGCTCATCGGGGACGTCGACGGCCCGAAGTTGCCCCGCATAACGGCGGAAAACGGGGACCAGGGCGAGGGTAATGAACAAAGACAGCAATAGAGCCGAAAAATAGACCATGACCCAACCTGTTGGAAAATGGCGCGTCAAGCGTCTTTGCCAGGAATGAACCGATCGAGAAGCGGCAGCAACTGCCGGGTCATCTCCTGCAACCTGAGATCGGCCTGCTCGACGGACTCGTTTTTATCGACCGGGGTGACCAGACGGATCAGGGCGCCGTCGGTGCGCTGCCGGATCAGGGCGTCCCAGAAGGTGAAAAATTTCATTTCCAACATGCCGGTCAGCTGTCGGCCCCGCTGGGGAAACCAGTAATAAGTCAGTTGCCGGGCATCCCCTTTCGCGATAAAGGCCCGGTTCACCTGAAGCGCCGGTTCTTCGCCCCGGGAAAGACCGACTTTGACCACACCGGATTCATTGAACGTCCACCCCCCGCCGGGCAAACAGGATGAGGGCGAATGAATCGATTCTCCCTTGCTTTGACTTTGGTAATAGGCCAGGTAGAAATTGATGGTCCGTCCCGCGGAGTTGCGGTAATCGATCAGCGCATAGTCGGTGAAATGGAGGGCATCGACGAACTTCTGTTCCATGGGGACGCTGACCCCCTGCCACTGATTGATTTTCAACGGAAAGGCGGACAGCGATTGCTTGATGGGAATGTCCTCCCTGAACTCCACCCCCTGAATGAAAAACAACAGCCCGCCCAGGGCCAGAAACATCACCAGAAACCGCGGCTGCCGCCATCCGGCTGCCGCGCCGGGAATCTCCGTCGACGCTTCCGTTTGCACCTCAAGGGGAACGCCGGAGTCGGTCCCGGCCGAAACGGGTTTTCGCAACAGCCGCATGATCAGCAACAGCACGCCGAGCGATAACACAAAAATCAGCCAGCCGGTGAAATCATGAAAAAGCCCTTCCGTGGTCCTCCTGCCCATGCTGGGATAGAGCAGGCCGATCAAGGCAATCCGCATGCTGTTGGTGACAATGGCCAGGGGAACGGTTGCCGCCACCAGCAAAACCCGGCGCCACAGGGGCGCCCGCAGGTGATGGGCCAGCAGGATGCCGAGCACGAACAGGGGGAATACGTAGCGCAGACCGCTGCAGGCGTCGACCACCTGCAACTGGGTAAAACCCAGATCGATGACGTTTCCCTCCCGGTAAGCCGACATTCCGAGTATCTGTAAAAGGGCGACGCCGAGTTGCGTCGAAATAAGTTTCAGTTTGAGCGTGAGCTGGTTATAGACCACCGCCGGCGGTGGAAACATGGTCAGCAGAAACAGCAGTGGAAAAGCGATGACCCTTAACTTGCGCCAGCCCAGACACAGCCAGCATAAGGCCATCGCCAGGCACCAGGCCGAAAGAAACAGCAGGGTGAATTCCCCTCCCAGTTCCCCGAGCAGGTACAAACCGATACCGATGCCGAGCGGCAGCAGAAATCCCCAGGACGCGGACGCCGGAGTGGCGTTAAGGCGATCCCGCTTTTCCCGGATGATAAAAAGCGCTACCGGGATGACGAAATATCCGTAGTTGAAATCGTCGCCCTCCCACATGCCGGCAAGTTTTTCCGGCAACTCCGGAAACAGCAGCCAGAGGAGCGCCAGGCACCCCGCCACCGGCAGCCACTTTGAAAAATTTTCCTTGACGACAACGCCCATCGGGTCCTCTTTACACCATCACAATTCGAAAAATTCTCCCCCCAACGGAATTCATGGGGATTCGGATCGTGTAAACGTTGATGCTTTTGCAAAAAGCATCAAATTAGATGGCTAAGCAAAAAACGCCAAATGCAAGGCGCGTAATTATCGAGCAATGAGGCGTACTTACGTACGTCGAAGCCGCGAGATGATTGCAGCAACGCAGCAGTTGGCGAGTTTTTGCGACGCCATCAACGTTGGGATTCTGAAAAACCAAAGGGGTTTCCTCGGCCTCTTTTCGGAGCGGGGCAGCCGACAGCGGTTCGCTCAGAAATTCTAGGCCGACAAAAATTGCCCGATTTTACGCAAAGGCTTCATGGCGGAAGTCCAGGGGTAAGGGTGCAGGTCGTTGACCCACCATGCCCGGCGGTCCATGCTGTTGGCCTTCAGGCGGTTTCGCAGGGACACATTGCTGACCCCCCCGGACCGCATCTTGACCAGGACTTCCGGGATATAAACCGCGCTGATGCGATGTTTCACCAGGAAACGGAGCATCAGCTCATAATCCGCGGCCGACCCCAGATCCAGGTTGAACCCGCCAAATTTTTCATACAGGGAACGCCGGACAAAAAAAGTCGGATGCGGGGGCATCCACCCCCAAAAAAAGGCATCGCGGGAATAGGACCCGGATTTCCAACTCCGGATGACTCTGGTCGTATCCACCGGATGTACATATTTCAAATCGCCATAACATGAATCGACATTGGGGTCGGAGAAGACCTCGGCAACCCACGAAAGAACCCGGTGGTCGGGATAAAAATCATCCGAATTGAGAATGCCGACGACATCCCCAGAGGCCATTGCGATGCCTTTGTTCATGGCATCGTAAATACCCCGATCCGGTTCGGAAACAATTCGAGATAGGTGAGAATAGGATGAAAGAATTTCCAGGGTCCGGTCCTTCGACCCGCCATCGACAATAATATGCTCGGCGCGAACCTCCTGGCGCGCCACGCTGTCAAGGGTGTCGCGAAGAGTGGATTCGCTGAAATACGTAGCCGTAATAATTGAGATATCAGTCATTTGCGAACCAGCCTCCAGAAAATGAACTTCTTTGAATGAGCTGGTGCAAACTTGAGGCACGAACGTTACGTTCAGATTAGAGCGGAGTTATATTTGGATATAGGTTGGGTTAGCGCGGGGAGTGAATATCGGGAAGGATTATGTGATCCCGAGATTTATCCGCGTGATCGCGGAATGGGCTAAAGCAAGGAGCAACCGGCGGGTGGAAATCCCGGCAATTATCGAACGGGTGGCGACAGAGACCGCAACCTGTTGCTTATGCCGGAAACCGATAATAACTCAGGAGCGTGTATTTTCCCTGCCAGCACCGATGGA
>MHXM01000032.1:9871-10739 GCA_001825565.1 Desulfuromonadaceae bacterium GWC2_58_13
ATAAGGATTTTCACCTGCCGCCATTACCTGACGAAAATAATTGTATAGCGGTATGGCATCGATCTTTAACCGATCGCATACGGCTTTAATCTCTTCATGTCCGGCTGTTCCCGATCCGCTTTCAATCTCGGATTTCCCCCAGTGTTGAAACACTAAAACATGTTCCGAATGGTTTTTTGCCATCTCAAGAAATTCGGCTAAATCACCCAATCCTCTTTGTATTTTTGGTGGCTCTGCCCCCAGGGTTTCTTTCTCATGCATTTCAGGTAAGTACCTTGGCAGGTACCTCGTCACCCCTTCTACCAGGGCGGATAGGGGTTGCTTGGTAGGATGGGTACCCTCGTTCAATGGCTTGAATGTTGGATTATCGATATAATCGTGGCTTGAAATAACTAAAACGACAACATCCGCCTCAAAAAATCCAAATGTTTTGGCATAGGCAAGCCAATTGCCCGGTCCCCAGCTTCCCGCGGATATATGGCCAACGATGACCTTATCCTTTATCCGCCCAGAAAATTCCTTTTGGATAATTGTCGTGGCCAAATCATCGTTGTCGGTCAGGTTTCCGCCATTAACAACGGAATCCCCAAATACCATGATTCTAAATTCACCGACTTCTTTCTTATATGGAAATTCTTGAGATCTCATCCCATAACTGTTCGTCACGAAATGATTCCCAAAACGATAAACGTCTTGGTTGGGTTTAAACATATATTCGATTTGAGGGTGTGCAATCGACAAAGGTGGAGTTCCAAGGCCAAGAAAATATCTTGCATATAATTCACCGGCAAAAATTAAAACAACGGACAGCAAGGCCAACCGGCACCATCTATTTTTCAATCGTTTCACGCCTTTTTCCTGCCTTTCA
>MHXM01000033.1:0-6394 GCA_001825565.1 Desulfuromonadaceae bacterium GWC2_58_13
ACAAATATCGTGGGGCGACCCTGTTAACCCCTAATCGCAAGGAAGCCCAGGCCGCTTCGAAAGTGGCCATAACGGACGAAGCTTCGCTCCTGAAAGCCGGCCGTGTGCTTCGTGACAGTCTCCAACTTGAGGCTCTGGTTCTGACTCGCAGCGAAGAAGGCATGAGTATTTTTCTCGATGACGGTCGCGAAATTCACCTGCCGACCGTGGCGCGCGAGGTTTACGATGTCTCCGGCGCCGGGGATACGGTGTTGTCGGTAATCGGGGTTGGGCTGGCTGCCGGACTTTCTCTCGAAAAGTCCGCCATCGTCGCCAATATGGCTGCTGGCGTGGTGGTCGGGAAAGTCGGAACATCCACCGTATCCCCTGCTGAACTACTCGCCGCCGCTGGCGATCAGCATCCGGATTCCGATCTGAAGATCAAGAGTCGGGAAACGGTGAAGGGCATCCTTGAACGGGAGCGTCAGCGCGGTCGCCGCATCGTTTTTACCAACGGCTGTTTCGACCTTCTGCACGTCGGTCATGTGAAGTACCTGCAGGCGGCGCGACGTCTTGGCGACCTGCTGGTTCTCGGCCTCAATTCCGACAATTCCATCCGTCGACTCAAGGGACCGAGGCGTCCGCTGATCGGCGAGGAGGAAAGGGCCCATATCCTCGCCGCCCTCGATTGCATCGATTATGTGGTTCTGTTTGACGAAGATACCCCCATGGAACTGATCGCCGCCGTTCGTCCCCATATTCTGGTCAAGGGGGGCGATTATACCCCCGAAGGGGTGGTCGGGAAGGATCTGGTTGAGAGTTATGGCGGGCGGGTGGAACTCATTCAGTTTGTCGATGGTAAATCGACCACCAATATTATCGAGCAGATTCTGGCCAAGTACGGCGAGGAGTGAATAATGAGGGCTCCTCATAAGTTCTCACTTTCTGAAAAGACCGAGCGAAGGGCGGTTTTTCTCGATCGGGATGGAACCATCAATTTCGAAAAGGATTACCTGTATCGCATTGAGGATTTTGAGTTCGTTGAGGGGGCGCCTGAGGCGATTCGGCAGTTGAATGAGGCCGGATTTGCGGTCATTGTTGTCACCAATCAGTCCGGGGTGGCGCGTGGATATTATTCGATGGAAGATGTGGATTGCCTGCATCGGTATATTCAGAAAAAACTCGCTGAGGCTGGTGCCGCGATCGACGCCTTTTATGTCTGCCCCCATCATCCGGTTTTCGGTGTCGGCGAGTACCGTCGTGATTGCGACTGTCGTAAAGGAAAACCCGGAATGCTTCTGCGGGCGGCGGTGGATTTTGGTCTGGATCTGGAAAAATCCTATATGGTCGGTGATAAGCTGGTCGATGTGGAAGCTGGCTTAGCAGCTGGGTGTACTTCTTTTCTGGTCAATACGGGCTATGGCGCCCAGGAAGCCGCCTGCCTTCCGCCTGGAAAGACCCGGGTGGTCAAGGACATTGTGGAAGCCGCCGGGGCGATTCTGAAGATAGGTTGATTCCTACGGCTTGGTCTTCGGAGCCGGCATGAAGTTTAGAATCTTTCTGAATGTTAACCATGGCCTGATACCGTTTTCGGAGGTGAAAAAAGTGGCAAAAGTTGCGTTGATTACAGGTGTTACCGGCCAGGATGGGGCCTATCTCGCCGAGTTTCTGTTGAAAAAAGGATATGTCGTCCATGGGATCAAGCGTCGTGCCTCGCTGTTTAATACCGATCGCATCGACCATCTCTACCAGGATCCGCATGTGGAAAATCGGAATTTCATTCTCCATTATGGCGATTTGACCGACTCGACCAATCTGATCCGGATCATTCAGCAGGTCCAGCCCGACGAAATCTACAATCTGGCGGCCCAGAGTCATGTGGCGGTTTCTTTCGAGACCCCTGAATATACCGCCAATGCCGATGGCATCGGCACCTTGCGTATCCTTGAAGCGATACGCATTCTCGGGCTGGAAAAGAAAACCCGTTTTTACCAGGCTTCGACCTCTGAGCTCTATGGCCTCGTGCAGGAAATTCCACAGAAAGAAACGACGCCGTTTTATCCTCGATCGCCCTACGCCGTCGCCAAGCTTTACGCCTACTGGATAACGGTTAATTACCGGGAGGCCTACGGTATCTATGCCTGCAACGGAATCCTTTTCAATCATGAATCGCCCGTTCGGGGCGAAACCTTTGTCACCAGAAAAATAACCCGTGCCATGGCGCGGATTTCCCTCGGTCTTCAGGATTGCCTCTACCTGGGCAACATGGCCGCCTTGCGCGACTGGGGACATGCCCGGGACTACGTTGAAATGCAGTGGCTGATGCTGCAACAGGACGCACCGGAGGATTTCGTCATTGCCACCGGCAAGCAATATTCGGTACGGGACATGGTCAGCCTTGCCGCCAAAGAACTTGGCATTCACCTACGATGGGAAGGAACCGGAGTGGATGAGGTCGGAATCGTCGATTCCGTGATTCAGGCCGAATCCAGCGAGCCGGGTTGTCTTGATCAAGTGGCGGGGAAAATCGTGGTCCGGGTCGATCCGCGCTACTTTCGGCCAACCGAGGTGGAGACCCTGTTGGGAGATCCGACCAAGGCGCATGAAAAGCTCGGCTGGTGGCCCAAGACCACTTTCAACGAATTGGTCTCCGAGATGGTCCGATACGATTTGAATGCCGCACGGAAGGACAGCCTGTGTAAGGAACATGGATTCAGTACATTCGATTACCACGAATGAACGGATAATGGGCGAAACCCCCAATCGACGGCGCATCCCTGTTAATTAAAAGGTATTTGAATGGAAAAGACCGCTAAAATTTATATTGCCGGCCATCGTGGGCTGGTCGGGTCGGCGATTTTACGCCAGTTAAAATCCGATGGATTTGCAAATTTTGTTTTGCGGAATCACGCCGAACTTGACTTGATCGATCAGGCGGCCGTAGCCTCCTTTTTCGAACAGGAAAAACCCGAATATGTTTTTCTGGCGGCGGCCAAAGTAGGGGGAATCCACGCCAATCATACTTATCCGGCACAGTTCATCTATGAAAACCTGTCGATTCAAAGCAATATCATCCACTGCGCCTATCTCACCGGAGTCAAAAGACTGCTTTTTTTGGGGTCCTCCTGCATTTATCCCAAGTTCGCCCCTCAGCCGATGAAGGAAGAATATCTGCTCAGTGGTGAACTGGAGCCGACCAACGAACCCTATGCCCTTGCCAAAATCGCCGGCATCAAAATGTGCGAGTCTTATAATCGCCAGTACGGCACCTGCTTTTATTCGGTCATGCCGACCAACCTTTATGGTCCGGGAGATAATTTTGATCTGAATAATTCTCACGTTCTACCGGCACTGATTCGAAAGTTTCATGATGCAAAACAACTGGGGGCCAAGGAAGTGGTCGTCTGGGGAACCGGGAATCCGATGCGGGAATTTCTGCATGTCGATGACATGGCGAAAGCGTGTGTTTTTGCCATGAATTTATCGGACCGCCAGATTTCCGCCAGCTTGACCAACTATCCGTTGCCATCCTTTGTCAACGTCGGAACCGGAATCGACATCTCGATTCGAGCTCTCGCGGAAACGATCGCCGGGGTGGTCGGGTTTGAGGGTGCCCTGGTATTTAACAGTGACATGCCCGACGGCACCCCGCGCAAGTTGCTTGACGTTTCACGAATGAAGAGTTTGGGCTGGGAGGCGGAAATTAATTTGCAGGCCGGTATCGAGGATACCTATGCCTGGTTTCTGGGTGAATTAAGCGCTGCCAATGGTTGATCCCTCAAAACGGATATGGTAGCTTTCAGCACCTTTTTGAAAAATAAAAACACTAAATATCTCGGCGTGGAGGGTCACATGGTTGGTCATGAAGCAATAAAGGCAGGAACGGCAAGGATTGGGATTGTAGGCCTCGGTTACGTCGGTCTGCCCTTGGCGGCAGCCTTCGGCCGTAAGGCCAAAGTGATCGGTTTCGATATCAGCACCAAAAAGATCGAGCAACTGAAAAGAGGTTTTGACGAAACCGGGGAATTGACCGCCGAGGAACTCACCACGACCTCTATCGATTACACGACCAACGCTGATCGCCTCAAGGAAGTCTCCTTTTTTATCGTCACCGTGCCAACCCCCATTGACGACCACAATAAACCGGATTTGACGCCTGTCGTGTCCGCGTCCCGTTCCATTGGTCGCAATCTGTCCCCCGGGTCTATCATTGTTTATGAATCGACGGTATATCCCGGGGTGACCGAAGATCTTTGCGTGCCGGTGCTGGAACAGGAATCGGGCCTGAAGTGCGGAATCGATTTCAAAGTCGGCTATTCGCCGGAGCGGATCAACCCCGGCGATAAGGTTCACACGGTGGACAAGATCGTCAAAGTGGTTTCGGGCCAGGATGCCGAAACCCTTGAAACGGTGGCTCGTGTCTACGAAATGGTAATTACCGCCGGGGTGCACCGGGCGGCATCGATCAAAGTCGCCGAGGCCGCCAAGGTCATTGAAAATACCCAGCGCGATCTCAATATCGCGTTGATGAACGAACTGGCCATCATCTTCAACAAAATGGAAATTCCGACCATGGACGTGCTGGCCGCCGCCGGCACCAAATGGAATTTTCTCAAATTCACTCCCGGCCTGGTCGGCGGCCACTGTATCGGGGTCGATCCCTATTACCTGACCTATAAGGCCGAGGAGATCGGCTACAACCCGCAAGTGATCCTGGCCGGCCGGCGCATCAACGATTCGATGGGCAAATACGTCGCGGAAACCACGATCAAGAAGCTGATCCAGGCCGACAAGTCGGTCAAGGGGAGCCGGGTGTTGATCCTCGGTCTGACCTTCAAGGAAAACGTTCCCGACATCCGCAACAGCAAGGTCATCGACATCGTTCGCGAGCTGCGCGAGTACGGCATCGAGGTATTGGTTCATGATCCGGTGGCTTCCGCCGAGGAAGCCAGGGCCGAGTACGCGGTCGAACTCTGCCGTCTGGACCAGGTTGGTACCGTGGATGCCGTGGTGTTCGCCGTGGCGCACAAAGCCTACGAGGAATTATCCCTGGCGCAATTGAAAAAACTCTGCTCCAATGGCAACGGGCAGGGAGTGGTCATCGATGTGAAGTCGATCCGCTCCCGCATGGATATTGAAAACGCGGAAATGGTCTATTGGAGCCTCTAATCATATCCTGAGTGTTATTCTGGCTGCCAGGGGAGTCCTGCCGATAGTGCGACCTGAACAGGGAAAGGTCGGTGCCGTGGTTTTTTGTGGACTGGTTTTTACTTGACTTGGAAATTCGCTTTTGGTATTAATAGCCCCGCTCGCAAGGGCAGCTCATCTGAGCGGGAATAACTCAGTGGTAGAGTGCAACCTTGCCAAGGTTGAAGTCGCGGGTTCGAATCCCGTTTCCCGCTCCAAAATAAAATGTCGAAGCCGATTCAGGTTTCGTTTCCACTGCCCCTGACTTTCACTATTCTTTCACTCGAAAGCAACAGTGGGATCAGGGGCTTTTCATTTTTGGGTGTCATTTATTCGGTTTTGGAGTTGGGTTTATGCAGGAACCGCAGGAAAACGAGATTGAGCTGATCGACATATTCCGGGTGCTCTGGAAACGCCGATATCTGATTCTTCTGGGGACGTTGCTCCTCACCCTGGGCGCCGCCGGAATCAGTATGGTTTTGCCCAGGGTGTATGAGGTTTCGGCGCTCGTCGAGCCCGGAATTCGTCCTTTCGCCGATGCGAACGGGCAGATTGTGAACGAATTGCCGGTGATTTTACCGGAAGCGTTAAGGGAGACCATTCTCAGTGGCGCCTATGATGGGGCGATCCAAAAAAAACTCGACATTAGTACGGCAATTTATCCGGGTATCAAGGTGTCGACACCGAAGAACAGTGCCTTTGTCGGTATATCCATCGAGAGCACCGACCCGGAACAGGCCACGGCCATCCTGGATGAGTTGTTGATTCAGGTGAATAACGATGTCCAAAGCAAACTGGGAAACGAAAAAAACAAGATCGAAAATGAAATACAACTTGCGCAGATCAGTGATCGTTCTATCAGTGAAAAGATAAAGCTGATTGAAAAGCAGATGATGGATACGGCGACAAAAATTCAGGAAATGGAAAAAACTCGTCAAAAATCCATAGCGATGCGTTCCTCGGATGCCATGTCTGTTCTGTTGTACTCCAATGAAATTCAAAACCAGCAGATTTATCTGAACAATTTGCAAGATTCATTGCATAGTCTGAAAACTGCAACCCTGACTTCGGTTGTCAAAATGGATAATCTTCGTCTGAAGCTTGGCATGATCCAAAGCACCAAGGTGATCAAGCCGCCAACCATCCCAAATCATCCCGTCAAGCCGAAAAGGGCGTTGATTGTGGCGTTGGCGGGTGTCCTTGGTTTGATGGGTTCGATGATGCTCGC
>MHXM01000033.1:6429-7378 GCA_001825565.1 Desulfuromonadaceae bacterium GWC2_58_13
TTCGCCCCGTGGAGAAAGCCTGAAACGCCCCGATTGACTTTTTAAGTACCAATATTCCGGGGTAAGGGCTCGAAAATTCAGGCAACTTGAGGAAAAATCTGGAGCAATTCTGTTGTGAAAAACATTCTTATCACCGGTGGCTGCGGATTTATCGGCGCCAATTTTGTTCGCCTGGCGCTGGACCGTCTCGGTGATTCCCGGTTGATCAACCTGGATCTGCTCACCTATGCGGGCAATCCGGAAAACCTTAAGGATGTCGAGGCCGATCCCCGTTATTCCATGATCAAAGGGAATATCTGCGACGGCGGCCTGGTGGAACAGATCTTCGCCGACCACCAGATCGATACCGTTGTTCACTTTGCCGCTGAATCCCATGTCGATCGCAGCATCACCGGTCCAGCCGCCTTTATCCAGACCAACATCGTTGGAACGTTCACCCTTCTTGAAGCCGCAAGAAAATTCTGGTTGAACGGGACCTCGGGGCAGGTTCCAGGCTCCGGACGTTTTTTACATGTCAGCACCGACGAGGTTTACGGCTCGCTGGGAGAAACGGGTTATTTTACCGAAACTACCCCTTACGACCCCCGTTCGCCCTATTCGGCGAGCAAGGCATCCTCCGACCACCTGGTCAGCGCGTATTTTCATACCTATGGCCTGCCGGTGGTGACCACCAACTGTTCCAATAACTACGGGCCCTGCCAGTTTCCCGAAAAACTCATCCCGTTGATTTTCAACAACGCCCTGCAGGGCCGCGAATTGCCGGTATACGGCGACGGCAAAAACGTTCGCGATTGGCTGTACGTGGTCGATCACTGCGAGGCGATTCTCGCTGTTCTGCAAAATGGGCGTCTCGGAGAGACCTACAACATCGGCGGCAACAACGAGAAACAGAATATCGAGATCGTCCGGACGATCTGCGATCTGCTCGATAAAAAGCTGGGATTGCCTT
>MHXM01000034.1:0-1685 GCA_001825565.1 Desulfuromonadaceae bacterium GWC2_58_13
CTACCTGGTCACCGTGGCCTTTCTCCCCTTTACATGGAAGGCGGCGATTCTTGGTTTTTTCCTGTTCCGGCTGTTCGATATCGTCAAGCTTCAACCCGCCCGCTGGTTCGATCAACAAATGAAAAACGGCTACGGGGTGGTTCTGGACGACGTGGCGGCTGGCGTGTATGCGGCCATTGCCTTGCGACTATTGCTGGCGATTACGGGAGGCTGACATGGGATTGACGATCTCGGTACTGACCATTGGCGACGAACTGCTCAACGGCGAAATGGCCGACACCAATACCGCCGCCATCGCCCGTCTGCTGGCATCCCGCGGCTACACCGTGCATGACTCGTCGAGTGTGCGGGATGTCGAAAGCGACATCGTGGAGGCGTTGCGTTTTCTTACCCGGCAGCGTGAAATCCTGATCGTCACCGGCGGCCTCGGGCCGACCGCCGACGACCTGACCTCCCGGGCCGCCGCGACGGCCTTTAACCGACCGCTGGAAACGAATGCCGAGGCACTGGCGCAGATTCACCGGCATTTCGCCCGTCTCGGGCTGGCCATGCACCCACGCAACGAGAAACAGGCCCACCTGCCACGGGGGGTCGATATCCTTCCCAATGCCAACGGCACCGCGCCGGGGTTTCACCTCGACGACAACGGCTGCAAAGTCTTTTTTCTGCCGGGCGTGCCGGCGGAAATGACCGCCATGCTGGAGCAGTCGGTCCTCCCCGCCCTGGCCAAGCATTTGGGGCAGGGTGAATTTCTGCACGAACGGGTGCTCAAGGTCTTCGGCCTCTCCGAGCCGAAAACCGAGGGTCGGCTCGACGCCATCAAATTGCCGGAAGGTGTCCAGGTTGCCTTCGGAGTTGACTTTCCATTTGTCCATGTCAAACTCAGAGTTTCAGGGGCTGCCGCCGATACGCGTTTGGAACAGGCCGAGCGGCTGGCCCGACAAACGCTGGGCGATTTCGTTTTCGCCACCGGCACCGACTCCCTGGCGGCAACCGTGGCCAGGCAGCTGACTTTCGCCGGGCAAACCCTGGCGCTGGCCGAATCCTGCACCGGCGGATGGATCGCCAAACTGCTCACCGACCTGCCGGGTGCCTCGGTCTTTCTCGAACGGGGTGCGGTTACCTACGCCAACAGCGCCAAACGCGACTGGCTTCAGGTAACCGAAACACTGCTCGAACAACACGGCGCGGTCAGTGGCGAATGCGCCCTGGCCATGGCCCGGGGCATCCGCCGGAACGCCGACACCGACCTGGGTCTGGCGGTTACCGGCATCGCCGGACCGGACGGCGGCACCCCGGCCAAACCGGTGGGAACGGTCTTCATCGCTCTGACCTCCGAAACGACGGAGCGGGTGCACGGATACCGCTTCCCCGGGAACCGCGACAGCGTTCGACTGCTGACCGCCTGCATGGCCCTCGACTGGCTGCGCCGGCACCTGGCCGCGGCGGAACGATAACCAGAAACAGTTCAACGCCACAGAGTAGAACCCGTGCCGAAACCGCATGCCGGCAACCCCTCCCACGCCTGAGCCGGAGTCCCTGTCGATCGCCTTTCCCGACGAGGCCGACGTTGTTGAACAAGGCTTGGATCACATCCAGAAACGTCCTCATGGCAGCGGGCGGACTTGCGTTCTTCGTCCTGACCCTGCCGACACTCATCCATCTGCTCTCGCATCCGGGCAAAA
>MHXM01000034.1:1730-7293 GCA_001825565.1 Desulfuromonadaceae bacterium GWC2_58_13
CCGGGATTGCGCTGGTCAATCACAACGGCCGGCTGCACGGGCAGCGTTTTCAGCGGCGGGAAGAGAACAATCGCCTGCGACAGGCCATTCAACGAGCCGAACAACGCTTCCGGCAACTTCTCGACCATGCCGGCGACGCCATTTTTTTCATCCATCCCGAAACCGGCGCCCTGCTCGCCGTGAACAAGGTCGCGGAACAGCTTCTTGGCTACCCGGCCGAGGACATCCGGAAACGCCCTCTTTCCGATCTTTTTCCCGGCCAGCAGCGGCGCAGATATCTGCGTCTGGTGAAAACCGTCTTGCGCGACGGCTACGGCGAAGAACCCGACCTGCTGATCCGCCGGGCGGACGGGCAGACCTTCCACGGCGCGGTGCATGCCCGCCTCGGCGACCTGGGCGAAGACCGGGTCGTGCATGGGGTGCTGCGCGATGTGACCGAAATCAAGCGGATTGAAAAAGAGCTCCGGCTGAAGAACCGCGATCTGGCCCTGGTCAACGACATTGCCCATCGGGCCGCCGCCAACCGTGATCTCAACGAGATGCTCGGAGAAATCCTGGCCGAGGTGGTCGATAACTTTAATGCCTCCGGCGGCGGCGTCTATCTGCTGCGCCATCAGGGAACCGAACTGCACCTGCTGGTGCATCGGGGGATCGAGCCCGAGGTTTTGACCGATCTGCAGCGGCTCCCCGTGGGCAAGGGGTTGGTCGGCCGAGTCGCCGCCAACGGCAAACCGCGCTCGTCGCCGGACCTGAGAAAAGACTGCCGGGTCTGGTCCCCGGCGACCCACGCGGCCGGCTGGCGGGGATTCCAGGCGATCCCCCTGGTATCGGACCAGCGCACGGTCGGGGTGATCTTTTTTTTCACCCGCCAGATCCGACTCTTTTCCTGCGATGAAGTCCACCTGCTGCTCGCCATCGGCAAGCAGGTGGGCACCGCCGTCGACAGTGTCGAATTGTACGAATCCCTGCAGTGGCAGTGCCGCCTCACCGAGGCGAGCAACCGGGAGCTGGAAGAATCCCGCCAGCAATTGCGCTCCAGCCTCGCCCAGATGAAGAACTCCAACCGGATTCTCGAGCAGACGGAACGGATGAAAAGCAACTTCCTGACCCTGGCCTCCCATGAACTGCGAACTCCCCTCACCTATGTACTTTCCGGCGCCGAACTCCTTGGCAACACCATGAAGGGACGCCTGAGCCATGATGAAAGCCGGATGCTGGAGGCCATTCACCAGGGGGGCCGCCGCCTGCACGAGATCGTTCAGGATCTTATCGACATCGCCCGGATTGAATCGAACACCTGCCCCCTGGCTCGCGGCAAGGTGTTTCTGCCGGCCCTTCTCGCCGAAATCGGTCAGGAATTTAAGCCGGTATTTCACCAGCGGACTCTCACCTTCCGGGTCGCCGAGCTGCCGGTCAACAATCTCTACGGGGATGCCCGGCAACTTGGCAAAACCCTGCGCCGATTGCTGGAAAATGCGGTCAAATTCACCCCGGAAGGGGGACGGATCGAGATTGACGCCCAAATCCGCCAAGGCGACGAAATCCGCCGCGACGAAGCCCGCCTGAAACGTTTTTCGACCTTGTTTTTCAATCAGCCGTCGCCGGAGCGGCTGTTGCAGATCACCGTCAGCGACAACGGCGTAGGTATCGATCCCACGGAACACGTCCGGATTTTCGACAAGTTTTACGAAATCGGTTCTCCGGATCTTCATTTCACCTCGCGAACCCGCTTTGGCGGCAAGGGGGTCGGGCTCGGGCTTTCGCTGGTCAAGGGCGTCGTCGAAGCCCACGGCGGCATGACCTGGGTCGAAAGTCCGGGAACGCTCCAGACGGGAACGGGCAGCGCCTTCCACCTGCTGCTTCCGTTGCCGCCTTCCCCGGAGGAGAAAAACGATGGCAACCGTGCGGGCCTTTCTGGCCATCCCCCTGACCACGGCGATCACCGATGAAGCGGGACGCATTCAGCGGATCCTGACCCGGGAGCTGCCCGATATCCGTTGGATCAATCCCGCCAGCATGCACCTGACCCTCAAGTTTTTCGCCGCCGTTTCCGAAGAAACGCTTGAAAAAATAGGCCAAATCATGCTATCGGTAGGATGTTTGCTCCAGCCTTTTCCAATCGGCATCTCCGGGTTGGGAACCTTTCCGGCCCCCTCCCGGGCGCGGGTCTTCTGGCTCGGGATTAATGGGGGTCCGGCTCTGAACAGGCTCCATGGCATTTTTGACGAGAAATTTGAGCAGATCGGCCTTCCGCGCGAAGACCGTCCCTTCACCCCGCACCTGACCCTGGGACGCCGGCGACAGGGAATCTCCATCCCCCTAACTGTTCAGCAACACTATCAAAAAATTGAGTGTGGCCGGTTTCGGGCCGACCGGGTTGTTCTCTACCAGAGTTGTCTTACCCCGGCCGGAGCCGTCCATATCCCGCTGCGCACCGTGTTGCTCACCGGGTCACCCCCTGGGCACGGCCAGCCGTAAGATTGAACACCACACCCTTTCGGGAGGATTTACATGGCGGAAACCAACCGCGACCGGGCCATCGACCTGGCCATCAGCCAGATAGAAAAACAGTTCGGCAAGGGAAGCATCATGCGGCTCGGCAAAGGCGCCGCCCTGCCGGGCGTCATGGCCATTTCCACCGGCGCGCTCAGCCTTGACATCGCCCTGGGCGTCGGCGGAGTGCCCCGGGGCAGGGTCATCGAAATCTTCGGTCCGGAGTCTTCGGGCAAAACCACCCTGGCCCTGCATATCGTCGCCGAAGCCCAAAAGGTGGGGGGAATGGCGGCCTTCGTCGACGCCGAGCACGCCCTCGACATCGGCTACGCCCGCAAGCTCGGGGTCAACACCGACGACCTGCTGGTTTCCCAACCCGATACCGGCGAACAGGCCCTGGAAATTTCCGAAACCCTGGTCCGCAGCGGCGCCATCGATGTCCTGGTGGTCGACTCGGTAGCGGCCCTGGTCCCCCGCGCCGAAATCGAGGGCGAGATGGGCGATTCGCACATGGGCCTGCAGGCCCGTTTGATGTCCCAGGCTCTGCGCAAGCTGACCGCTACGATCAGCAAAACCAACTGCTGCGTGATTTTCATCAACCAGATCCGCATGAAAATCGGCGTCATGTTCGGCAATCCGGAAACCACCACCGGCGGTAACGCCCTCAAGTTTTATGCCTCGGTTCGCATGGACATCCGCCGCATCGCCTCGCTCAAGAGCGGGCAGGATGTAATCGGCAACCGCACCCGGGTCAAGGTAGTCAAAAACAAGGTCGCCCCGCCCTTCAAGGAAGCCGAATTCGACATCATGTACAATCAGGGGATTTCCCGGGAAGGGGACATCGTCGATCTCGGCGCCGACAGCAACATCATCGACAAAAGCGGCGCCTGGTTTTCCTACGGTAGCGAACGCATCGGCCAGGGCCGGGAAAACGCCAAGCAGTTCCTCCGCGACCACCCCGACATGGCCCGGGAAATCGAGCAGAAGATCCTTTCCCATTACGGTCTGCCGACGACCGAGGCTTCCACTGAAGGAGCATAGGGTATGGAGTTGAACGAAATTCTCGGCGTCGCGCTCAAGGCCCGCGCCTCGGATATTCATCTCAAAGCCGGGCTGCCGCCGACCTACCGCATCGACGGCAGTCTGCGTCCGCATCCCAAGGCCACCCGACTGGCGCCCGAAGAACTCAAGAAGATGGCCTTCTCGATCATGAACGAGCGCCAGCGCAAGCGGTTCGAGGATGTGCACGAGGTCGACCTGGCCTACGGCGTCCCGGGGCTCGGGCGCTTTCGCGTCAACGTCTTTTCCCAGCGCGGCTCGATCTCCATGGTGCTGCGTTTCATCCCTTTTGAAATCAAGTCGCTGGACGAGCTGACCCTGCCGCCGGTCCTGAAAAAGTTAGCCACCGAACAGCGCGGCCTGGTCCTGGTCACCGGCGCCACCGGTTCGGGCAAATCGACAACCCTGGCGGCGATGATCGACTGCATCAACAACAGCCGCACCGGCCACATCGTCACCATCGAAGACCCCATCGAGTACCTGCACAAGGACAAAAGCTGCATCATCAACCAGCGCGAGGTCGGTTTCGACACCGAAAGTTTCGACGTCGCCCTGAAAAGCGCCCTGCGCCAGGACCCCGACGTCATCCTGGTCGGCGAGATGCGCGACTACGAGACCATCGAGACCGCCCTGACCGCGGCCGAGACCGGCCACCTGGTGCTGTCGACCCTGCACACCATCGACGCCCCCGAGACCATCAACCGCATCATCTCGGTCTTCCCCCCGTTCCAGCAACGGCAGGTCCGGCTGCAACTGGCCGGAGTCATCAAGGGGATCGTTTCGCAGCGGCTGGTTCCCCGGGCCGACGGCAAGGGCCGGGTCCCGGCCATCGAGGTTATGGTTTCGACCGCCCGCACCCGTGAAATGATCGACGACAAGGAAAAAACCCGGATGTTGCGAGATGCCATTCAGCAGGGGTTCGTCTCCTACGGCATGCAGACCTTCGACCAATCCTTGATGAGTTTGTTGAAAAAACAGTTGATCACCTTTGACGAAGCCCTGCGCCAGTGTTCCAACCCCGATGACTTCAAGTTGAAATTCTCCGGGATTTCCTCGGGTTCGGACCTGAGCTGGGATGATTTCGACAAGGACGAAGGCGCCGCCAAGAAAGAAAGCGACGACATCCAGATTGACCGCTGACTCCGCCCTGGCCGCCGCCTTTCGGCTGCTCGCCCTGCGCGACCGCAGCGAACACGACCTGGCCGGTCGTCTGCGCCGCAAGGGATTCGGCGCCGATGACATCGGCACCGCCTTGGAGCGCTGCAAAGCCCTGGGCTACCTGGATGACAACCGGTTCGCCCGGCAGCGCGCGAAAAGCCTGCTGGCCAGCGGCCGAGCGGCGGGGCCCCGACTGCTGGCCGAATTGAAACAACAGGGGATCGCCGAAGATCTGGCTCGAATTGCCATCAGCGAGGCAGGTCATGCGGTCGATCCGGACCAGATTCTCAACGACCTGCTGCGGAAACGATTCGCCGGCTTCAACTACGCCGAGGCCGATGACCGGCAACGACGGCGGGTCATTCAATATTTCATGCGCCGCGGGTTCTCACTGTCCCGGGTTCTGTCATTATTAAAAGAAGAGAGGTAACCAGGCAAACCATGATTTCCGGCAAAGAACTCCGCTCCCGTTTTCTGAACTTTTTCGCCCAGCGCGGCCACACCGTGGTGGCATCCTCGCCGCTGGTCCCTCACAACGATCCGACTCTGCTCTTCACCAATGCCGGGATGAATCAGTTCAAGGACTGTTTCCTGGGCAACGAAAAACGCGAGTACGTGCGCGCCGCCTCGTCGCAGAAGTGCGTTCGCGCCGGCGGCAAGCACAACGACCTGGAAAATGTCGGTCGGACGGCCCGTCACCATACCTTTTTCGAAATGCTCGGCAACTTCTCCTTCGGCGACTATTTCAAGAAAGAGGCGATTGCCTTTGCCTGGGAATTTTTGACCGAAGACCTGAAACTCGACAAAAACCACCTCTACGTCACCGTTTACACCGACGACGACGAAGCGGCCG
>MHXM01000035.1 GCA_001825565.1 Desulfuromonadaceae bacterium GWC2_58_13
CTTCGGCGGCCCGGCCATTTTTCTCGACCGGTCTGATATCAATACCGATGAAATCATCCCGGCCAAATACCTGACCGAGGTGACCAAGGAAGCCCTCAAACCCTACATGCTCGAAGACCTCAAGCTGGAAAATTTCGACCCCAGTGGAGAGAAGCTGAAAAACGCCCGGGTGGTGGTCAGCCGCGAGAATTTCGGCTGCGGGTCGTCGCGTGAACATGCTCCGTGGGTGTTCGAGGTCAACGGCGTACACACCATCATCGCCCAGAGCTATGCCCGGATTTTCCGCCAGAATACTTTCAACGGCGGCATGCTTGCCATCGAGTTGCCCAAGGGGGATCTCGACCGCCTGTTCGCCCTGGAAAAGGTGGGAGTGGTCAACATCAGCGTCGACCTTGAAGGCCAACGAGTAACGGCCACCGCCGGCGGCAAAACCGAGAGCCTCGGTTTCGAAATCAGTCCTTTCGACAAGGCCTTGGTTCAGGCCGGGGGCTGGGTCGAGTTCGCCGACGCCCGCTATTGAAATTTTCGTTCATTGACGATTCAGGCCGGAATCGGTGTGACGATTCCGGCCTGAATCTTTTTGCTCCGCCCGCGCGCTGAAAGCGCCTCCGGTGTTTGGGGGCAGCCGGAACGAGTCTGTTTATTTGTACTCCATGGAGCAGATACCCTCTCCCTCGGGCAGGAGATTCCCTGTTTTAATCTGTTCGAGTCGATGAAGGTATAGACGGCATGGCGGGTCCAGCGGAACAAGCTCCAGCCCTTCGTTAAAGGCTTCCTCAGCCGCGAACCAGTCCCCCTGACGGTAGGCGGCCAATCCCCGCGTGAATAGTGTCGCCAGCGCTTGATGTTGTTTCGTCGACTCCTCCCCTGCGTCCATCAACTCGTAAATTCGAACCGGTTCTTTTCTCCCTTTGACTCGAACCAAGTCAAGTTCCCGCAGCAGAAAACGGTCCGATAACGCGGTTGCCGTCACCTGCGACACGATGATGTCCGTTCCGTAGACTTTGTTCAATCCTTCCAGGCGCGAAGCCAGATTAACGGCATCACCGATGATGGTATAGTCCATGAATTTGTGACTGCCGAGATTACCGACGGTGACGGTGCCGGTGTGCAGCCCGATGCCGAGAGCCAGCTCTTGCACTCCGGAGATGTCCTGAGTTTTTTTCAGAAGTTCGAGTTGTTTCCGCATGGCCAAAGCGGTTTGGGCGGCTTTGCCCGGATGATCGGCCACTTTGGTCGGGGCGCCGAAAAACGCCATGATGGCATCGCCGATCAGTTTGTCGAGGGTTCCTTCGTGGTTAAAAACCAGCGGGATCATCCGATCGAAGTAGGTATTCAGCAGACGGGTGGTGCCCTGCGGCCCGAGGCGTTCCGACAGCCCGGTAAAATTACGCAGATCGGAAAACAGGATGGTCACTTCTTCGTGACGTCCATCCAGGGAGAGGTCCTGATCTTCCCGGATCAGTTCGGCGACAATCGCGGGAGAAACGTATTTGCCGAACAGCTGCGTGATCTTGGCGGTTTTTCTTCGAAACGTAATCAATTGAAGCAGGGTTCCGGCGATGAATTGGAAACCGAAGGCCGCGGAAACCGGTACCATTTCGATCCACAGCAGGTTCTCCGCAAAGGCGACGTGACTTCCGGCAATCGAGGCGAACTCGCCCAGGGCCAGAGCGGTCAGCATTTTGGGCAGGCCGGTGCCGGGAAAATAAAAGATCAGGCCGATGAGGGATGAGAGGCCAATCAGCATGACGACGGTTGTGGTCGCCGCGGTGCCAATGAAATTTTGTTGCAGAATCGTTTCCACCGCCTGGGCGTGGCAGGCGACTCCCGGATCTTTTTGGCTCAGAACGTTGCCCACCAGACCGGCGAAAGTGTCCTGATATTGCTTCAACGAGTTGTCAAACCGGGTGATCGGCGTGGTGAAATAGTCTTTTTCCGTGGCCAGCGTGCTGCCGACGATAACGATTTTTCCCGCCACGCTTCGGGAAGGAAACCGATTATTCACCACATCGGCAAAAGACAGGGTCGGAAAGGTATGGTAGGTGCCGGAATAGTTGATGAGAAGTTCCGGATAAGGTAATTGGAGGGTTGGTCCCGGAGATTCTCCCAAAGTGAAAAATCGTGGGTCGGAAAAATCGACGACGAAATCAATGTTTCGATAAGCCCGGGCCAGTTCGAGAGCAAAAGCCGGCAGCAACTGAATGTTGCCGTCGGTCTGGGGTTTGGCATTGAAAAAGCGGATTTTCCTCAGGATTTCATCGTTGTCGGGAGGGAGGTCAATGAACCCGTCACCGATCATTCCTTGTTGGAACAGGGACAGCGGAGCGACTTCCGACACGCCTTCCGCAGCGGAAATCCGTGCCAGAATCACGTTGTTGCTGCGTTCGATGGCATCAGCGAGAAGCCGGTCGAGGCGCGGGTCCCGATCGGGGGACGACAGAACCATATCCAGTCCGACGATTTCGGCGCCGGCTCGATGAAGATTTTCGAGAGCTTGCGCCAAGTGTTTTCTGGACCAATCCCCCCGGGTCCTTTCCAGTTCCAGGGCGCTTGGTTCATCCATAAGAACCAGGACGATACTTTCGGAGGAGGGCCGAACATGGCGCCAGCGGAGGTGGTTATCATAGAGAAAAAAATCGGCGGTTTTGAACCAGCCGCAGAGATACGCCGCGATAACCCCAAGCAGAACGCCGGTCGTAAGGATGATGGGCCCCGGGAAACGGGCCTTGAGGACCCGACGTCGTAACTTCATTCAGTCGGGAATCCGAATCGCCAGATGGCAGGGAAGGGCACCTTCTATTCCGCCTATCGGGCTGGAAACCAGAACGATAACCCGACATTTTTCGAGGATTTTATTGGTCTGCGCGTCGTTCAGAAGCTTTTGCGCGTCGGCTTCGCTGATGATCAGATTGGTGCGGGAAAGACCTTGCGCCTCCTGAACATCCGTGACAATCAACCGCGGCCGCTGTTTGCGCTTCGGAAAATCATCGGCACAGGCTTCCGACAGAGAAAGGAATCGCTGGATTTCGGCAAACAGCGCATGGTCCGCATCGAGCCTTGCCTCCAGTTGCGCTTTGGATTCCGAGGTGACGAAGTAGCGGATCATCCCCTGTTGCAGCAGAGCGTTGGGGTCGACCCGCTCGGGCGAGTAGACTGTTTGGCCGGCGCTGCTGACAATCTTGGGAAGGATCGCCGGCGCGACGGCGCGTTGTTGGACCAGGTGCCGGGCATCGAGAACCAGCCAGGGAAGATCTTCCGCCTCCGCATCGGGCTGAGCGGACTGGTTGGAAATCGGTTTCCAGTCGGGCAGGGTGGCGGGGAGTGAAGTAAGCACCCGGGCGGTCAGGCCCTTGACGCCATTGATGGGGGTTTTCTGAACAACTTCGTAGTATGAGCCCTGACGATCCCGAAGGAGCGAAGATTGATCGGTTTCACTGGTGAGGGTGGCTTTGAGATGAATGATAAACTGTTGATTTCCCAGACTTTGCAGAGTTTGCCGGTCATCCAGATTGATGCCGGCGGCAATCTTGACGATGTTGCCGGCGGCGAGGATTCCGGCGGCGCGGGAGGTCCGGATTTTTGAGTCGCCATTGTTATTCAGGTAGGCACGGCCGACCCCGTAAATGTAACCGTTGCCCCAGTCGATCCAGCCATTGGGAAATCGTTGAATGTAGGGCGGCAGATCCGGTGCTGCCGCCGTGGCCTGATAAGGCCGCAGGGACAACAGCACCAGGAGGAAGAGGCAGCCGGTGACGATCGATTTTACCGGCAACGTTGGTTTGAAGCGCATCATGGCAGCCCTTTCCGGTCGAATCAGGTGCCTTTCAGATATACCGTGACCACGTGGGCTAAACAAGGAAAATGTTAATGTGTAAATGTAAAAATTTAAGACCATCTCCAGGGATGAGGTAGCGACGGATAGTTTGACGCCGGGCGGCAATCCCCGACGGTTTAATCCCGGTAGCGACGCAGCAGGTCGCCGTAAGCGTCGATTCGACGGTCGCGCAGGTAGGGCCAGATGCGGCGGACATCTTCACTGCGTTGGCGGTCGATACCGACGACTAAAACCTGTTCCTGGTCATTAGCGGCCACGGTCATCAGCTCCCCCTGGCAGCCGGCGACGAAACTGTTGCCCCAGAACCGTGCCCCGGCGCTGGTCCCCGAGGGATCGGCTTCGAAACCGACCCGGTTGACGCTGATCACCGGGATGCCGTTGGCCACCGCATGGCTGCGCTGAATGGTGATCCAGGCTTCGCGCTGGCGGGTCTGCTCATCCTGATCGTCGCGGGGGTCGTAGCCGATGGCGGTGGGATAGATAAGCATTTCGGCGCCGGCCATGGCCATCAGTCGGGCCGCTTCCGGGTACCACTGGTCCCAGCAGACCAGCACGCCGAGACGGCCGACCGAGGTGTCGATGGGGTTGAAACCGAGGTCGCCGGGAGTGAAATAGAATTTCTCGTAATAGCCGGGATCGTCGGGGATATGCATCTTGCGGTAAGTGCCGGCGATGCGGCCGTTCGATTCCAGCACCACGGCGGTGTTGTGATAGAGTCCCGGCGCCCGTTTTTCGAACAGCGAGGCGACGATGACGATGCCCAGTTCCTGGGCCAGGGCGCCGAAGATTTCCGTGACGGGTCCGGGAATCGGTTCGGCCTGATCGAAACAGGCGGTGTCCTCGGTCTGGCAGAAGTAGAGTCCGCAGTGCAGCTCCTGCAGCACCACCAGGCGGGCCCCCTTGGCCGCGGCTTCGCGGATCCCGCAGAGGCTTCTGGCGATATTCCCTTCGCGATCGTCGCTGCAGCTTTGCTGCACCAGTCCGACTTTTAACTCTTTCATGCCAGTACTCCTTTGGGAATCTGCATGGTCACGCAGTGCAGTGAACCGTGTTGCAGAATCAGCGGCAGGCAATCGATGCCGATGATTTTCCGCTGGGGAAACGCCTGGCCGATGGTTTCCAGGGCGGCGGCGTCCCCCCGGTCCTGGTAGGTCGGCACCAGGACGGCTTCATTGATGACGAGAAAGTTGGCGTAGGTGGCCGGTAGCCGCTGACCGCTGTGGTCGAAACGGGCCTTGGGCCAGGGCAGGGGGAGCAGCCGGTAGCGACGGCCGGCGCCGGTGCGAAAGGCCCGGAGTTCTTTTTCCATGGCGGACAGAGCGGCAAAGTGCTCGTCTCGCGGGTCGTCGCATCGGACGTAGACGAGGGTGTCGTCCGGGCACAACCGGGCGAGGGTGTCGATGTGCGAGTCGGTGTCGTCGCCGGCCAGGTAGCCGTTTTCCAACCACAAAAAATGGGTCGAGCCGAACAGGCGGCCCAGGGTTGCTTCGATTTCCCCGCGCTTCAGATGAGGGTTGCGGTTGGCGTCGAGCAGACATTCGCTGGTGGTGAGCAGGGTTCCCGCACCGTTGCTTTCGATGCTGCCGCCTTCGAGAACCAGTCCGGGAATACGCACATCAAGTCGTCCGAACACCCCGGATCGGGCCAGGTTGCCGGTAATCCGATTATCGAAGTTGGCGGCGAATTTCAGGCCCCAACCGTTAAAACCGAAGTCCAGCAGAACCGGGTGGCCATCCTTGATTACCGTGATCGGGCCGAAGTCCCGGGCCCAGGTATCGTTGGTCGGCATTTGCCGCAGGTCCACCCGCTGCATGTCCACCCCGCCCCTTGCCAGTTGTTGCTGTACCGGAGAGATCTCGGGGGCGACGATCAACAGCCGTTCGTACCGACTGATTTCTCGGGCGATGTTGACGAAAACCGGTTCGACCACGGCCAGATCGTCGCGCCAGTCGCTGCCGGCGTGCGGCCAGGCCAGCAGCACGCCATCCTGCTCTTCCCACTCGGCCGGCAAACGTACGTTCATATTCTAATCCTGAAAAGTTGGGAGTCCGGATGCGCGCGCATCCTAGCCCATCTGCTCTTGATTGTAAATATGCTTGCCCTGCAGATCGATATGCAGGCGATGGTCGATATAGGCGTACAGGCACCAGACCAGAAGGAGACCGGTCAGGAGGAGAATGATCAGACGCCACCTGCGCGAGACGGGATGCACCGCGATTTTGAAGTTCCAGGGGAATTCGCCGCCATGCCGCAGACGCATTTCGCAGGCGGTGATCAGGATGGTCAGCCATGCCGCCGCCAGGGCAAAGCCTCCGAGAATATCGCTGAACCAATGCACGCCCAGATAGAGGCGGCTGAAGCCGATCAACAGGGTCAGGGCGCCGCCGGAAACCACCAGGTAAAATCGGCTCTGCAGGTGGTCCAGAGTGTTGAGCAGCATGTAGACCAGCAGGCCGTAAAACACCAGGGCGACGAAGGCATGGGCGCTGGGAAAACTGAAAATATCGGTTGCCAGGTTGGGAAAATAGGATTCGGGACGGCTGCGTTCGAACAGCAGCTTGAGCAGATAAACCAGCAGTTCTCCGGCCGCGGTACCGCCGAGCAGAATGACGGCGGAAAAATACCGGTTCTGCAGCACCAGCCAGAGGCAGGCCCAGAGACCAATCAGAACGATGGCCGTGACGTTGCCGAAATAGGTGATGATCAGGACGATGACATCGCTGGTGGGGTGCTGCATGCGGGCCAGCCCCTGGTAGACCTGGAGATCGAGGGTGGTCAGCGGGCCGACGACCCCGATAAATAGCGAGGCGAACAGGATGACGCCGGCGAACCCGGCGGTCAGGTAGAGACCGGTGCCGTGGCGGAGGCTGAAACGACCCGCCATGAAATTCCAGAAGCTGGGGTAAGCCCTGGCGAAGCTGCACATGAAACGGGTCCGCAAAACGGATTCCCACCCTTCGGCGATTCTGTTCCAGGTGCGAATCGCGAGTCTGGACAGCCGTGGAGCCAGGCGTTTCCAGAACAGGTGGTTGATCACCAGCAGGACCACCATGGCGGCTAGCAGGTAGCTTAAGCGACCGACCCAGATTTCCACCAGCCGCCAGCTGGCGCCGAAGAAGTAGCCGAGACCGGGATAAGCCAGACCCCAGAGAATGCCGCTGAATACCGCGTAGCCGACAAAGAGCAGGGGGCGCATGTGGGCATGACCGGCGACAAAGGGGATGAAAGGACGCAGAAAACCGATGAAGCGCCCGAGAAAGACGCTTTTGCCGCCATGTTCGGCAAAGAAAATTTCCGATTTGTTAAGCAGGCCATGGTAGCGTCGGAAAACCGGTTTGGGCAGGAATGAAGCGCCCATGCGGGCGCCGAGCCAATAACTCAGGAGGTCGCCCAGAATGGCGCCGAAGGTCGAGGCGAAAACCAGGG
>MHXM01000036.1 GCA_001825565.1 Desulfuromonadaceae bacterium GWC2_58_13
CCATTGTTCCCGACGGCGAGGGGAGGGTGCTGCGGGCCGAGAGCCGGGCGACGGCGTCCGGTCTGGTGTTTGAAAAAAAATATGGTCTAAAGGATTACCCGCTGCTGGCCTGGCGCTGGAAGGTATCGAATATACTGACCAAAGGGGATGCTCGTCGCAAGTCCGGCGACGACTATGCCGCCCGCGTCTATGTGATTTTTCCACACTGGTTTCCACCCAAAACCCGCAGCATCAATTATATCTGGGCGAACCGATTGCCCGAAGGCGATTTTATTCCGAACAGTTTTTACGGCAACGCGGTCATGTTGGCCGTTGAGAGCGGCTCGAAAAAAGTCGGCCAGTGGGTGGAGGAGCGACGGGACGTGCTAGCGGATTACCGGATGATTTTCGGCGAGGAACCGGCGGCGGCGGGAGCCATCGCCATCATGACCGACACCGACAATACCGGGGAGTCGGCCGTGGCGTATTACGATGATATCCGGCTGGAATCCGGCGGCGAGTAATGGGACGGGGGGTCAGCCGAGGATGGTTTCGACCCGGTTGCGCCCTTTTTCCTTGGCGTTGTACAGGGCGCGGTCGGCTTCGCGGATCAGGTCGTCCACGGTTCTGACCTTGTTGTGGGGATAGGTGGCCACGCCAAGACTGATGGTCAGGCGGATGTCGTGATATTCACCGGGAAAGCGGAGCTCGCTGACGGCCACCCGCAGCCGGTTGGCGACGTGAACCGCCTCGTCGATGGCTGTTTCCGGGAGGACCAGGGCGAATTCCTCGCCGCCGAAGCGTGCCGCCATGTCGTAATCACGCAGGCAGCCCTTCATCTGGTCGGCAAGGGTTTTCAGAACCACGTCCCCCTGCTGATGGCCGTAGTTGTCGTTGATCCGCTTGAAATGGTCGACATCGACCATGATCAGGGCCAACCCCTTCTGCGATCGCTCGCAGCGCTGCAGCTCTTTTTCCAGGGTCTTCATAAGAAAACGCCGGTTGCTCAGCCGAGTCAGCGGATCGGTATTCGAGAGCTCCATGAGCGCCATGTTGCTTTTTTTCAGGCTGTCCTGCAGCGATTTGATTTTCAGCTGAACCTTGACCCGGGCGATCAGTTCCCCCGGATCGAATGGCTTGGTGAGGTAATCGCTGGCGCCCCGCTCCAACCCTCGAATCTTTGTGTCCTGATCTTTAACGCCGGTGACCAGGATGACCGGGATGTCCTGAAGCTCCTTGCGGGTCTTGATCATGCTGAGAAATTTGAACCCATCCATCCCCGGCATGTCAAGATCGCAGAGGATGATGTCGACCGGCTCGTTCAGGGCGATCTTGAATCCTTCCACGACGCTGTCGGCCTCATGGTACATCTGGAAAAGACCGCTGGCCTTGAGACCGTCGAGGATGTGTCGGCGGGCGCCCGGAGAGTCGTCGATGACTAAAACTGAAGGTTCCATATATTGATATATTTTATGGCAAATGAGAGGATGGAACTTAATTTATCTGTTTGAAATAATTTTGTAAAGATTTAATAACTTTGGTTCGCCAAAGTTGTCGGAGAAAATAAAGTTATACTTAAACACAGACTTCTCGAAAGGAGGTAATTATGGCGTTGATGAAGACCTGGTACGAACCGGAAGAGGTGGAGGCCAAGTTCGGCGTGAAAAAGGGATTGGTTCTCGAATGGGTGAAAGACGGGCTGGTGCGTTGCGAACGGGAGGGGAAAAAGGTGCTCCGTGTCAATATAGACGATGTCAAGCTGGAAATGGAGGGACTGGTCGGCAAGGAATAGGCGTCAGCAGCAGTCGGCGCCGCCTCCGCAGTCGCAACTCGGTTCCTTGCCCGTCAGCCAGCCGTGAATGATGGCGCTGGCGCAGCCGACGCCGGCTTTGACGGCGAGGGCATCGACCGGGCAGTTGCCGGCGCAGGCGCCGCATTCCATGCAGCGGTTTCGGTCCATGATGGCGGCCTTGTTTCCGTGGAGGACGAACACCGCGTGGGGACAGACATTCAGGCACATCCCGCAGCCGATGCAGGTATCGATGTTCAGTTCGAGGGTAGTGACATTTTCCAGGTAGCGAAGTTCTTTCATTGTCGTTTCTCTTAAAAAGCCGCGCCGATCCAGAAGATTCCAGCCATCAGCAGCGCTGCCAGCTGGGCGGGGATGGCCCGGCGCATTTCTTTTTCGACACCGGAAGGGGAGGTGAAGGTGGTCGAACCGGTAAAGTTCATGGCGCAGTAGGAACTCACCGCCGGCAGCGCCAGCAGCAGCGCCATATTTTCAGGCAGCGAGCTGTCTGTTTCGATTCCCGCCAGCATCAAAAGACTCACCAGCAGGCCGAACATCGCTCCCTTGATGGAAAATGCCCGTCCCGGAATCCAGGGAAGCAGCACCGGAACGCCAACCGCGCCGACCATGATGCCGGTCAGCAGGCAGCCCAGCGCCACCGTTCCCCGGTCCCAGGCGGCGGTAAGGGAAAACCAGCCGGGACCGATTCCGCCGACGATGAACAGAAGCAGGGCCGCCCCGAGGATGGATTTGATCATGCCGGTCAATTCCACCGGGGTCAGAACCAGCCGGTCCAGGGTGGAAAAGCCGACCCGGCGCATGGCTTCGGTTGCTTTCATGCCGGCCGCCAGAAAGACTTTGAGATCCATGGCCCGGACCGGTCCGTAAACGACGGAGAAACCACAGTCGTGTTTGACCCGGTGGACGGCCACGCCCGGAGCGCCGAGCTGGGGAACGATCAGCGTCCGATGGCTGACGAGCCGGTCCAGTTCGCAGTGGCCGACCCGCTGGACGATTTCGCGGGTGCCGAAGGTTCCTTTGCCGGCGGCGCACCAGACGTTGATCCCCTTGGTGTCGATGACCAGGAGCCAGGCGTCCAGGCCAGCAAGCGACCGGCGCAGAAGGTCGAAACTCATTTTGTAGTTAGCCGAAACCAGTACCGGCGATTGGTCGTTCGGGACGCCGACGGCATAGAGACCCGGCGCGATCCGGTAGCGGTTGCGGCCAATGCCCCAGCGCATCTGCCAATGCCCGGCCCGGTCGTTCCAGTTCAGGCGTGTGTCGACCCGGGGAACCCGGCCGACGGGCGTTTCCAGCCAGCCGATTACAAAGGGCCAGAGTCGGTAGCCGGGACGGTCGTCGGTAGCCGGTTGCGGGCAGCAGGTTGCGGCTATGGGCGGCGGCTGAGGTTTTGGCGTGGAACCGCAACAGGGAACCTCCGTCGGCCCGGGTGTCTTGGGCGGAGGGCAACAGCAGGGGCTCGCTGATTTTTCTGGTTTCCTGGATATCTTTAACATGGGAATTCGCTTTTTACGAATCAGGAAATTTTACGGCCACCGAACTCCTTGAGCTTCTGGTGAGCGTGACGCAGCATCCGTTCGGTATCGGTCCAGCCGATGCATTTGTCGGTGATGGATACCCCGTATTTCAGCTTGGAAAAGTCGTCGCCGGTAGGTTGGTTGCCGGGTTCGAGGTTGCTTTCGATCATCACCGAGCAGATGGTCCGGTTGCCTGAGCCGACCTGCCGGATAACCTCGTTCAGGACTTCTTCCTGGCGTTCGTGGTCCTTGTAACTGTTGGCGTGACTGCAGTCGACCATGATACGAGCGTTGAGTCCGGCCTTGGTCAGCATTTTTTCGGTGCGGAGAATGTCCTCGGCATGGTAGTTGGGGCCATTGTTGCCACCCCGCAGGACAATATGCACGTCGGTGTTGCCGGTGGTCGAGACGATGGCGTTACGGCCGTCATTGTCGATGCCGAGAAAATTGTGGGGATGCAGCGCCGCATTCATGGCATCGATGGCGATCTGCAGGTTGCCGTCGGTACCATTTTTGAAGCCGACCGGAAACGACAGGCCGCTGGCCATCTCGCGGTGAACCTGGGATTCGGTGGTGCGGGCGCCGATAGCGCCCCAACTGATGGCATCCGCCAGGTAGTGCGGGGTGATCGGGTCGAGCATTTCGCAGGCGACCGGCAGTCCCAGGTCGGTGATGGAGCAAAGCAGACCGCGGCCGACGCCGAGCCCTTTGGATATCTGATGGGTGCCGTTGATATCCGGATCGTTGATCAGCCCTTTCCAGCCGATGGTCGTGCGCGGCTTCTCGAAATAGACCCGCATGACCAGAAACAACTGGTCTTCCAGTTGCCGGCTCAGCCGGGAGAGCCGTTCGGCGTATTCGAGGGCCCCCTTGGGGTCGTGGATGGAACAGGGACCGACTATGACCATGAGCCGCGGGTCTTGATGATTGAGGATGTTGGTAATCTGTTCGCGGGCTCGCGAGACGAATTCAGCGCTGCTTTCCGATAGCGGAAAAACCTGTTTCAGGTCTGCCGGCGCGATGATCGGCGTCAGGCGCCGGATGCGAAGATTGCTGGTGCGTTTCATGGTGTCCCCTTTGATCATATGATGTTCGCCCCGTTTCGAAGGGCCTCCAGTCGGTCAATTTAGCGGTTTTGCAGGTGAATGTCAAAATGTGAGTTGTGCCGTATGATGTTTTACGGATTCCGCGGTCTTTGTCCGGTGGCGGGGAAACCGTTTGACACTCTTTTCGTGAATGCTGTATAAAAGATCATTTGATAATGAAAGTTTCTGAATTTATTTGCGGGAAAGGAATCGTCATGGGTTTTTTCGGTGAGCTGATCATGGTCGTTTCCCAGGCCATTAACCTGATATTTACGATCTACATTTACATCATCGTGGCGCGTGCCATTATCTCATGGGTCAACCCGGATCCGTACAACCCGATTGTTCGCTTTCTGCACAGTGTCACCGACCCGTTGCTGAACCAAATCCGCCGGGTAGTGCCCCTGCAATTCGGCGGGATCGATTTTTCGCCGATCCTGCTCCTGTTCGGAGTATTTTTTCTGCAGCGCATCGTGATTCTCCTGCTCACCCGCCTGGCCTACGCCTTCTAGAGGATGAAAAAATGGCTATAACCCCCATCGACATTCAGCAGCATCGGTTCAAAAGCCGGCCGTTCGGATATGAAAAGGCCGGCGTGGATCATTTTCTCGAACTGGTGTCCGAAGAGATGGAGCGGCTTTACAAGATCAATCAGGGGCTCAAGGAGGATTTGGCGCGGACCCGGGCGGCCCTGGAAGAGATGCGGGGACGGGAGGTCATTCTCAACGAGACCCTGATGACCGCCCAGAAAATGACCGACGACCTGAAGAACAATGCCCGCCGCGAAGGTGAAATTATCGTTACCGATGCCCAACTGCGGGCTGAGCGGATCGTGCGGGATGCCGAAGAACGGCGCATTCAGCTCATCGGCGATATCCAGGAGATCAAGCGACAGAAAATCTCCTTTGAAACGAGTCTGCGGTCTCTGGTTGTCAGCCATATGCGCATGCTCGACCTCGAAGTGGTCACCATGGAGAAGTTTGAGGCGAAAGAGCTTCGCTATGAAGAAGGATTGCCTTTTGATCAAGGGCTCCGAGAAACCAACGATGAGGATGGTTTGAAACCGGAGGATGTCTGATGCCCTTTGTGCATCCCGCGGGCGAAGGGGTGGTGCTTGCCGTCTATGTGCAGCCCAGGGCCAGCAAGAACGAACTGGTTGGGATTCAAGGGGATGAGCTGAAGGTTCGCCTGACCTCGCCGCCGGTCGAGGGGGCGGCAAATAAGCTCTGTCGCGAGTTCGTTGCCCAACTGTTGGGGGTTTCCCGCAAGGATGTTGCTCTGATCGCCGGGGAACACTCGCGTCACAAACGTCTTCTGGTCACCGGCGTGAATCCCGACGACATCCGAAAGCGACTGACAATATTGAGAAAATAATATGTTCCCGGAATGCCGCCTAACCCTTGGCCGGCGAATTACCGGTGGACACGCAGGTCCTTTTTTGCTAGGATCTGCAAACTTTAATTTGTTAGTTATGTTTTATCTGCCGATGAAATAAGTACTTGTCGTGTCGGGCTTTTCGTAAGTTGTTCGTTGCCTTGCGGAAAGTTTGCCGAAACTTTACCAAGGAAGTTGTTGAAAGGGAGGAACAATGGAAAAGCGTTTTTGGTTTAAATTGCTGGTTTGCTGCAGCTTGGCTTTGATGGGCGCCGGGTATGCAGTGGCTGAGGAGGTGGCGCTGGCCAATTCCGATTGTGTCAAGTGTCATGATCGCGAACCGGCCGATATCGCGGCTCTGGGAGCGAAGCACAAGACAGCGGTTACCTGCCAGGACTGCCACATCGGTCACCCGCCCAAGGTGGAGAACAATATCCCCGAATGCAGCATGTGTCATGAAGGAACTACCCACTATGAGCTGGCTGGCTGCATCGGTTGTCATAACCCGCACAAGCCTCTTGAAATCGCTCTTACCGGGGAGCTGACCGCGCCCTGCCTGTCCTGTCATGATGCGCAGAAGGCGCAGCTTGACGCCAACCCCAGCAAGCACACCTTGCTGGCCTGCAATTTCTGCCATGCCGAGCGTCACGGCGTCATCCCCGAATGTGTTAAATGTCATGAGCCGCATTCCGCTCAGATGACCCAGGCCGACTGCGGTACCTGCCATAAGGCCCACATGCCCGCGACGGTTACCTATCCTGAAACTACTGGAAATATCCTGTGCGCCTCTTGTCACCAGACCGCATACGACCTGCTGATGGCTAATCCCTACAAGCATAAGGACGTCGCCTGCGTCAGTTGCCATGCCGACAAGCATAAGACCGTGCCGTTATGCACGGATTGTCATGGCACTCCGCATGCCGAGGGAATTCACACGAAATTTCCGAAATGCGGTGATTGCCACAGCATTGCGCATGACCTGAACAAGTAACTCGCATACAAGAATTCTCCCGGCGGGCCGGCGTCTACCGGGAGAATTGTTGATTTCAGTTTTTTGTTGTCTTTCGTCTTTACGTTGTTATTCGAATGAGGAAATGGAAAGAGAGGATTTATGGAGAGAGTAAGGGATAACGTTCTCAGGTATCTGCCCCTGGTGCTGTCGCTGGCTCTGCTGGCGCTTCTCGCGGCTTGCGTGCAACCCGTTGCCGAATCTAAAGTCGCAGCTCCAGCGAAAATCGAAGTGGCTCCCGCACCGGCTCCGGCGCCCGTACCAGAGCCTCCGCCGGTTGTCGAGCCCCCGGCCAACCCCTACGAGGCCAAAATAGTGCCGTTGACCGTGTCCCAGTGCGGACAGTGTCACACGTCCTACTTTAATGCCATCAAGGAAAAGGGCGGTCGTCACCAGTTTGACTGCCAGGACTGCCACCAGCAGTTTCACGCATATAACCCCAATCGTAACAACTGGGCGCAAATCATGCCCCAATGCTCCAGCTGTCACACCCTGCCTCATGGTCCCAATCAGACCGAATGTCTGGCTTGCCACTCCAATCCGCATACGCCGCTCAACTTGGTTCTGTCCGATCGCTTGACCACAAACTGCGCCGATTGCCATGCTTCGCCGGCTGCTCAGGTTAAAGAGTTCCCCAGCAAGCATACTCTGGTTGCATGCAGCTCGTGCCACCATACCAAGCATGCCTATATCCCGTCCTGTTTCGAATGCCATAAAGGGCATTACGAAAACGAGCCCGTGGAAACCTGTACCACCTGCCATCCAGTCCACAAGCCGCTGCAGATTGCTTTCAAGGGTGAAGTCGAACTTAAGAACTGCGCCGGTTGCCATTCCAGCGTCTACGCTGTCTGGACCGGAAGCAAGAGCAAGCATGCCGAGGTTTCCTGTGTCTCCTGTCATACCAGCCACGGGATGATCCCCAGCTGCAGCAACTGTCATGGAGAGGCGCCGCACAACGCGGCTCTGCACACCAAGTTCCCGAACTGTCTGACCTGCCATCTCGATCCCCACGATCCGCCGGTCAAGACCAATTAACCAGGGGTAGCGGATAGATCCTCCGGGATTGCCCACCGCCAGCACAAAACAGAAGGGGACCGCAATTGCGGTCCCCTTCTGTTTTGTGCATTTGACCTTGACAGCTGCCGGAGGGTTCACTATCTTGGCCGGCTGATACGTTTTGTTATGTTTGACGGGAGGCACTTTGGTGAAGATGACGCGGCTTGCTCCGGCAAAAATAAACCTGTGCCTGCATGTGCTGGGAAAACGTAAGGATGGTTATCACGAACTGGCCATGCTGATGCAGCGGGTTTCCCTGTTTGACAATATTTCCGTCGAGCTGACTGCGACCCCTGGGGTTCGGGTGCGTTGCGAGGCAGTCGTTCTGGCTACCGGCGAAGAGAATATTGCCGGACGGGCAGCGGCGATGATGCTTGAGCAGTCCGGCGGCGGTGGCGGCGTCGATTTGGTCATTGAGAAACATATTCCGGTTGCGGCAGGCCTCGGTGGCGGATCCTCCGATGCCGCCGCCGTGATGCTGGCGCTCAACGAGATGCTGGGTGCCGGCCTTTCCAAAAACCGGTTGATGGAATTGGGGGTGCGGCTGGGGGCGGATGTGCCATTCTTCATTTTTGAAGAAACGGCCTGGGCCACCGGGATTGGGGAGCGGCTAAAAAAGGTTACCGGACTGCCGCGGATCTGGTATGTTCTGGTCAATCCCGGATTCAGTGTTTCGACGTCCCTGGTTTACCGAAAATTAGAGTTGACATCGCCAGGTGAAGTGGCTAGACTGCCGAGGTTTCCCGGAACGATAAAGGAGTTGGTCAGCCAGCTTCACAACGATCTTGAAAGAGTAACTCTGGCAGAGTTTCCCGTTGTTGCCGAGGCCAAGGAATTGCTGGTTGGGCTCGGTGCCGCGGGCGTTCTCATGTCAGGTAGCGGGCCGACCGTGTTTGGGGTTTTCGAAAAAGAAGCCGAGGCTCGGTCGGCCGAGGCGGCGATGTCGAGGATTCCGGGTTGGAAGGCTTTTGCTGTGCAGCCCGTTTGATTTGCAGGTCAGGTTGTTGGGGCGTCGCCAAGCGGTAAGGCACCGGATTTTGATTCCGGCATTCCCAGGTTCGATCCCTGGCGCCCCAGCCAGTCCTGTTCGCTGAAAAGATTTTCGGAGTTTTTGCTCGCCCCCGATTAGGTCATGGAATGCCATGGCCTACAGTTTTTTTCTGGTTGCTAGAGAGGACCCATGGTGGATAAGCTGAAGATTTTTTCCGGTGCTTCCAATCTTCCCCTGTCTCGTGAGATTTGCGGACACCTCGCCGTTCCGCTGGGCAACGCCAACGTGAAAACCTTTTCCGATGGCGAGATCATGGTAGAGATCGGCGAGAATGTTCGTGGCCGGGATGTCTATATCATTCAGTCGACCTGTGCTCCCTCCAACAATAATCTCATGGAACTGCTGGTCATGACCGATGCCCTCAAGCGGGCTTCCGCGGCGAGCATTACCGCGGTCATCCCGTATTTCGGCTACGCTCGCCAAGACCGCAAGGTGGCGCCGCGGACGCCCATCACCAGCAAGCTGGTGGCCGATCTGATTTCGGTGGCGGGCATGAACCGTCTGGTGACCATGGATCTTCACGCCGGGCAGATTCAGGGTTTTTTCAATATCCCGGTGGACCATCTGTACGCAGCGCCGGTACTTCTTGATGACCTCAAGGGACGATTCAACGACAAGCGACTGGTGGTGGTTTCCCCGGATGCCGGTGGTACCGAGCGGGCACGTGCCTTCGCCAAACGGCTGGATGCTGGCCTGGCCATCATCGACAAGCGGCGCAGCGGTCCCAACGTTTCGGAAGTCATGAACATCATTGGCGACGTTTCCGGGCAGACGTGCGTCATCGTTGACGACATGATCGATACTGCCGGGACCCTGTGTCAGGCAGCTCAGGCGCTCAAGGAGAAGGGAGCCCAGAAAATCTTTGCCTGTGCCAGTCATGCGGTGCTGTCGGGACCGGCTCTGGAGCGGATCGACAACAGTTGTCTTGAAGAGGTCGTGGTGACCAATACCATTCCGCTCGGCGAAAAGACCAAAAACTGTTCCAAATTGCGGGTTTTGTCCGTGGCCGGCCTGCTGGCTGAAGCCATTCGCCGGATTCATGGCGACGAATCGGTCAGCTCCCTTTTTGTATGATATAACCTCAGATAACCCGTAACATAGTTCATCACATAAACGGAGGAAAGATAAATGGCTACATCTGAACTTAATGTTGTTTTGCGGAGCAAGGCCGGCAAAGGCGTATCGCGCAGTCTTCGTCGCCAGAATCTGGTTCCCGCGGTTGTTTACGGAAAAGGAATGGCGTCCTGTTCCCTTTCTGTTGCTCCCAAGGCGCTACAGGCCGCTTTCGCTACCGAAGCGGGTTGGAACACCCTGGTCACCCTTAAGGGCGACGGGCCTTTCGACGGCAAGGTGGTAATTCTTAAAGACCTGCAGGTTGGCGCCATACGTCGTGAACCGATGCATGCTGATTTTCAGGTGGTCGACATGCACCAGAAGGTGCATGTCATGGTGCCGGTCCATCCGGTCGGAAAAGCTGAAGGCGAGAAGGTCGGCGGCAGCCTCCAGGTCATCCGCAAGGAACTAGAAGTCTTCTGTTTGCCCAACGCGATCCCGGCTTCGATCGAAGTGGACGTGCAGGCAATGGGCATCGGTGACGTTCTTCATATTGCAGACCTGGTTTTGCCTGCCGGCGTTGAAGTTCCCCACGAGGTCAATTTCACGGTCATCACCTGTACCGGTCACAAGGACGAAGAGGTGGAAACCGAGTCGGCCGAAGGGACTGAAGCGGACTGAGCGGGGCCGTCTTGAAGCTCATTGTCGGGCTGGGCAATCCTGGTGACCGGTACGCAGGGACACGCCACAATATCGGTTTTATGGTGGTTCGGAAAGTTGCGGACAAATGTGGCGTCCAGCTGAAGAAAAATGGACACCAGGGAATCTACGGAGTTGGTCGGGTTGCCGGACAGGAGTCAACCCTATTGTTGCCGCAGACATTCATGAATCTCAGCGGAGCGAGTGTCGGTTCGGCGTTCAAGTCCCTCAAGCTGACGCCGGAAGATCTGGTCGTGGTCCATGACGACATCGATCAGCCGTTCGGTTCCCTGAAAATCAGGGTCGGAGGCGGACATGGCGGACATAACGGGATTCGCCACATCTGCCAGGTTCTCGGCAACGCCGATTTCGTCCGGGTCAAGGTTGGAGTCGGACGACCGTATCCCGGAGGTGACGTGGCCCAATTTGTATTGAGCACCTTTGCCGCGTCGGAACAGAAAACCTTAGTTTCAGTGATAGTCGATTCGGCCAGTGCCGTAGAAGCCGTTGTCGAACGGGGACCACTTCTGGCCATGAATGAGTTTAACGGACGAGTTGTCAGTATTTAAATCCAGACAGCGAAAGAGAGGGTACCAGTAATGCAGATGTTAGTTCCTATCCTGGGCTTGGTCGGGTTCGCCATTGCGATTCTGATCTACCTTAAGGTCAAGGCCCAACCGATTGGCAATGACAAGATGAAGGAGATTTCGGAAGCTATTCACGACGGCGCCATGGCGTTTCTGGCTCGTGAATACAAAGTTCTCGCCATTTTTATCGCCGTTGTCTTTATTCTCATCGCGATCAGCATGGGCTTCTGGACTGCGGTGGCCTTTCTTGGTGGCGCCTCCTGCTCCATGATCTGCGGTTTCATTGGCATGAAAGCGGCGACCCGCGCCAATGTCCGGACCACGGAGGCTGCCCGGGCACAAGGGCAGGCCGCGGCCTTGGAGGTTTCCTTCAATGGCGGCGCCGTCATGGGGCTCGCGGTGGCTTCCCTCGGTCTGGTCGGGGTCGGCATCGCTTTCCTGAATTTCGGTGGTGATCCCACCACTGTTCAGTACATCAACGGCTTCGCCATGGGGGCGTCGTCCATCGCCCTGTTCGCCCGCGTTGGCGGCGGCATCTATACCAAGGCGGCTGATGTCGGATCCGACCTGGTTGGCAAAGTCGAGGCCGGTATCCCCGAGGACGATCCCCGGAATCCTGGGGTCATCGCCGACAACGTCGGTGACTGTGTCGGCGATACGGCTGGCATGGGCGCCGATATTTTCGAATCCTATGTCGGGGCGATCATTGCGACCATCGCCATCGCCGCGGCCGCCAGTCCCGAGCTGCTGGCCAAGATCGGTTCCGGTTCGGCGGCCGAAGTCCAGGCCAGCGCCCTCTTTATGCCCTTGGGGCTGTCCATGCTCGGCCTGGTCTTCTCCCTCGTCGGCATCTGGTCGATGAAGAAATTCAGCGGCCAGGATCCGGCCAAGGCTCTCAACTACACGACTTTCGTTGCTGCCGGCCTGTTTCTGGTTTCCGCCTTCTTCGTCATTATGTTTTCCAGTCTGAAGATTGGTGTATTCATGGCCATTCTGGCTGGCACCCTGGCCGGTATCGCCATCGGGCAGATCACCGAATATTACACGGCGCGTGGTCCGGTGGTCCGGATCGCCGAGGCAAGCAAGACCGGACCTGCCACTAACATCATTCACGGTCTGGCGGTTGGTCTCGAAAGCACCGTCGCGCCCATCCTTATGATCGCCCTGGCCATCGCCGTGGCCAGTGCCAGTGCCGGTCTTTACGGCATCGGCATCGCGGCGGTCGGCATGTTGGCAACGACCGGGGTTACCATGACCGTCGATGCCTATGGTCCTATCGCCGACAACGCCGGCGGAATTTCCGAGATGGCTGGCCTCGGTCCCGAGGTGCGAAAGATTACCGACGGGCTCGATGCCATCGGTAACACCACCGCCGCCATGGGCAAAGGCTTTGCAATCGGTTCAGCGGCCCTGACCGCCCTGGCCCTCTTTTCCGCCTATGCCACTACGGTCAAGCTGCAAGCCATCAATCTGATCGAGCCCAGGGTCGTGATCGGCCTTTTCATCGGCGGGGCCCTGCCGTTCTTTATTGGCGCCTTGACCATGACCAGCGTTGGACGCGCCGCTGGCAAGATGGTGGATGAAATCCGCCGTCAGTTCCGGGAAATTCCCGGCCTGCTCGCTGGCGAGGAAGGGGTCAAGCCTGACTCCCAGAAATGTATCGATATCTCGGCTAAGGCCGCGCTGAAAGAGATGATTTTTCCCGGCGTGTTGGCAGTGGTCGCCCCGGTGGTCATGGCTGTGATCGGCGGCAAGGAAGCCCTAGGCGGGATGCTCGCCGGTGCTACCCTGTCCGGCGTGCTGTTGGCCCTGATGATGTCCAATGGCGGCGGGGCTTGGGATAATGCCAAAAAGTACATCGAGAGGGGTGATCTCGAAGGCGAGAAAAAAGGCGGAGAGGCTCACAAGGCTGCCGTTGTCGGCGATACCGTCGGCGACCCGTTCAAAGATACTTCCGGTCCTTCGATGAACATTCTCATCAAACTGATGAGCGTGGTGTCGCTGGTTATCGCTCCGCTGCTGGTCTGAGCAGCTGGGCACATGGTCTGACAAGGATAGCCGGGGCGTCGTCCCCGGCTATCCTTATTTTGTGAGTAAAAAAAACTATGGGTTTCAAGTGCGGGATCGTCGGTTTGCCCAATGTGGGCAAATCGACCATTTTTAACGCCATCACTTCGGCGGGTGCCGAGGCGGCGAATTATCCTTTCTGTACCATCGAGCCGAATGTCGGTGTTGTCGCGGTTCCCGATCCCAGGCTGGATATGCTGGCTGAAATTGTCAAGCCAAAGGCCATTCTGCCGACGGCCATCGAATTTGTGGATATTGCCGGGCTGGTCAAGGGGGCGAGCACGGGGGAGGGGTTGGGGAATCAGTTCCTCGGGCATATTCGTCAGGTCGACGCCATTGCCCACATCGTTCGATGTTTCGAGGACGAAAATGTCGTTCACGTCGATGGATCGGTTGATCCGGTGCGGGATGTCGAAATTATTCAGACCGAACTCAATCTGGCGGATCTCGAAACTGTGCAGAAACGTTTGCAACGGATTGAAAAACAGGCCAAGAGCGGCGATCGAAATAGTCAATCCGAGCTTGCGGTACTGCAGACGGTTCAACAGTGCCTGGATCAGGGACGGCCGGCTCGGGCGGCTGATTTAACCGTTGAAGAACGGATTTCGCTTCGCGACCTGCATTTGATTACCGCCAAGCCGATGCTGTACGTGGCCAACGTGGCTGAAGATGACTTGCGGGGGGAGCATCCCTTTGTGGCCAGCGTGCAGCGGCTGGTTGCTGCGGAAGGGGCTGAAATGGTCATTATCTGCGGCAAGATCGAATCGGAAATCGCCGAACTCGACGAGGACGGCAAAAGCGAATTCCTTCACGAACTCGGACTGGACGAGTCTGGTCTCGATCGGATGATCCATGCCGGTTACAAATTGCTTGGCCTGCAGACCTATTTTACCGCCGGGGTCAAAGAGGTTCGGGCCTGGACGATTTCGAAAGGAACCAAGGCGCCGGCTGCCGCTGGGGTGATTCATACCGACTTCGAAAAAGGGTTCATCAGGGCCGAAGTTATTGGCTTTGACGATTTCGTTCGTTCCGGGGGCGAAGCCGGAGCCAAGGAAAAAGGGTTGATGCGACTCGAAGGAAAAGAATACGTCGTTGCGGACGGCGACATCATGCATTTCCGTTTCAATGTCTGATCGGAAAGTCATTGAAATGATCCAGTGGTTGTGATATGAAGTTAAGTTCGTTTTTCAGGAAGGATGTATTTTCATCCACTCCTTGCTCCGGTCCGGTCCGGGGCTACTAACCCAAGAGGAGATTCATCAATGCGTACCTACGAAACCATTTACATCGTGCATCCCGAAGTTGTCGGTGACGGCTACAATGCCGTTGTCGACAAATTTAAAGGGATTCTCACCGATCAGCAGGCCAGCATCCTTAAGGTCGATGAATGGGGAACCCGCAAGCTCGCCTATCAGGTCAAGAAACAGGGACGCGGCACTTACGTGCTGATGGCCTATGAGGCCGGCCCGACCGTGGTCGCCGAGCTTGAGCGGCGGATGAGGATTGACGAAAATGTCATCAAGTTTCAGACCGTTCTGCTTGAAGGCGGTTTCCAGGACTCCTCGTTGCCGTCGGAATCCGTGGTGGAAGCCGACGAAATTGAAGAAGCTGAAGACATCGAAGACATCGAATAATCCCTTTCTGCCGAATACTGGAGGATACCAATATGAGTTACCAGAATAAAACCGCTCGTCCCGCTACTCCCCGTCGGCGTTTTACCCGTCGCAAGGGGTGCCGTTTCTGCGGCGACAAGACGTTGAAAATCGAGTACAAAGAAATCCGAACCCTGCGGTATTTTGTTTCCGAACGCGGGAAGATCGTGCCTCGGCGGATTTCCGGAAACTGCGCGATTCATCAACGTAAGATTACCGAAGCGATCAAGCGGGCCCGCAATATCGCATTGCTGCCGTTTACCGCCGGTCATTCCGTCGACTAATTGAACGACGCGACACGGATCAGAAAACATTGAGCAAGGGACAACAGGCGGTTTATCAACTTGGTGGAACGGCGGTAACATTTCTTCTGCTGTGGGCAACCGGCGTGCTTGGTCCGGCGGGCATGGTGCTGACCATGTTGATACCGGCTCCGGCGGCGTACGTTCACATGCGCCTGGGGGCCACGGGAGGGGCTGTCGTGGTTCTGTTGACCGCGACCGCGCTTCTGGCCACCGATGGGCTTCCTGGCGTTCTATTGTACCTGCTGCAGTTCGGTCTGGCCTCATTTGTCCTGCCGCTGTTTCTGCGGCGGATGATACCTTGGGATCGGGCGATCGCCTGGTCTACTCTGGCGACTCTGGTTGCCGCCGCGGTGTTTTTGGCCGGATATGCCGTTCGTTCGGGCCAATCGCTGGGGCAACTGGTCGATCGATATGTTCAGGTTGAGCTGACCAAGGTCCTCAATCTCTACCAGCAGGCCGATCTGAGTCCGTCGCAGCTTGACGAACTTAAGACATTGGCCGGCCGAACCGCCGATTTTCTGCTGCTTGCCTATCCGGGGCTGATGGTTGTCGCAACCGCCGTGCTGATGCTCTTGGTGGTGCTTATGCTGGCCAGATTTTCTCGGGGCAACTACCTGATTTCCGGAACTTCACTCAGCCAGTGGAAGGCGCCGGATGCCTTGATCTGGTTGCTGATTCTTGGTGGGTTCGGCGCGTTCTTTGCTCAGGGCCTGGTTTTTCAGGTTGCGGTAAACCTGCTTACGGTAACGCTTCCGATTTACTTTTTGCAGGGGATTGCCGTGGTTGCGCACTTTTTTCAGCGCAGAGGGGTGGCCCCGGCGCTACGGGTGCTGGGGTACCTGATAATGGTCATCATTAACCCGCTACCGGTAATCATTACCGGGATCGGAATATTCGATTTATGGGTTGATTTCAGAAAACCCAAAATTAAAAAGTCTTAGATCCTTTTTGGAGGAGATCAATGAATATCATTCTTACGGAAAATGTTGAAGGTCTGGGAACAATCGGCGAAATGGTCAAGGTTAAGCTGGGCTATGCCCGGAATTACCTGATCCCCAGCGGTTTTGCCGTCGAGGCCAATACCCGCAACGTCAAAGAACTTGAGCATCAGAAGCGTCAGATCGAGCGTAAGATGCAGAAGTTGACCCAGGCGGCCGAGCTGCTGAAGCAGAAGATCGAGGCGGTGACCTGCCGCTTTGCTCATCGCGCCGGCGAAGAAGGCAAGCTGTTCGGTTCGGTGACCACCATGGAAATCGAGGCAAAACTTGCCGAATCCGGGATTGAAATCGATCGCAAGAAAATTCAGCTTGCCGAACCGATCAAAACCCTCGGTAATTTTGAAGTACCGGTCAAACTGCAGGCTGGCGTCACCGCTACGATCAAGGTTTCGGTTGTTGCCGCTGAATAATTTGTTTTCCTGGCGGAGCCCGAACGACTCCGCCAGGACTCACCGGAGTTTTTCCCTGCATGGCTGACGCACCCTCGCATCGCCTTCCGCCCCAAAGCCTGGAAGGTGAAATGTCCGTGCTTGGTGGCGTACTTCTCGAAAATGAGGCCTTGAATAAGGCTCTTGAAATTCTGCGCCCCGAGGATTTCTATCGCGAGAGCCATCGCAAAATATTTAACGCACTCATCGACCTATCTGAAAAAGGTGAGCCCGCCGACCTGGTTACCCTGACTGCCGCCCTGCAAAAGCGGGGTGATCTTGATGTGGTTGGCGGTGGCGCATATCTCGCCACCCTTGTCGATTACGTTCCCACCGCAGCGAACATCGTTTACTATTGCCGGATGGTTAAGGAAAAGGCTCTCTCCCGAAACCTGATCCATGTCGCCACCGAAATCGCCACCCGTGGCTACGAAAGTACCGATGTTGAGGCCGATCTGGACTGGGCCGAAAAATCGATTTTCGAAATAGCCGGATCGAAAACGAAGGCCTCTTATTTCTCGACCCGGGAAATCATGAAGGATACCTTCAAGGCCATCGAGAAGCTCTATGATCGTAAAGAGCTGATCACCGGCATCCCGACGGGATTCAACGATCTCGACTTAATGACTGCTGGACTGCAGGGTGGCGACCTGGTAATCGTGGCGGCCCGCCCTTCGATGGGTAAGACCGCTTTCGCGCTCAATATCGTCGAATATGCCGCAGTCCGGGCACAGAAACCGACACCATCCATTATCTTTTCGCTTGAGATGAGCAAGGAGCAGTTGGTGCAGCGCATGCTCTGTTCGGTTTCCCGGGTCGACGCCAGCCGCCTGCGCACCGGTCATCTCGGCGATTCGGACTGGCCGAAGCTGACCAATGGGGCCGGTCTCCTCAGCGAAGCGCCGATCTTTATCGATGACACGCCGAGCATCTCGGTGCTGGAACTTCGGGCCAAGTCCCGTCGGCTCAAGGCCGAACATGACCTCGGCCTGATTGTGGTGGACTATCTGCAACTGATGCAGGGGAAGAACGCGGAAAGCCGGCAACAAGAGATTTCGGAGATTTCCCGTTCCCTGAAAGGGTTGGCCAAGGAACTGAAGGTGCCCGTGGTGGCTCTTTCGCAGCTCAACCGGTCGCTGGAAAGCCGGACCGACAAGCGTCCCATGATGGCTGACCTGCGGGAATCAGGTGCCATTGAGCAGGATGCCGACGTTATCATGTTCGTCTATCGCGATTCCGTCTACTGCGACGCTTGTAAACAGCGGGACAACTCGTGCGACAAGGGCCATGCCAAGGATGCCGAAATCATTATCGGCAAACAGCGTAACGGCCCGATCGGCACCGTTCATCTAACCTTTCACGGCGAGTACACCCGCTTCGAAAATCAAAGCAAGCGAGAAGAATCCTATTGATTTGAAGAAAAGCCCCGGAGTTACCTCCGGGGCTTTTCTTATTCCTTTTTCAGGTCAATCCCCAAAATTTGTATTTTTTTTCGCAAGGTATTGCGGTTGATGCCGAGGATCTCGGCGGCCCTGACCTGGTTGCCGCGGGTTTTGTCCATGACGATGTTGATCAGCGGCCGCTCCATCTGGTGCAGGACCATCTCATAGAGATTGTCCAGTTCCTGCACGTTCATTTGCGACAGCGAACTGTGCAGCTTGTGGGCGATCAGCGATTCCAGCGATTCATCGTTATCCGTACCGGCGCTTTCCGGCTCGAGAACCGGGAAGTCCTCTGGCGTCAGGAGCTGGTTGGGGGACAGCAGGGCGGCTCGCTGGATGGCGTTCTCCAGCTCCCTGACATTGCCCGGCCAGGTGTGTTTCTGCAGCAGCGACATGGTATCCGCGGTACAAACCCTGGCGGACACTCCCTGCTCGTTGTGCAGACGTTCGAGGAAGAATTCTACCAGCAGCGGAATGTCATCGGTTCGTTCTCGCAAGGATGGCAGGGAAATTGGCACGACATTGAGGCGATAGTAAAGATCCTCCCTGAATTCCTTGGCTTTTACCTGCTCCTTGAGATCCTGGTTGGTGGCAGCGACAATGCGGACATCCACCGGGATGGTGGTGCTGCCGCCGGTTCGGGTAATCTCCCTTTCCTGTAGCACGCGCAGCAGTTTGACCTGCAATTCCAGCGGCATGTCGCCGATTTCGTCGAGGAAGAGGGTGCCGCCGTCCGCCTGCTCGAACTTGCCCGACTTACGCTCCGTCGCCCCGGTGAACGCCCCTTTTTCGAAACCGAACAGTTCGCTTTCCAGCAGTTCCCTGGGAATGGCGGCGCAGTTGAGGGCAAGAAAAGGTTTCCCGAGTCGTGGGCTGTTGAAATGGATGGCTCGGGCGACCAGTTCTTTGCCTGTGCCCGATTCGCCGGTAATCAGCACGGTCACGTCGGATGGAGCCACCTTGCCGAGAACTTTGTAAACCTCCTGCATCGGGCGGCTTTTGCCAATAATCGTTCGGTCAAGCTGGTAGTGTTCCTTCAGCTCATGTTTGAGGCGCTGGACTTCCGCACTGACGTCGGTCGCCTTGTTGGCCTTGAGGATGATGGCATCGAGGGCATCGAGGTCGAAAGGTTTGGTGATATAGTCGTAGGCTCCGCGTTTCATGGCTTCTACGGCATTTTTCATGGTCGATTCGGCCGTCATAATGACGACCAGCAAACCGGGGCACTCTTCCTGTATTCGGCTCAACAGGTCGAGGCCGGAAATGCCGGGCATTTTGATGTCCAGCACGGCCAGATCGAAACTCTTTTTGTGGATCAGGTCCAGCGCTTCTGACCCGTCAACAGCCAGTTCGACGGCGTAGCCCTGCTTGCTCAGGGCTTTGGAGAGCACCCAGCGGATGCTTTCTTCATCATCGGCGACAAGAATGCGATGAATGGACATGGGGGACCTTTCCTGGTTCAGATATCATGGCCTTGGATGAGGCCGGGCTTGTCGGTCAGAAGCGGCAACGAGACGGCAAAAAGGGTGCCTTCACCGGGAGTGCTGTCAACCTTGAGAAGACCGTCGTGTTCGCTGACTATCTTCTGGCAGGTCGCCAGGCCGAGACCGCTGCCTTTGTTTTTGGTGGTATAAAAAGGGGTAAAAATCTGTTCGAGGGTTTCCGGAGCGATGCCCTTGCCATTGTCCCGGATCTCGATGACGATCATCGGCACCGGCCGACTGCCGGGTTTGGTCAGATGATAATCCGGAGCCACTTTGGTTGAAATGGTCACCTGGCCCTGTTTTTCGATGGCTTCGGCGGCGTTCTTGATCAGGTTGAGAAACAACCGGGTCAACAGGTTTTCATCGCCCCGTAATGGAGGGATGCTGGGATCGAGATCCAACTGAAATTCGATTTTTTTGCCTCGATGGGCTTCCTTCTGGAATAGTACGATATCACCCAGAACCTTGGATAAATTAACCGGAGACCACTGCGGCGGGCGGGGCCGAGCCAGATCCATGAGTTCTTCGATGATGCCGTTGACCCGTTCGACTTCGCGAATCATCACATCGGTGTATTCCCGCAGTGGGCTTTGCTCGGGGAGTTCCATGGCCAGCAACTGGGTTGCGCCCTTGATCCCACCGAGCGGGTTCTTGATCTCGTGAGCCAGGCCGGCCGATAAGGTGCCGAGGATCGAAAGCCGGTCCGCTCGGCGAACGGCCATTTCCAGGTCCCGCATCCGGGACAGGTCGCGGATGATAAGGACCACTCCTTCCGGCTTGCCGGCGTCGGTGTACAGGGGGGAAACCGAAACGCTGACCGGCACGGGAGGCGCATTCGGACGCTTGAGCATCAGATCTTCGTGGTCGGATATCGAACGCCCTTCATCGAGGGCGGTTGTCACCAGGTATAACAGATTTTTCTGGCCGAAAAAAAGATCCTGGAACGGTTTTCCCAACGCCTGTTTTTCAGAGATTCCGGTGTAGGATTGGGCCGCCGGGTTGAACAGGGTGATCTGGCCTTCATGGTTGAGAGCGATTACGGCACGGTCGATATTTTCAAGGACCCGGACGTACAGTTGGGCATCGTGGTCGGCAATCATGTTCATCACTGTATACCTTCGACGGCGGCCTGAGCTGAAATGAAAAAATCATGTGAAAGCTGCTGGAGTTCACTTACGGATTGGGCCCGGTTGACCGCGGCGCGAAATGCGGCGGCTCCCCCCATGCCCCGGGAATACCAACAAAGGTGTTTACGCATGTCGAGTAGGGCCTTGCACGGTCCATAGGTCTGGGTATACAGCGTAATGTGCTGCGCCGCCACCTCAAGGCGATCTTCCGGCGTTGGCGGTGGTGGCTGGGCTTGCCCATCAAGCAGGGCTTTGATGTCCCGTAGCAGCCAGGGGTTGCCATAGGCGCCGCGCCCGATCATGACGGCATCGCAGCCCGACTGTTTCAGCATCGCCAAGGCGTCTTCGGCAATAAAAATATCGCCGCTGCCGATGACCGGGATCTTGACGGCTTGTTTGAGTTGGCGAATCTGTTCCCAGTCGGCCCTGCCGCTAAAGCCCTGACAACGCGTGCGAGGGTGGAGGGTGATGGCGTCTGCGCCTTCCGCTTCGGCGATCCGCGCCGTTTCGATGAAGTTGATGGATTGCTGATCCCAACCGGCGCGGATTTTTACCGTCAGCGGTCGTGCCGTCGCTCGCCTGATGGCAGAGACAATCTGACCGATTTTTTTTGGCGAACGCAATAGGGCGCTGCCCGCACCGGAGCGGACCACTTTTTTCACCGGGCAACCGAGGTTGATGTCCAGCAGGTCGCCGTCCTCCTCCACCAGGATTGCCGCCTTGGCCAGGAGCTCCGGGGTGTCGCCGAAGAGCTGGATTCCCAAGGGCTTTTCTCCGGGAGAGGAATCAAGTAATACTCTGGTCCGGCGTCCCGAATGGATCAGGCCGTTGGCACTGACCATTTCGGTGAAAACCAGCCCGGCGCCAAAGTTTTTCATGATCAGTCGATAGGGCAGATTGGTGATTCCGGCCATGGGAGCCAGCCATATCGGGATTGTCAGATCTAGGGAACCTATTTTCATAAGACGACGTTTCTGTTGCACAAATTTTATGCATTCTAGCACGGCGATAAAAAAAGACAAAAGGAAAAACTGCTCGCCCGAAGTCGACGGAAAGCATACTGTATACAAAATACTGCTTGACAATTCGTGCCCCAGTTGCTAGAACATACCCAGTGATAATGAGACTGGGCCAAGATTTCCCGATTGTCTTGGCTGCAGCACGGTGCGGACTGAAGTTGGTTGGTACATAGGCGTTTTAGAATCGGGTTTCAATTTGAATGTGGTTTTGTTGGAAAAGGGCAGTTAGGCCTGATGGGTTTTGCCCATCGTATTTATTTCACCAAAGGAGAGAGAAGCATGGCGACACTCAAGGAAGTATTGGCCCAGAAGATCGCAGATCATCGTCCCCGTACCACCAAGCTTGTCAAGGAATTCGGTAAGGTTGTCATCGACACCTGTACGATCGATCAGTGTATCGGCGGCGCCCGCGACGTCCGTACCCTGGTAACCGACATCTCCTATCTCGATCCCCAGGAAGGCATCCGCTTCCGCGGCAAAACCATTCCTGAGACTTTCGAAGCACTGCCCAAAGCCAAAGGCTCCAAGTATCCCACCGTTGAGTCCTTCTGGTATTTCCTGCTGACCGGCGACGTTCCGACCCAAGTTCAGGTTGATGCCGTTGTGGCCGAATGGAAAGTTCGTCAGATCGTTCCTTCCTATGTATGGGACGCCATCCGCGCCCTGCCCCGCGACAGCCATCCGATGGTCATGCTTTCGACCGGCATGCTGGCCATGCAGAAGGATTCCAAATTCGCCGCTTTCTACAGCGGTGGGTCCTTCAACAAGATGACCGCTTGGGAAACCGTTTACGAAGACGCCAGCGACATCTGCGCTCGTATTCCGATCATCGCCGCTTTCATTTACAACCTGAAATACAGAAGCGATTTCCAGGTTGCCATCGATCCGACCCTGGACATGGGCGCCAACTTCGCTCACATGATCGGCCAGACCGAGCAATACAAAGACGTTGCTCGTATGTACTTCATCCTCCACTCCGACCATGAGTCCGGCAACGTTTCGGCTCACACCACTCACCTGGTGCATTCGGCTCTGTCCGACCCGTACTATTCATATTGCGCCGGTCTGTGCGGTCTTGCCGGTCCTCTGCACGGCCTTGCCAACCAGGAAGTTCTGGACTGGACCCTCAAGTTCCAGGAAAAATACTGCAAAGACGTCGAGCCCACCAAAGAACTGGTCACCAAAGCTCTGTGGGATACCCTCAACGCCGGCCAGGTTGTTCCGGGCTACGGTCACGCCGTTCTGCGTAAAACCGACCCCCGCTACATGTCGCAGCGTGAATTCTGCCTCAACACCCCGGGCCTCAAAGACGACAAACTGTTCAAGCTGGTTGCCATGATCTTTGAAACCGCTCCTGGCGTTCTGACCGAGCACGGCAAAGCCAAGAATCCCTGGCCGAACGTCGACGCTCAGTCCGGTGTTATCCAGTGGTACTATGGCCTGCGTGAGTGGGACTTCTACACCGTTCTGTTCGGTGTTGGCCGCGCCCTTGGCTGCATGGCTAACATCACTTGGGACCGTGGCCTCGGCTACGCTATCGAGCGTCCGAAGTCCGTTACCACCGCAATGCTCGAGAAATGGGCTGCTGAAGGTGGCCGTAAGTAATTTGGCCTGATCGTAACGATCAACCGTTGAAAAAGAAAGGCGACCCTGGAAACAGGGTCGCCTTTCTTTTTAAGTTCGGGCAGAATCGAAGAGAACGTGCCGATTATTTTTTGATGGCGTCGCAAAAACTCGCCAACTGCTGCGTTGCTGCAATCATCTCGCGGCTTCGACGTATGTAAGTACGCCTCATTGCTCGATAATTGCGCGCCTTGCATTTGGCGTTTTTTGCTTAGCCATCTAATTTGATGCTTTTTGCAAAAGCATTATTTTTTGTCTGTTCGGGTCGCGTAAAGGAGCAGCTTTTCGTCGGTATAACTTTCTACTTCCCCGGCAAAGGTTTCGATCTGGAAATAATCATGAACCTTGGCCGGCGCATCGATAAAAAATTTGGCCAGATTTTTGACGCCCTCACGATTCATGCCAGCACGCTTGGCCCAAGTCGGAAAATCATGGGTTTTGTTGAATACCCTGGTTGCCACAACTTGAAATCCGGCTTCCTCAACCATCTGCGTCCATTCCTGTCGATTATAGGCTCGAACATGGGTCGGATCCCGCATTTTTTCCATGGTCTGATAGAATGTGGCAATTTCAGTATCGTCCGGCAGCAGTGTGTCGATAATGACCATACGTCCGCCCTGGCGGCGTAGGACGCGGTGGAACTCCCGGAGTGCTCGGGGGACATCGGGGAAATGATGAGGGGCGATCCGGCAGGTCAGCAGGGTGAACGAGCCGGAGGGGAAGGGCAGATCCTCGGCGTCGGCTTCGCGAAAGGTGACATTATCCACCCCCCCTTCGTCGCTGATATATTCCTGAGCCTTTTTCAGCATCTGCATGGTCAGGTCCGAGGCGACTACGCCACGAACCAGTGGGGCAAAGTAAAGAGCCGTGTGTCCACCACCGCAGGCCACATCCAGCATGATATCTTCACTGGTGGGTTTCAGCAGATTGACCGCTTCGGCCAGATCGTCTCCCCCGGCAAATCCCCTGTCCCGGACATAGCCGTCTGCCGTTTTGCCAAACTGCTCCCTGACCTTGCTTTTAAAATCGTTGGACATGAAATTTGCTCCTTCACCCGGGCCCGCCCATGTGCAGCCAAGTATAGCACTGGCCTGGGAAAATACTCTTGCCCAACCAGGGTCGATCTGCTAAACAAGGCAGGCCGTCAAATTTTCGGGAGGATACCATGAAAAAGGTGATCTTGGGAAGTACCGGGATGGAGGTTTCGCCATTGATTTTCGGCTCCTTGCCGATGGGACCGTTGCAGGCCGGAAGGTCACCCAGGGACGGCGGAAGATTAATCCGATATGCCCTTGAGCGCGGTATCAATATGATCGATACCGCCGAGCTTTATGAAAACTTCGGGCACATCCGGGAGGCCCTGGACGGCTATCGCGGTCGTTGTTTTCTGGCGAGTAAAACGCACGCTTCCGATGCCGAAACGGCACGCCGGCATGTTGAAAGAGCTTTGCGGGAATTGGCTGTTGACCATCTGGATGTGGTCCATGTGCATGCAGCTCGCGTGGCTGATCCGATTGTGGAGCGAAGATCGGTTATTGATGCCTTGCTACAGATGCGTGAAGAGGGAAAAATAGCCCATGTCGGTTTGTCTACCCACTATATTTGCGCCGTGCGTAAAGTGCTGGAATCTCCTGATATCGCAGTGGTTCATCCGTTGATTAACCGCCGGGGGATGGGAATTCTGGATGGGACGACAGAAGAGATGGCCGCCGCCATTGCGGAAGTTGCCGTGGCCGGCAAAGGGGTTTATGCCATGAAAGCCCTGGCGGGTGGAAACCTCATCGGCGAAGCCCGAATGAGCCTCGGGTTCGTGCGTGGACTGACGGGGGTTCATGGCGTGGCGGTTGGTATGTTGTCCGAGCAGGAGGTTGATGCCAATATAGCATTATTTTCCGATGCCGAGTTTGACGAGGACCAATGGAGACTTCTTGAGGGGGGGCAGCGTCATCTGAAAATCATGGAACGTTTCTGCAAGGGTTGCGGAGCTTGTGTGCCCGCCTGCACCAACTTTGCCCTGGATATCGTTAACGGCAAGGCCAGGGTGGATGAACAGCGCTGTATCCTCTGTGGTTATTGCGCGGCGGCCTGTCCGGAATTCATTATCCGGGTGGTTTGAACGCAGCAGCGCACCCGGTCCTCAGGAACCACCCTTGGGTGTGTGGCCAGTCATGGATCGACGTTTACCTAGGGATGGAATGTCTTTTGCTACAGCCTCATCCGTTGCTGTAAAGGGTAGCAATCGATGGTGGCCCCGACTGGACTTCAGGGCTTCCGTTCCGAGGTGGCCGCGGCAGAAAACCGTCTGCCGGTTGGCGTTCCAGGCAGAAACTTAACCGTGCAAGGTGATTGGATAGGTATGGAAAATCTGGGTGATCTGATTGTTAAACTGGCGACCGGACTGTGGCATGAATTTCTTTATATCCTGCCGTTTTTGGCCATCGGTGTTTTGCTAGAGGCGGTTATTCGGACGTTCAAGTGGCATGTCAAGATTCGCAAGGCGTTGACGCGTTTCGGCGTACTGTCGATTGTTCTGGCGACCCTACTGGGGGTGGCCAGTCCCTTGTGCGCCTGCGCCACCCTGCCGCTGGTTATTTCGTTGCTGTTGGCCGGACTGCCGCTGGCTCCCGCCATGGCTTTGCTGGTCACTTCGCCGCTCATGAGTCCGGCGGGGTACACCCTGCTGAACTGGGAACTCGGTGCCGCTTGGGCTAACGTGGTCCTCTTATGTGCCATTTTTATGGGGTTGTATGCCGGCTACGCGACCCATTTTCTGCGTCGCTTCGGTTTTACTGAGGATCGACTTTTCCGTAAGGTGTTGCCGGCCGGCGATTTTCATGATCCGGACTATCCCGTTGAAAAGCTTCGCTGCGATTGCGGTAAGCAATTGTCGCATCGGGTCGACCGCTGCACGCATAATAAATTTCTGGTTTTCCTCGCCAAATTCTGGGAAGGGCTGCTCAAGGTCGGACGTTTTGCCCTGATCGGCCTGGTCATCGAAGTGGTGGCGTCGACGCTCATTCCCACCGAGTGGCTTTCCACTCTGCTGTCCGGCGACGGGATCATGCCGATTTTGACGTTGACCTTCGCCACCATTCCGTTGCACCTGCCGCAGGTCACGGCGGCAGCGATGCTGTATGGTTTTGTCTCCCCGGAGGTTGGCGAAGGAATCACCCTGTCCAAGGGGGCTGGCATTGCCCTGTTGATCGGTGGGCCGGTCACCGCCCTACCGGTCATGGGGGTTTTCATTTCCATGTTTCGTAAGCGGGTTCTGCTGTTGTACCTCACCCTGTGCGTTTCCGGGACGCTGCTGCTGGCGTTCACCTATCGGTTGTTGCCAGTGGCCTTTTAGTCCGCCGGGTTTTCCGCAGCGAGGTTTTCCAGGTTTTCCTGCAGCCAGGCCATCAGGCTCTCCAGTTCGTGCAGGCATCGCTCCGGGACGGCATCGATCTGGGGCAGGATATGGGCAAGTCTGCGGGCAGTGCTCAATCCCGCCTTGATATGCTCAAGCGGGGAGGGCGCGGCGCCTTCCTTGTTTGAAGCGACATCCTTGAAACGTTTGAGTATCGTTGGATGACTGCGGTTTTCCTCGACCACTGCCCGGCGCAGGTCGGCATATTCTTCGGCGGAAAAATCCTTTTCATCCTTGGCCTGGCGCAGCAGCTCGACCGATCGGTAGTCCGGCAACGGTTTCAATTCAGTGTGGCGGGTCATCAACTGCGGTTCTTCTTTTTCGATAAAACCGTAGGCGAGAGTCAGCTTCTGGGCCGTCGGTTTTTTGATGCGGACCTCGCGGCTACAGTAATCCTCGAAATTCTCATATCCCCACTGCTGAAACAGGCCATTGCGTTTGACGTTGAGCAGTCTTTCGCCCAGGGCAACCCATGACGATTTGAACGTGCTGGCCACGGCCAGTATCTGGTAGCGTTCCGATGTCGGGTCAAGCTCTTCCATGATCTTCTCGATGACCAGCTCACCTTTGGTTTTTGGTTGTTGGTTCATTGCCCGCTCCTTGAAGGTATTTGCCGAAGCGCAGGAAGTCTAGCACAGACCGCAGGGATGCGCTCAAGGTTTTTGCGCTTGGCGTACTCCCGGGTATCCGTTACAATTCGGACCGAATAACTGCGTCTGAAGAAAGGTAACCCATGAAGGACCGGCAATTTATCGTTGGGCCCGAGACGGTCCGCATGTTAGAACTCGGGCACCCTTGGGTGCTGGTTGATCGCTACACTAAACGCTGGCCGCAAGCCAAATTCGGCGAGGTGGTGCCGCTCATCGATGAACAGGGCAAGGTCCTGGCCATGGCCCTGCTCGAACCGCATGCCCAGGTGGTTGCCCGGGTGCTCGAATTCAGTCCGATGAAACTGGGCAAGGAATGGCTGCAAGGGAAGGTGGTTCGAGCCCGGCAATTGCGCGAGCAGTACGTCGATCTTTCGGGAACCACGGCGTTTCGCCTGATTAACGGCGAAGGGGACGGCCTGCCGGGGATCACGGTTGATCGCTACGGCGATTACCTGATGGTGCAATTGTATGCGGAGAGTTGGAAACCGCATCTTCCCATGCTGGTTCAGATCCTGGATGACGAATTTCATCCCAGAGGTATTTACGAAAAACGCCGGCCGCAAAAAACCCGGGAGCTGGAAGCCGTTTCGGATAGCAAAAAATACAGCCGGCTGCTGGCCGGTTCGGCCTGTTCCGGCCGGCTGCTGGTACAAGAAAACGGACTGAATTTCAATGTTGAACTCGAAGAAGGTTTGAATACGGGGTTGTTCCTCGATCAGCGGGCCAATCGTCTTGACTTGATGGGACGCGTGGAGGGAAAAACCGTACTCAACCTGTTTGCCTATACCGGGGCGTTTTCGGTGGCGGCCGTCTGTGCCGGAGCCACTCGGGTGACCAGCGTGGATGCCTCCGGATATTACCTGGGATGGGCCGAGGAAAATTTTTCGATCAACCGGCAAAATCCCCGCCGGCACGAGTTTATCGTCGATGATTGTCTGAATGCCTTACGTCAGTTGCAGGGAGAGGGGAGACTGTTTGATGTTGTCCTTATGGACCCCCCCTCCTTTTCCACCACCAAAAAAAGCCGGTTTA
>MHXM01000037.1 GCA_001825565.1 Desulfuromonadaceae bacterium GWC2_58_13
GGTCGCCGATCTCCATGTTCCCCGTGAGCTACACGCCCCGCTGCTCGACCTCCCCCCCTCGGGAGCACTCTTCAATTATCGCGAGGATCAACCGAAAGCAGCGCCCCGGCCCCGCTACGAAGTGGAAGTCCGATGGGGACAGCGACATGAACCATGGGTGACCGAGGTGAGACGTATCGGAGAAGATTCGACGAGGTGAGCTTGAGAAACCTTGCCTCCATCGCGGGATAAGGTTTCCAGATATTTCGAGCGCACTTGCTGGTTGGCAGGGCACGGAAGGTTCAACGCATTCAGGGCGCAGGTCTATTCTCAATGGGAATAAACCTGCGCCCTGAACGTTATTCGTCCTTGACCGTATGGCAGATAAAACAGCCGTTCTCGTTGCTTCCGCCGCCGGCGATCATCTGGGCATAATCCCAGCGCAGCAGATCGGCATGATCGGAGCCATGCGAAACATGGCAGGAAATGCAAACGACAACATCGGTGCCGGGAGTAACGGAACTGCTTGCGGAGGTCGGCACGGTAACGCGGCCGACCGGGGCATCGACATTGTAGGCTGTAAAGTTGCTGTATTCGGCGCTGTCCGGAATGAGGATATCGGAGGGATGGCGGAGCCAGACGCCATTCCCCTCGGTATCCATTTCATGAAAATGGGAATGACAGCGGACACAAAGATCCGAAATACTCATATCGGCAACCCCGGAACTTCCGGGACGAAAGGAATGACACCCCTCACAATCCGCATCCACCATGGCCGTGTGGCCATGATATTCGTTGTGATGTTCGCTGTCCCGGTTCTGCCAATCCGGCGCTTCCAACCCAACGACACCCTTTAAAAAACGGTAACTCGTGCCTACCGTCTCACCGGTGAGAACGCTGTCCCTGCCATGATGCGCTCCGGATATGCTGGCAAAGGGGTCCTCCGTATACGGGTTGCCATGACATCCCATGAACCCGGCGCAGGTAAGTTTACTGTTGTAGGGTGTTCCATGCCAGGACCCCGGCGGACCGGTCAGAACAGCGTCGGCAGGCCCCAGGTCGATCACGTTGTGCCCCTTGGCGTCCGCCGCGCCGCTGCCTTTATCCCCATAAATATAAGCAAAATTTCCGCCGGCCAGATCGAGCGAGTCACCATGCATGACCTGCGGAAACGGATTGCCGTTCACATTGACGATTTTGGCGCCTCCCTGGGCATGGCAACCGATACAGGTTCCTCTCGTTAAAGCAGGGTTCGGCGCGGCGCTGCCATCGAGATTGAGGGACGACCCACCTTGCGAGTTATGGATGGTATGACAATCGGAACAGGGACCGCTGACGGTAGCTTCCAACGGAACCACCGACAACAACCAAAACATGGCAATACATAGAAAAACATGGATAACGTTCATGCCCCACCCTCTTTTTCCCCATGAATACCCCTCCCGCAACAGATTCGCTAATAAAACATAAATCCGGGAAAGATTGCAATTTTTTAATTTATGACTGGAAATTTATCGGGCAGGCGGTTCGTTCGGAGGAATTTTCGGGAAATCCGCTTTAATCTCTTACCCCCAGCGCAGGCATAAGGATTCCAGATATTTCGATCGCACTTGCTCGCTGGCCAGCAGCTGCTTGACCGGCGGCAGGTTGAGCACGGCGCCGAGCAGGGCGGCCAGGGCGCGGTGGCTGAAAAGCACCTGGTTGTCGAACACCAGATGCTGAAGGGTACCCCGTTCGATGGCCATGAGGACGATGCGGTGGGTGGAGTTAACCGGGGTGATGACTCGTTGCGGGCGGGCTTTGAGATTGAGGGCGTCGAAGGGACAGGAGGCGGAACAGAGTCCGCAACCGAGGCAGAGGGATTCGTCGATGCGGGCGGTTTTACGACCGAAGCCGTCGGGCTGTTCGGTGGCGAGACTGATGACGTCGACCGGGCAGGCCGCCACGCACCGTCCGCACCCCTTGCAGCCGGCGGCATCCACCTCGGCGATGAAGTTGCTGGTATGGACCGGGTGCAGATGACCGAAACGGCGGGCGGCGTTCAGCGCCTCGCAGCAGCAGCCACAACAGTTGCAGATAAAATTGACCCCCTGACGCGCGTTTTCGGCAAATTGCACCAGACTTCTCTCGCAGGCGGAGTGAAGCAGTTCGAGGCATTCGGTCGAATCGACCCCACGCGCGTAACCATGGCGGATAAGGGATTCGGCGGCCAGGTTGAAACTCATGCAGAGGTCGAGGGGCGCCTGGCAGGCCGTGCCGAGATGCTGTTTTTTGTGCCGGCAGTAGCACAGACCGATGCCGATATGACTGGCGTCACGGATGATTTCACTGGCCCGCTCGAAGTCGAGAACATGCAGCGACTGTTCGGCCGAGAGGGCCGATTCCCGCACCAGGATCCGGCCAATCTGGGTTTCGCCGCCGAGAAAGAGGTTTTTGATGAAGGCTTCTTCGACATTGATGTACTGGTGGTAGAGCTCGCTCAGCAGTTTTTGATCGATATCGTCCCGCACCCTCATCAGGGCGAACTCGAAAAATCCGACCATGGGCGGCGGCAGAACATACAACCGCTCGCCCTTGATCTCCATGTCGACCAGCAACATGCGGGAAGCCAGTCGTTCCAGGAGCGCTAGCGACTGTTCAAGGCCGAGGTTCCAAGCCCGCGCCGCCGCTGCCGCCGTAAAGGGCCGCAACGGCAGTCGGGCCATCCGTTGCGCCTCCTCGTCGCTGAACAGCAACGAAAAAATCCGGTACAGCAGTTCGTCGGGAGTGGTCCCCTGGGGAAACCGGTTCAACCGCGCTTCGAGCTGACGATAGCCCGAGCGGGAGGTCAGATGGGCCATAAGGAGCTACCGGGCCTCGAAAAATGGAGAACGTCATGGGCCGGGTTTCGGCCGGGGTGAAATGTAAAATCCGACGATAGTCGCCAGATCACGCTACCGAGCAAATACTTTTTTCAGCAGCTCGGTGGTGCGGGCCGCCGGATTGGCCCGGATGCTCTGCTCCTCCCGGGCCAGAGTGGTGAACAGACCGTCGAGTCCTTTGTCAGCCACGTAGTTATCCAGATCGAAGGTCGGTTTTTGAACCAAAGGCAGTGCGTTGTAGGTATTCATCAGCGAATTGTACTGCTGATAAAGGCCGACCTGGTTCATCTTTTCCTTGACGATGGGAAGAAACCTGGACCGCAGCGACGCCGAAGTCTTGTCGCGGAAATAATCGGTGGCCGCCGTATTTCCGCCGTTGAGGATGCCCATGGCATCGGTCAGGGTCATCCGCGAAACCGCGTCAATCAGCACCGGCTTGGCCTCTTCGGAGGCCCGTTCCGCCGCCCGGTTCATCCCCACCTCCATGGCGTCGACCTGGCTGCCGAATCCGATCGACCGCAGGGTCTTGGCCATGGTCGACAGCTCTTCGGGCATGGCGATGCGAATCAGCTCATTCCCCAGAAAACCGTCGGTCTTCGAGGTTGCCGCCACCGCTCGCTCGGAACCGACCGTCAAGGCTTCCTTGAGGCCGGCGGCCACGGTGGCTTCGTCCAGGCCGGAAGCAGCGTTCCCCGCGGTCGACAGGGCATTCAGCATGCTGCCGGCCAGTTCGCTCCCTTTCATTTCGGCGCATCCCGCAAGCAGCAACAGGGACAGTGAACAGACCGTCAGCACTCTCTTTTTCATACACGATTTCATATCCACTCTCCTGAAAAATTGGATTCATCATTGCCAAATCCCGGCGACCTTCGCCTGACAACTACCACAGTGGCCATCAATCAGGGCCATCTTGCCGAGCCTGAAGCCGCGGCGTTCCAGCAGCAGCTGTCCGCATTCGGGACACCAGGTATTTTCGCCGTCGTCGCCGGGGATATTGCCGGTGTAAACATGCCTGAGTCCGGCATCCAGGCCGATCCGCCGGGCCCGCCGCAGGGTTGCAAGCGGGGTCGGCGGACGGTCGGTCATTTTGTAGGTCGGATAGAAAGCGGTTACGTGCCAGGGGACCTGCTCTCCCAGTTCCTCTCGGATGAAACGGGCCAGCTGTTTCAATTCGGCATCGCCGTCGTTGAGTCCGGGAATGAGCAGGGTCGTAATTTCGAGCCAGATTCCAAGCCGCCGGTATTCCTTAAGCGTATCCAGCACCCCTTGCAGCGAGGCCCCGGTCACGTCACGATAAAATGATTCGGAGAAGCCCTTGAGATCGACGTTGGCCGCGTCCAGCACCGGAGCAATGCGCTCAAGAGCCTCGGTGGTGATGTAGCCATTGGTGACGAACACGTTGCCGAGTCCCTCGCGACGCGCCAGGGTGGCCGTATCCAGCGCGTATTCGTAGAAAATCGTCGGTTCGGTATAGGTGTACGAGATGCTGCGGCAGCCCGACTGCCGTGCCTGGCGGACCACCTGTTCCGGCGACGCGAACCGTCCGGGGATCTCTCGATCGCTGTGCGACCACTGGGAGATATCCGCATTCTGACAGTGGCGACAGCGGAAGTTGCAGCCGACGGTGGCGATGGAATAACTAAGGGAACCGGGAAGGTAATGGAACAGCGGTTTCTTTTCGATGGGATCGACATTTTCGGCGATCAGGCGGCCATAGACCAGGGAAAACAAGACTCCCCGGCGGTTGACCCGAACCCCGCACCGCCCCAGGTGACCGTCGGCAATCCGGCAGTGAAAACGGCAGAGTTGACAGTGGACTTTGTCCCCTTCGAGTTTTTCCCAGAACAGGGCCTCGCGCATCGGCGTATCCTCCTTGCCTTAATCGGGGCAAGTATAGCAGAAGAAACGCACTCCGCCGCACTGGGGCGACCCTTAAAACATGAACCGTCGCATGCTGACATTCAGGAGCAGGCCGGTACCGATCATGGTTGTGATCATGCTGGTGCCCCCGTAGGAAAAGAGCGGCAACGGCACTCCCACCACCGGCAGCAGGCCGATGACCATCCCCAGGTTGACCACGATGTGCCAGAACAGCATGGCGACCACGCCTACGGCCAGCATCATGCCGAACATGTCGGCGGCCCGACGGGCAATGTAGATCCCCCAGATGATCAGAAACAAATAGAGACAGATCAGGACCAGCGATCCGGCGAACCCCCACTCCTCGGCAAAGACCGAAAAGGCGAAGTCGGTATGCCGCTCGGGGAGAAACGACAACTGCGACTGGGTTCCCTGCATGAATCCCGTTCCCCAGAATCCGCCGCTGCCGACGGCGATTTTCGACTGGATGATGTGGTACCCCGCTCCGAGCGGGTCGTTTTCGGGATCGAGAAAGGTAAAAATGCGTTGTTTCTGATATCCCTTGAGTAGAAACCAGCCGCCGGCGCAGGCGGCGGTAACCAGCAGCGATAAAACTATCAGGGCCGAACGGCGGACCCCGGCGAACAGCGACATGGAGCCGCCGATGAAAAGAACCAGCATTGCCGTTCCGAGATCGGGCTGCTTCATGATCAACGCGGCAGGCAATCCGAGCAGCAGGAAGGGAATGGTCAGCTGCGTCAGGTAATAACCGCGAAAATGCCCCAGTTCGGAAAAAAATCGGGCCAGGGCAATGATGATGATGATTTTCATGACCTCGCTGGGCTGCAGGTTGAACACTCCCAGGTTGAGCCAACGGGTCGCCCCCATGCTGGTTTTGCCGACCAGCAGAACGACGATCAGCAGCGCTATGTTGCCCCAGTAGAAGAAGTATCCGAAATACTCAAGGTGCCGGTAATCGACGGCGCTGACCACCAGGGCAAGGGTCAGCCCCATGCCGAGCCAGTAGATCTGTTTGAGATAGATCGGAGAGCCGCTGGTGGCCCAACCCGAAGTGGCGCTGTAGAGGTTGAGAATACCGATGCCGGCCACCATGCCGACCACCAGCAGCAGCACCCAGTCAAAATGGGTCAGAAGCCTTCTGTCAAACATGGCGATCAGTCTCCTTCCGAAGGATTTTGAAGCGGCCCATCCTTATCCGGGACCGGCGTTTCACCATCAACCGCTGGCAGGGGTTCGGCCGCTGCGGGCGCAGCGGCCCCGGGGAGGGGAATGTCGAAGTAACTGGCAAAGATCCGCCGGGCGATCGGGGCAGCGGCGCCGCTGCCGCTGCCGCCATGCTCGACCACCACCGCCAGGGCGATCCGCGGGTTTTCCGTCGGCGCATAACCAACGAACAGGGCGTGATCGCGAAAGCGATAGGCAATCTCTTCCTTGGGCGTCCTGTCGTTCTTATCCTTGAGTTTGACCACCTGCGAGGTACCGGTTTTGCCGGCAATGCTCACCTGTTCCAGTCGGCTTTTCCAGGCGGTTCCGCCCGGTTCGTTGACCACCGCCTCGATCCCCCGGCGCACCGCCTGCAGATCCGCGGGGGAAAGCTTCGCCTCGTTGATCACCTCGGGGCGCATCCGCTCCAGGATGTTGCCATCCAGATCCTCGATACGGTTGACCACCTGGGGCCGCAGCACCGTGCCGCCGTTGGCCACGGTAGCCATCATCACCGCCATCTGCAGCGGGGTGGCCAGCACATACCCCTGGCCGATGGAGGAAATCACCGTTTCGCCATTGTACCAGCGGGCTCCATACCGTTGTTTTTTCCACTGGCGATCGGGAATCAGGCCGGGTTTCTCCCCTTCGAGAGGGAAGCCGAGGGAACTACCCAGCCCGAGCGACCTGGCCATATCGGCGATGCGGTCAATTCCCAGATCGAGAGACACCTTGTAAAACCAGACGTCGCAGCTTTCCTTAAGGGCTTTTTTCAGGTCGGTGCGCCCGTGTCCGCCCTTTTTCCAGCACCGGAAATCGCGGTTGCCCAAGGAAAGAAAGCCCGGACAATCGACCGTGGTCGCGGGAGAGGCCACCCCCGCCTTGAGGGCTGCCAAAGCCGTCACGATTTTAAAGGTCGAGCCCGGAGGGTATTGCCCCTGGATGGTCTTGTCCTGGAGGGGGTGCCGTGAGTCCTGCAACAGGGCGATCCACTCCTTGCCGGAAATCCCGCGGGCGAAAATGGCCGGATTGAAGG
>MHXM01000038.1 GCA_001825565.1 Desulfuromonadaceae bacterium GWC2_58_13
TGCCCGCTACGATTGCGCGCCGCTGACCGTTTGCGGTCTGGCCGCCCTGCTCAACCGGCAGACCGAGCAGGAAGTGAACATGGTCAACGCCCGGCTGGTGGCCCAGAACATGGGGATTGTCGTGGAAGAGGTGCGTACGACCGAATCCGAGTCGTTCTCCAATATGGTAACGATCAGCATCGAGGCGCCCGAAGGGAAGCGTTGCATGGCCGGGACGCTGTTCGAAGGGATTCCCAAAATCGTCAAGATGCGCGATTTTCAGACCGACTTCACCCCAGAGAAGCACATGCTGGTCATCAGTTACGACGACAAGCCGGGGTTGATCGGCAAGATTGGCACCATCCTCGGCGAAGCCAACGTTAACATCGGCAACATGAGCCTCGGCCGCAAATCCAAGGCCGGCGAGGCGATGGTGGTTCTCTCCATCGACAGCCCGGCCGACGAAGCCACTCTTGAGTTGGTTGCCAAAGCGGTCAATACCAGGTTCCTCAAGGCGGTCTATATGCAGGGCTAAAGATTCTTCTCACTAAAATTTAAAATTTAATAAAAAAGCGATCCGAAAGGGTCGCTTTTTTATTTGTGGTTTCGGACGAGGTCAGGGGTTGCTTAGCAAAAATGTGGTCAGACAAGTTTTTGGTCTGACTGACACCAAAAAGCATTCTAAAAATTCAGCGACAGCATAAAAATATGATAAAATTTTATCAAGGGTAATTTATGTTGTTGGTTATTCACGATGTCATCGCTTGGTAAGTAGACGATCGAGATGCTTCTGTTTGATTTTAAGCTGTGTGGTATAAGCATAATTCATTGAAAAACCGAATAGTTAAGTCGATAAAAACAGCATGGATGAAATATTTTTTAAGATTAATTAACTTTTATAAAAATATCATTTAAAATAGCATGAAGAGTATCTTTCCGAAAGATAGGCACGGTTGTCTTTTTACCCTAAATAAAAATTATCTTGACAATTCGCCGTATTTTTTGCATTTAATGACGTTCTCAAGAAACAATGTTTTATGTTTGCGCATGTTGCTGAACGTAGAAATCAGTCCCAGGGTGTGGACCGTGGCTCGAACCGCCGCTTTCCAGGAAATAAATTTCAATCATCAGAAGGATGGCCGAAATGTCTCAAAAAGTGATCAAACCTTCACTGAAGAACCCATTTGACCCGCCTGAGAAAGTCGAGTTTAACATCCCGGGTGAAATTTCCAGGACCACTGGCGGCTATGAGGAGGCGATGAGGGTCGGCCATGAGCTGATCGAGCGCCCCATCAAGTCGGTCAGTATCGGCCAGATTGAAAAGCAGCATTTCAAGAAGCGCATGACGGTGTGGGAACGGCTCAAGGTTCTCACCGAGAGCGAGCCGAACATCCTGTTTCAGAACTGGGGCAAGAACCTCGACGGCGCTTCGCTGGTCACCGGTATTCTCAATATCGGCGGACGTGACGTGGCGGTTTACGGCCATGACTTCACGGTGCGCGCCGGTTCCATCGATGCCACCAACGGCAATAAATTGGCTCGTCTGTTCAATATGGCCGGCGAGAAGGGGATTCCTCTGATCGGCATGAACGACTCGGCCGGGGCCTTCGTTCCCGCCGGGGTCGGCGGCCTCGACGGCTATGCCGAGGCATTTACCGCCCTGCGCAAGATCAGCGGGGTGGTGCCGACCATCATGTGCATGTTCGGCTTCAATGCCGGCGGCGGTTCCTACCTGCCCCGTCAGGGGAGTTTCGTCATTCAGCCGGAGGATACCTTTTTCGGCTTGACCGGGCCGGGGGTGGTCAAGTCGGTGCTCGGCGAGGACATCACTCCCGAGGAGCTGGGCGGTCCCAAGGTCCACGGCGCATCCGGCGTCGCCGATCTTACCGTGGCCGATGAAACCGCCGCCCTGCGCGCCGCCGTTCGTCTGCTCAGTTACATCCCCGATAACAATAGCGTCATGGCGCCTTTTCAGACGACCAGCGATCCTCTCGAACGGAAAACCTGGGAAATCAATACCCTGCTCAAAAAGGCTTTCAACTCGCCGACCGGGTTCAACACCCCCTTCGACGTGTCGATCATCATCCAGCAGATCTGCGATCACGGCGACTATTTCGAGCTGCAACCGAAGCGGGCCCGCGAGGCGATCACCGTTTTCGGCCGGCTCGGCGGCCATGTGGTCGGCTTCGTCGCCAACAATTCGGCGGTCGCCTCGGGTCAGATCGACTGCGATTCGGCGGTGAAAATCGCCCGTTTCGTCCGCTTCTGCAACATCTACAACATCCCCATCATTTTCATGGAAGATACCACCGGCTTCCTCCCCGGCCGCGAGCAGGAAGCCCGGGGGATTGTTCAAGCCGGCCGTTCGATGCTCGATTCGATCATCGACGTGCGCACCCCGCGCATCCTGCTGATTCTGCGCAACGCCTACGGCGGAGCCTACGCGTCGTACAACAACTACCCGACCGGCGCCGACCTGGTGCTGGCCCTGCCGACCACCCGGCTGGCGGTTATGGGTCCGGCCGGCAAGGAATTCGTCTACAAAAACGAACTGCGCAAGGTTCGCACGACCGCCGCGGAAATGGTCAAAAAGGGAACGGCCGAACGGACCGCCGCCGGCATGGATGGCGGCGAAGCCAAGAAGGATGCCGAGCGGGAAGCCGCCGACTGGCTCAAGGCCCAGGAAGCCGAGCTGAATCTGCGCTACGAGAAAGAACTGATGAATCCCAAAGAGGGTCTGTCCCTTGGTTCCATCTCCTCCATCGTCATGCCGACCGACCTGCGCAAGGTGCTCGGTGAAAATCTCAACTTTCTGCTTCGCCACTACAAGCCGAGCGCCTGGCAGGGCGTGCAGCGCGAATTCCATTAAGACGAGCCGATCCTATGTTGATGAAAGCGAACCCAGGTTTCGAGTTGGAGATAATACCCATGGCACAGAGCAACGATTACTATGTCAATAATCCCTTGATTCATTGCAACCGGCGGTTGAGCCGATCGAGCTCCGAGTGGGTTCGGTCCTTCTCTTGCGAGACGCTTAAACCACTGATCGTCTGCCGTGGGCCGATCCGCATGGAAGCGATGATGGTCTACGAGGAGATGGGGATTGCCTATTATGGCATCCTCCTTTCGGAAAAAGACTCCATTGTCTACCCCAACGCTCTTTCCCCCGAACTGCGCATGCTCACGGACTCGACTCGAGTGCATCGGGTCCCTGACTATTCGGGGGCCAGCAAGGAAGAACGGGTTGAGCGCATCGGTCAGATTATCCAGATAGCCAAGGATAACGGCTACGATTCGATCTTCTCCGGTTACGGCTTCATGGCCGAGGATGATGAATTCGTCGCGGCCATCGAGGATGCCGGACTCCGGTTCATCGGCCCCTGCAGCGCCACCCAGCGGGGGGCCGGCAAAAAGGACGAAGCCAAGCGCACGGCCCTTACGGTGAATGTTTCGGTAACCCCCGGGATCGACAACGTGACCTCGCGCACCCTGGTGGCCAAGCACCCGAGCCGTGAACGACTGTTGGCGGTGGTCAAGGCCGAGGGGTTGCAATGCGACCCGCAGGTGCTCGGCGACAAGGAACTGGCTCTCGAAGTGCTGGCCGACCATATCCTCATGGCCTCTTACGCCAAGGGAATCGATCTGTTCTCCATCGACGAGCTGGCCGCTCAGGTTGAAAAAGAATGCGCCGACATGTTCCGCAATTATCCCGGCAGTCGTATCCGACTTAAGGCCATTGGTGGCGGCGGCGGCAAAGGCCAGAGGATTCTCGGCGCTTCGATGCTGACCAGAAAAAGTCCCACCGAGGCCGAAGTCAAGCGGGCGGCAAGCGATGCGCCGGGGTTGGTGCGCGAAATTCTTAACGAAGTCAAAGCGGGCGGGGTTGGCGACAACAAGAACGTGCTCATAGAGCTCAATATCGAACAGACCCGCCACAATGAAATTCAGCTGCTCGGTAACGGCCAGTGGGCCATTGCTCTCGGTGGCCGTGACTGCTCTCTGCAGATGCACGAACAGAAATTGCTGGAAATTTCCGTCACCCAGGAGGGGCTGGCTTTCGAAATCGCCAAGGCCCAAAAAGCTGGGCTTACGGCCCAGGCCGAGGCTCTCGAAACGGATTTGCGTACGCTCAAGCGCATGGAAGAAGAATCGGAGCGCTTCGGCCAGGCGGTAAAACTTGATTCGGCCTCAACCTTCGAGTGTATCGTCGACCGCGATCGGCACTACTTCATGGAGGTGAACACCCGTATTCAGGTGGAGCATCGGGTCACCGAGCTGGTGTACAGCCTGAAATTCAGTAATCCCGATAATCCAATGGATTTCTTCATCGTCGAATCGCTGGTTGAGGCCATGGCCCTGTTGGCCCTGCACAAGGACCGGCTTCCCCGCCCCGAACGGTTCCCCCGTTTCGGTGCCGGCGCCGAGGCTCGTCTCAATGCCACCGACTGCTCGCTGACGCCCAGCGCCGGTGGGGTTATCCGCTATTGGTCGAAGCCCATCGAGGGCGAGATTCGCGATGACCAGGGGATCTGCCTGGTCAATCCCGACACCGGCCATTTCATGCGGTACACCGTGGCCGGAGCCTACGATTCCAACATCGCCCTGCTGCTGACCAAGGGGGAAGATCGTCTGGACAGCTACCAACAACTGGCCAAGGTGCTCCGTTCGACGACGCTGACCGGTACCAACCTGGCGACCAACCTCGAATTCCACTACGGACTGGTCAACTGGTTCCTCAGCCAGAACGTCATGGCCAAGCCGACCACCCGCTTTGTCGTCCCTTACCTGACCATGGTCGGCAAGCTCAAACAAGAAGCCGGTAAGATCGACGTGGTCTATGCTTTTCTGTCCATGAAGAAGCACTTTGCCAAGCTTTATGGCAGCGAACCCGAAGTGGCCAAGGCGATTTCCGACACTCTTGATCGCAAGGGCACTCTGCTGACCCGACCGATGGAAATAATGCTCAAGGATCCCCACCTGCTTTCCGGCTGGTTGAGCATCAACCGGAAAAACCTGCAAATCAAGAAGGGCAAATTGGTCTGGTTGCGCAATCCCCTGGTGGTTCTCCAGGAAACCTACGAGTATCTCCACATGGGCTGGCGTTCGAACGCGCCGGCGGCGGAAATCATTTGGTCGCACGATCACGAACTGTTGCAGCGGGCCCTGCGTTTTTACGAAGACTTGCGCAAGCTTTTCGGGTTGAAAACCGAAGAATTCGTCAAACTCAACACTCTGCTCGGCAAGGAAAAACCGCAGGGTGGTCTGGATCGGGAAACCTGGGAAAATATTCAGGCCGCCCACCTCGGGTTCGAGATCGGCAATGAACTCCTCGGCCTGCTCTTCCTGATTGCCGACAGGACGGATTTCTTCGATTTCAGGGTTGAGGAAAACCTCGAAGTGACGATTCCCGATTATCTCACCGATTCCGACTTGCAGGCGGCAATGAAAAAAATTCTGGTCCCGCCGCCGACGACCAAGGCCGACGAGATCGTTACCCCGGGTGGCGGCATGTACTATGCTCAGGAAGCCCCGGGCATGCCTCCCTTTGTCACCGAAGGAATGCATTTCGAGAAGGGGCAGCCGTTGTTTATTCTCGAAGTTATGAAGATGTTCAACAAGGTGCTGGCGCCGTTCTCCGGAACCGTCGACAAGATCCTCATCGAAGGCGGCGACGGCGTCATCGTGCAGAAAGGGCAGCCGATCTTCAAGGTCACGCCGGACGAGAAATTCGTCGAAGTCGATCCAAAAGCGATCGATAAACTGCGCCGGGAAACGACGGCCGACTACCTTTCGGCAATTCTCTGAACCGCAGACAAAAAGGGCTCCGGAATTGCTCCGGAGCCCTGGATTCACCGACCGGTCCGCCAGTTTTGGCGCGACCGGTTTTTTTTAAAAAATGGTTGTCAGACCGCGAGGATATAGTCATCGCCATCGACGCATTCGGAGGACCCTTCGAGAAAAGAGTTCTTGTGCACATCCTTGATGACTTCAGTCACTCCGTGGTTGACGGACCAGATCGTTCCGCAAACCCTGCATTCCTTGATGTCTTCATAAAAACCCTCGGAATGCAGATCCAGTTCTTTGAATTCGTGATGCTTACATACGGGGCATTTCATGGCAGCTCTCCTTTCTGTGAAATAGTAGGCATGATCTATGTCGATCCATAGTGATGGTTAAATAATATAGGTCGCGAGGCCTTTAATGCAACAAGAAAAAAGAAAAAAACAACGGCAAAACAATAGGTTGGAACGGTTTATCGTTTTAGTGAGTAGATCGTTTGTTTAAACAAGTAAATTTGTCGTGTATAAAATTTGACCTAAACTAAAAGTTCCGCCGTAACCGTCTTTTATCATTGGGTCCGCGGAAAATAGATCGGTATTTTGAATTTTGCGGGTTGCGGGGGGATGGCCGGTGCCGGACTCAGGAACCCGGAGCCCCGAACAGAGGCAGGTCGCAAGGAGGGATCAGCTTTCGTTGCTCGGCGCGGGCCAGAAGGGTGGTTACGGCTTCAAGCCCTTCGCGACCAAGGTCGAGGGAAAAGTCATTGACGTACAACCCGATGTGACTGTCGATGACCCCATCGGAAAGTTCCTGGGCATGAGCCTTGATGTAGGGACGCGATATTTCCGGATGGGCAAAGGCGAATTCGATGCTGCGCCGAAGCGCCGCGTCGATCTCCGCGATCAAATGCGGTCCGAGCGAGCGCTTGACCAGTATGCCGCCAAGAGGGATCGGTTTGCCGGTCGTTTCTTCCCACCATTGGCCGAGATCGAGAACCTGATGCAGCCCCTGCTGTTGGTAGGTAAAACGGGATTCGTGAATAATCACGCCGGCGGGCAGTTCGCCCCGGGCCACCGTGGACAGGATGCGGTCAAAGGGCATGGGGACGACCTGCCCGAAGCCTTCACCGTAGAGCTGGAGCAACAGGTTGGCCGTGGTCAACTCGCCGGGAATGGCAATCTTCCGATTGCGCAACTGATCCATGCCAAGAGGGCTGGAGGCGATCACCAGCGGTCCGCAACCGCGACCCAGGGCGCCACCGCTGTGCAGCAGGGCGTAGTCCTGTCGCAGATGGCCGAACGCG
>MHXM01000039.1:0-3106 GCA_001825565.1 Desulfuromonadaceae bacterium GWC2_58_13
CCTGCACCTTCGCCACGCAACGCTGGCGGATTGTTTCGAGTTCCCCTTCGGCGACGATGCCCTCGGCGAGGAGCCGGCGGGTATAATTGGGAATCGGGTCGCGGGCCTTCCACATCTCGTGTTCGGCCGCCGAGCGGTATTTGGCCGGGTCGGACATGGAGTGGCCGCGGAAGCGGTAGGTGATGGCTTCGAGGAACTGGGGCCGCGCGGTTTCCCGTACTTTTTCGGATGCGTACTTCACCGCCTTCAGAACGGCGATGACATCCATGCCGTCAACCTTTTCCGAGGGGATGTCGTAGCCGCAGGTTCGCTTGTGCACCGTCGGCAGGGCCGAGGATCGATGCACCTCGGTGCCGATGCCGTAGAAGTTGTTTTCGCAGACGAACAGCACCGGCAGCTCCCAGAGCCGCGCCCAGTTGAGCGACTCGTGAAAAGTGCCCTGATTGACCGCGCCGTCGCCGAAAAAACAGGCGGTGATGCGGTCTTCCCGGCGATATTTGGAACTGAAGGCGAGACCGCAGGCGATGGGCAACTGGCCGCCGACGATGGCGTATCCGCCCATGAAATTGATCGCCGGGGAGAACAGGTGCATCGAGCCGCCTTTCCCTTTGCACAGCCCGGTCGCCTTGCCGAACAGCTCGGCCATGACCCGCTTCGGTTCGGCGCCGCGGACGATCGCCTGGGCATGCTCGCGATAGGCGGACAGAATATAATCGTCTTGGTGCAAGCCTGCCGTGGCTCCCACGGCGACCGCTTCCTGACCGCTGTACAGGTGTAGAAAACCGGTGATGTGCCCCTTGGTGTACTGTTCGGCGCAGGCCTCCTCGAATTCACGGCAGAGGACCATCTGCTCGTAGAGATTGACCAGTTCCGCATCGGGCAGGGTCGCCCTGAGCTTGGGTTCCATGATGTCCTTACCTCCCGTTTTAGAACCAGGGCGGCAGCCTGTTCCGAGCTTTTCAACTTTCGCTCTGGTCCGGTATTTCCATTCGGCTTCGATTACTTGAACTATAGCAAAGTTCGGATTAATCGCCAGTGGGACCGGCTCCCGGTTCTGCGTTTCGACACGCCATGAGTTTACTCCGGAGAATGCCGCAAATATTCCATCTTTAATTGACAATCCGCACAGTTGCGATAGAAATAAAACCTCGGATAAGGCCACGAAGTCCAAATTACAGGGAGGTATGCCATGGGTACCAAGGGAAGAGCCATCATCGGTCTCGATGTCAACGAACTGCTGAAACTTCTGAACAAGGCGTTTGCCGATGAATGGCTGGCCTACTATCAGTACTGGGTCGGCGCCAAGGTGGCCAAGGGCCCGATGAAGGACGCCATCATCGCCGAACTGGTTCAGCACGCCACCGAAGAACTGGGGCATGCGACCCTGGTTTCCAACCGCATCATCCAACTGGGCGGCACTCCGCTCACCACCCCCAAAGACTGGTTCGACTGGACCAACTGCGGCTACGATCCGCCCAACGAGCCTTTCGTCCGCATTCTGCTTGAGCAGAACATCAAAGCCGAGCAATGCGCCATCGGCGTCTATGACCAACTGATGAAACTGACCGAAGGGAAAGATCCCATTACCTACAACATGGCCCTGACCATCATGGAACAGGAAGTCGAACACGAAGAAGACCTGCAGGCGCTGCTCGAAGACCTTGACCTGATGATTTCACCTCCCCGTTGAAGGTTTCAACTCCGGGAAATGTCGCCTCCTGCGCAAGCCCAAGGCTGAAATGACAAAGCCTCCAGGCCTTAACTGCCTGGAGGCTTTGCACCATCTTCGATATCCCCATTCACATTTCCGGTCGACTCCTTTTGGCAATGTCGTCGAAGGATGTGAAACGCGGCTATTTCTTCCTCAATGCCTGTTTCATGTAATGGAGTGTCCCTCCGGCCAGCAGATGTTGACGCTGACGGTCGGATACCTCCAGCAGGGTCGGTATTTCTCGATGGCCGATCCGAACCGGAATCTCGGTGGCGCCTTGTTCCAGATGCCGGCGGAGGTCGTCGAAAACCAGTCGATCGCCGACCTGGATGTCATCGTAGTCCCGAGGATTTTTGAAGGTAAGCGGCACGATGCCGAAATTGCACAGGTTGGCCTTGTGAATGCGGGCGAAGTTTTTGACGATCTTGGCCCGCACGCCGAGATAACGCGGGGCCAGGGCCGCGTGTTCGCGACTTGAACCCTGGCCGTAGTTATCGCCGCCGATCACCACGGCGTTGTCCATCTTCTTGATGCGCTCGACGAATTCCGGATCGACCAGATGAAAGACGAACTCGCTGATGGCGTCGATATTGGAGCGCAGGGGCAGGATTTTGCTGCCGGCGGGCATGATGCCGTCGGTGGAAAGGTTGTCGCCGACCTTGATCGCCACCGTGGCTTCGAGGGTTTCCGGCAGGGCTTCGAACTCGGGAAACGGCTTGATATTGGGCCCGCGTTTGACTACGGTCTGGCGCAGACCCTCGCTGGGAAAGATAATGGACGATTCGTCGACCAGATAGGTTTCCGGGTCTTTGATGTGCGGATAGGCCATCTCGCTCCCAAGGTCGCGGGGGTCGGTGATCACTCCCCTCAGGGCCGCGGCGACGCCGGTTTCCGGAGAGCACAGATAGACCTGATCGTCCTTGGTTCCGGACCGCCCCGGAAAATTGCGGGGGAAGGTGCGCAGGGAAACCTGGCCGGTGCCCGGCGCCTGCCCCATGCCGATGCAACCCAGGCACCCGCTCTGATGAATGCGGGCGCCGGCCAGCAGCAGGTCCATGACGCCGCCCTGGTCGGCCAGGTTTTCAAGCACCTGGCGACTGCCGGGGTTGATATGCAGCGAAGTGTCGGAATGGGTGTGACGCCCCTGGATAATCCGGGCCGTCACCATCAGATCGCGGAAAGAGGAGTTGACCGAAGAGCCGATGATCACCTGGTCGACCTTGGTGCCGGCCACCTCCCGAACCGTCTTGACGTTGCCGGGCGACGAGGGGCAGGCGATCAGCGGCTCGACCTGACCCAGATCGAGTTCGGCCTGTTCGTCGTAATCGCAACCGGCATCGGCCTGCAGCTCAAGCCAGGCGTCGCCGCGCTGCTGGGCCTGGAGATATTCCCTGG
>MHXM01000039.1:3123-6918 GCA_001825565.1 Desulfuromonadaceae bacterium GWC2_58_13
AATATGCTGCTGGTGGCGCCGAGCTCGGTTCCCATGTTGCCGATGGTTTCACGGTCGGTGGCCGAAAGGGTTTCGACCCCGGGGCCGTAGTATTCGATCACCTTGCCGACACAGCCTTTGACGTCGTAACGGCGCAGCAGTTCGAGAATCACGTCCTTGGCGCTGACCCAATCGGACAGCTTCCCCGTCAGCCTGACCCCCAGCACCGCCGGACAGGGGAAATAATACGGATGGCCGGCCATCGCCATGGCGACATCCAGACCGCCGGCGCCGATGGCCAGCATCGATACCCCGGCGGCGCCCGGAGTGTGGCTATCGGCTCCGAGCATGGTCAGCCCGGGACAGCCAAAGCGTTCCATGTGCACCTGATGGGAAATCCCGTTGCCCGGCCGGCTGAAATGAATTCCGTAGCGGGCGCAGGCCGTCTGCAGGTAGTGGTGATCGTCGGCGTTTTTGAAGTCGGTTTGCAGCAGGTTGTGATCAACGTATTGCGCCGCCAGATCGGCCTTGACCCGGTCGAGGCCGAGAGCCTCGAATTCGAGCATGGCCATGGTGCCCGTTGCGTCCTGCAGCAGGGTGTGGTCAATGCGCAGGCCGATTTCCTCGCCGGGGATCAGTTGCCCCTCGACCAGATGGTCGGCCAGAATTTTTTTTGTGAGATTCCAAGCCATGCCAATGTCTCCCCGTGGAACGTCCGACTAAATGGTGCTGTCCCGGCCGAAATTTCTGAATTCATCGAGATTGCTGAACTCACCCCAGGCCAGATACTGGTTCGGCGCGTTGACGAAGTCGTAAATGTTCTGCAGTACGTTGAAATGCTTCTGTTCCTCCCCGGCAATATTGAGCAGCAGCGCCTTGATCCGGGCGTCCGGTTCACGGCCGGCGGCGTCCTCGTAAAGCCGGAAGCTTTCCACCTCAAGTTTCATGGCATGCAGATACCCGGCGAGATCGTCCCGAAGTAGAGCCGCGCTCGATGAGTCGGCGGTCAGTTTCTCGAAAACGTTTTTCGCCTCTTCCAGGACGGTCGTCGCCGGCATGTCCAACGGACCCTTCTGCTTCAGCCCCTGGAATATTTCATAATGTTTCTGCTCATCCTTGGCGAGCTGCAGAAAAATGTTTTTCAGGCCGGGCAATCTGGTTTTTTCCGCCAGTTTCTGGTAATAGGCCTTGCCGTCAAGTTCCATTTTTAAAGCAAAGTCATAAACATCCATTTCAGTCTCCCCTGTGTCGTCCTTGATGTCGATTCAACCGCTGAATTTTTCCGGCAGCCACGAAGGTCATTTCCTAGATTAAAAGTTTATCGGCCGAGATTCCCCTGTCAAGCCGGCAAATCAGTACGAAAGCAAACCTAATCCCTGCGGATTGCCCGCAAAAAAGGCGCTCGCGGCGCCTTTTTTGCGGAGATCATTCCATGCTTAATCAAAGCATCGGTCCAACTTTCGGACGATCCAGGTCTTCACACTCGTGATAGTCCCAGCAACGTTTCTCATTTTCAGGCGTCTGCACCACCAAATGGCCCGAGTTCAGGTTACATTCGATAACCCTTCCTTCTTCGTTGCTGGAGGGGTGGGCAACAAACGCATCCCTTCCGGCTTCGGCTTGCAGACAGTGATGTAAAAATCTGTCTTTTATCATACATAACTCCTTTCCTGTGATCTGACACATTCATTTTATCATATTCGCCCTGGAACGGGAGAATCGGGAGCCTTTTTTCGGACCAGCTCCAATCACAAATTCATAGCGGCGGGGGATTCCCCACCACCATCGGTCCATGAAACCTACGACTGTCTTTACTTAACATTAGGATTGGAATAACGTTATCGAAAGCATCTTTTCTTGTGTGTTGGTAAATGCCGGGAATACGCAAGCGCCAATTTTACCGCTGGTTTCAATCTCCGAGGGTGTATGAACCCATCAAACTTTGCCTTGCTTCCGATCATGGCCCTTTCCAGCGCGGTGCAGTTTGTCGCTGCGGTGATGGCCATCCGGCTTATGCGCTCGAGTGGGGTCTTCATCGCATGGCTGCTGCTGGCCCTTGGCTTCATCATTCAAGGCGTGCGCCGCATCTTATCACTGTTCGAGGTCATCAACGGGCACTTGCAGGGCGACTTAACCGTCGAATTCCTCGGCCTTGCCATCTCATTGTTCATGCTTTTCGGGATCCTGAAATTCAGGCCCCTGTTCGATGAGATCAACCGTTCACAACAGGCGCTGATGGAGAAACAGACCAAGCTGACCAATGCCAACCGTGAATTGGAAGAATTTGTTTCCACGGTTTCACACGATTTGCGATCGCCTCTTACCGTCATGATCGGTTTTGCCGAGGTTCTGCGGGAGAACTACAGCGCTAATCTGGATGCTCAGGCGCTGGAATACCTGGAGGAAATCGAAATTCAGGGGGTACGGATGGCCGCTTTGCTGGAGGATCTGCTCACGCTTGCCAGGGCAGGTTACGTCGAACGGCCCGCTGTGTCCGTGGATGCCAATGAAGCGGTGAATTCGGTTTTGGACGAATTGGCGGGGCAACTTGACGCCAGTGGGGTGACGGTCAACAGAGAGGTCTTGCCCACGCTGCATGTGCCCGAGACGTTATTGGCGGAGATTTTTAAGAACCTCATCGGTAATGCCTTGTATTATGCCTGCATGGAGAAGAAGACGATTGAAATCGGGGGGAAGAAGGAACAAGGGAAGGTGCGTCTGTTTGTCCGGGATCATGGCCCGGGCATTCCCGAGGAAGAAAGGAGTAGTATTTTTGAAATGTTTTACCGTGGCACTACCGGCAGTTCATTCAAGGGCACCGGAATCGGCCTGGCTATCGTACAAAAAATCGCCCAGCTATATGGCGGTCGAGCCTGGGTTGAGGAAACCCCCCAGGGGGGCAGCACGTTCTTCTTTGAGGTCGATGACCAGAACCCTTATTAAAGCTTCCACCAACCGATAAAGCTGCAATAAAAAAACCGAGGGGCGTGTGCTCCCCTCGGTTTTTACATGAAAGAATAACGGGCAACACTCCGTCTTTCAACCAGTTTTTAAAGGGTTGCAGACAAGTTCAGCCTGCTCGGCAGGCCGGCCGCAGGTGCCGCAAACAAAGGCAATCTGCTCTTTCATGGAGTCACACATCTGGGTCCGTTCCCTGGTGGTTCCGCAGTAATCATGAATATCTTCTTGCACTCTGGGTTCGCATATCTGTTCGGGTGCTTCTGTCACTACTCCGCAGTTACGACATTCGTAGATTTCTTTCATGGCGGGTTCCTCCTTTCTCCGGGAACCACTGAACGACTTCCAGTTGTGGTCGGCTTCATCCCTATTTTAACATGCCGCAGGGCAGTTATGAGAGTCGTCCCTGAAAAATCCAGGCGGCCATGAAATAAATAACATTTCGAATTGCGGTTAGCCGGCCGTTTCCTCCCATTTGATGGCATCGACCGGACACACGTCATCGCAGGCGCCGCAATCGATGCAGATCTCTTTGTCGATGACGTATTGGGGATCGCCGGCACTGATGGCGCTAACGGGGCAGACCGGTTCGCAGGCTCCGCAGGTGATACATTCGTTGGTGATGTAATGGGTTCCCATGAGATATCCTCCTTTGACGTTTTGAATTGTTTTTGTCCCTCGCGGGTAATTGGGTCGATCCCCGCGAGGCCGGTGTTCAGCGATTGTTCCCAACGGACAAATTATGCCCCGAGCATCTGCTTCATGTCCGCCTCGACGCTTCCGATGGGAGCGATATTGAAGTTTTCCACCAGGAAATTGAGCACATTGGGGGTAACGAATGCCGGCAGACTCGGGCCC
>MHXM01000040.1:0-4297 GCA_001825565.1 Desulfuromonadaceae bacterium GWC2_58_13
AGGCGGCGGCGGCGTAGGGAGTGGCGGAGAGGGTGCCGGCGGCGGCGAGGCCCGAAGCGCTGGTCATGCCGCCGACCAGTACTCCGAGCAAGCGCAGGAAACGGATGCGCAGCACCCAGAGGCCGACCAGGGCGACCAGGGTGACGGGGACGAGGGTGACCAGCACGCCGGAAAAGAGCAGGGCCAGGCCGCGTTCCTGCAGGGTGGCGACGAAGGAGACTCCGGCCGAGGTGCCGACCGCGGCCATGAACAGGGCCAGGCCCAGGTCGCGGATCAGCCGGTTGCCGGCGGAGGGAACGTCCCAGATCAGCGGCCCGGTCTGGTAGCGGGCGCCGAGCAGCAGGCCGGCCAGCAGGGTGCCGCCGGTGGTGCCGAGGGTCAGCGGGCCGACCACCGGCAGCGGCAGGGTCAGCCGTCCCAGCAGAAAACCGAGCAGCAGGCCGACCAGGATCGGCAGCAGACTGATTTCGTAGGTCGCCTTGAGGTCGTTGCCGAGCATCCGGCTGATGTTACGCAGGGCCCGCTCGTCGCCGACGGCGTGGAGGACGTCGCCGAGATGCAGGCGGGTGTTGGCGTCGGCCGGCAGGTCGATGCCGTTACGGGTGATGCGCGCCACCTGCACGTTGAAGGTTTCGCGGAAGTTGAAGAAGCCGAGGGTGGTGCCGGCGAACTTGCGCTTCGAGACGACGATGCTTTTTTTCCCCAGCATCCGCTCGAAGGCGATTTCGTTTTCCACCGGATGTCCAATGTAGAGCTGTACCTTTTCCAGATCGGCGGTTCGGCCGACCACCCGCAGGTGATCTCCTTCCTGCAGCACCGTGTCGGCGCCGACCAGCACCGGCTCGCCGGCTCCTTGGTGCAGCAGGCGGGTGATGGTCACCGGGGCGATGCTCTTGAGGAAGATGTCGGCGACCCGCTTGCCGAACAGGTTGGGGTTGCTGACCTCGATGTGGACAAAGGTGATCGGCGGGTTGATTTCGGCCAGTTCCTGCGCCAGCCGCTCTTCTTCCTGACGGATGTTCGTGCGCAGCAGGCGGGGCAGCAGTTTGATGAAGATCGCCATGCCGATCACGCCGAAGCCGTAGGTGACGCCGTAGGCGGCCGGGGCCTTGTCGTGGCCGACGATTTCCACCGCCGCCGCCAGCGAGGGGGTGCTGGTCATGGCTCCGGCGAGCAGCCCGGCGCCGGTGCCGGCGTCAAAGCCGAACAGGCGACAGCAGATCCAGGTGACCAGGGTGCCGGTAATGGCAATGATCACCACGCCGATGGCCATCATGATGCCGTGGCTGCGGAACGAACTGGTAAAGCCGGGTCCGGCTTGCAGGCCGACGGCGTAGATGAACATGGCCAGGCCGATGGTCTGTACCCCATTCGGGAGGGTCAGGCCGAAATGACCGAAGGCCAGGGCCACGAAGATGATCGCCGAGGGGCCGAGCGAAAGATTCCACAGGCGCACCTTGCCCAGCAGTTCCCCGAGCACGATGATCAGCAGCAGGATGAAGATTTGGTTTTGGAGAAGGGTCATGGAAAATAGACTGAAGGCTGAAGGCTAAAGGCTGCAGGAAACCATGCGACGGAGTTAGGTTTAGCGTATGCAACCCCCGATGTCCAGCGGAAACCCGGCTCCGGGAAATCGACGGCCCGTCGCCGGTTGCGGCCAGAAAACGTTTGACAAATATTTTGTCCCTTATCTATAGTGACAACCGTTTGAAAAATCTGTCTTTTTTTGTTTACCCGTCTTGAAATTTATTTTGTATCGCTAAAGGAGAAGAGCAGGCATGGCGAAGACGTACAAGGTAGCAGTCCTTCCCGGCGACGGTATCGGGCCCGAAGTGATGGCCGAGGCGCTGAAGGTACTTGATGTCATTGAAAAGAATTTTGACGTGAAGTTCGAACGCACCCTCGCCAATGTCGGCGGTGCCGGCATCGACAAGGAGGGCAAGGCCCTGCCCCAGTCCACCATCGACATCTGCAAGGCCGCCGACGCCATCCTGTTCGGCAGCGTCGGCGGTCCCAAATGGGAAAGCCTGCCTCCGGACGAGCAGCCCGAACGTGGCGCGTTGCTGCCGCTGCGGAAGATCTTCGGTCTCTACGCCAACCTGCGGCCGGCCATCATCTTTCCGGCCCTGACCGGTGCTTCGAGCCTCAAGGAAGAAGTCATCGCCGGCGGCTTCAACGTGCTGGTGGTGCGGGAGCTGACCGGTGGCATCTACTTCTCCCAGCCCAAGGGGATCGACGGGGAAGGGGATGCCAGGGTCGGCGTCGACACCATGCGCTACAGCGTGCCGGAGATCGTGCGCATCGCCCATGTCGGTTTCCAGGCGGCGCAGAAGCGCGGCAAGAAGCTCTGTTCCATCGACAAGGCCAACGTGCTGTCGACCTCGGTGCTCTGGCGCGAAGTGGTGACCCGCATCGGCAAAGAGTATCCCGACGTCCAGCTCTCCCACATGTACGTCGATAACGGCGCCATGCAGCTGGTGCGCTGGCCCAAGCAGTTCGACGTTCTGCTCTGCGAAAACATGTTCGGCGACATTCTCTCCGACGAGGCCGCCATGCTGACCGGCTCCCTCGGCATGCTCCCCTCGGCCTCCCTGGCCGAAGGCACCTTCGGCATGTACGAGCCTTCCGGCGGCAGCGCCCCGGACATCGCCGGCCAGGGCATCGCCAACCCCATCGCCCAGATCCTCTCGGCGGCGATGATGCTGCGCTATTCCTTCGGCATGATCGATGCCGCCGACGCCATCGACGCGGCGGTGGAAAAGACCCTCAACCAGGGGTATCGCACCGGCGACATTTTTCAGAACAAGGCGGGCGAAAAGAAGGTCAACACCGTGGAGATCGGCGCGGCGATTCTCGCCAATCTCTAAATTTACTCGTCATAGACCGGAGGCACGGGAAATTGCGGTTTCCCGTGCCCTCTGTTTTTTTGGGGTAGGGGCGGACCTATGTGTTCGCCCTCTTGGAATAAGGACAGACCCGCAGGTCTGCCCCTATGTGATTGTCAATTACCGGAACAAGAATTTCAGGAGTCTAAACCCATGTCCAGACTGTTCAATGTGGCCATTGTCGGCGCGACCGGCGCCGTCGGTCGTCAGATGCTTGAAATCCTTGAAGAACGGGAATTCCCGGTGGGGGAAATTCGGCTTCTGGCTTCAGAACGTTCGGACGGTGAATTTCTCGAATTTCGCGATGAGGAGTTCATCGTGCAAAAACTCTCCGAAGATTCGTTCAAGGGGATCGATATCGCTCTGTTCAGCGCCGGCGGCGAGCGAAGCAGGGAGTTCTGTCCGATCGCCGTGGCGGCTGGGGCGGTCTGCATCGACAATTCGAGTGCCTGGCGGATGGACCCCGAGGTGCCGCTGGTGGTCCCCGAGGTGAATCCCGAGGCGATTGCCGGCTACCGGAACAAGGGGATTATCGCCAATCCCAATTGTTCCACCATCCAGCTGGTGGTGGCGCTCAAACCCCTGCACGATTGCAGCCCGATCCACCGGCTGGTGGTGTCGACTTACCAGGCGGTTTCGGGCAGCGGCCAGAAAGCTATCGACGAGCTGCGGGTGCAGTGCGGCGAATTGCTCAACGGCCGGCCCTGCGATGCCAAAGTCTATCCGCACCAGATCGCTTTCAATTGCCTGCCGCAAATCGACGCGTTTCTCGATAATGGCTATACCCGCGAAGAGATGAAACTGGTCTTTGAGACCCGCAAGATTCTCGGCGACGACTCGCTTCGCATTACCGCCACGGCGGTGCGGGTGCCGGTCTTCTACGGTCACGGCGAGTCGGTTAATGTGGAAACCGCAGGAGTGATTTCCGTGGCCAGAGCCCGCGAACTGCTGGCGGCGGCCCCCGGCGTCGAGCTGGTCGACGATCCGGCGGATGCGGCCTATCCGATGCCGATCGAGGCGGCCGGGCAGGATCAGGTTCTGGTCGGCCGCATCCGCGCCGACGAATCGTGCAACACGGCCCTCAACCTGTGGCTGGCGGCCGATAACCTGCGCAAGGGCGCGGCCACCAACGCCGTGCAGATTGCGGAACTCCTGATCGAAAAATACCTGTGATCGGTGATCGGCGCGATGGGCCTGCTTGACGACATCACGCTCGGGCGCTTCGTCCCCGGCGATTCACCCATGCATCGTCTCGACGCGCGGCTCAAGCTGTGCGGCCTGCCGCTGTTCATCGTAGCTTCGTTTGCAACGCAGGGACCGGCACGACTGGTCGGGTTCGGTGGCTGCGCCCTGGCGATGCTGTTGTTGGCGGGAATCCCCTGGCGCATCTGGTGGCGGGGCATCCGCGTCTT
>MHXM01000040.1:4371-4684 GCA_001825565.1 Desulfuromonadaceae bacterium GWC2_58_13
GGCTCTCTTACGACGGCCTGCTGCGGGGAGGGACGGTCAGCGTTCAACTGCTGCTGGCCATCGTTTTTTCCTCGCTGCTGACCCTGACCTCCCCGGTCGAGGCGCTGGCTGCGGCCGTCGCCTCGCTGCTGGCACCGTTGCGAAGATGGCGGGTGCCGGTCGATGAACTGGCCTGGCTGCTGCAACAGGTGTTGCATTTCATCCCGGTGCTGCGTGAGGAAGGGGCCGCCCAGGTGGAAGCGTTCCGCGGTCGGGGCGAAGACCTGGCCCAGGGAACCCTTGTACAGCGCGGTCGGTTGGCGGGACGGATGCT
>MHXM01000040.1:4714-8758 GCA_001825565.1 Desulfuromonadaceae bacterium GWC2_58_13
GGCCGACACCCTGGCCCACGAGCTGGCCTCCAGCCGACAGGCGATGGCGGATGCGACCGATATCGTTCCGCCTCGGCTGACCATCGGGGATATAACGCTGGCTGGCGCCGGCCTGCTGGCGCTGGTGTTGATCTGGGGATTGCTGTAAATGAAAATCATCCGCCTGACCATCGAATACGATGGCACTGCTTATGTCGGCTGGCAGATCCAACCCAACGGTCTGGCCGTGCAGCAAGTCCTCGAAGAGGCTCTGGCCCGGGTGCTCGGCGAGCCGGTGCGGCTGGCTTCCTCGGGGCGCACCGATGCCGGTGTTCATGCCCGGGGGATGGTGGCTCATTTCGCCACCCATCGCGACCTCCCCATGTCCGCTTACCGGGATGGCGTCAACCGTTTTCTGCCGCAGGATGTGGCGGTGCGCGAGGCGCTGGAGGCCGAGGCCGGGTTCCATGCCCGTTTCAGCGCCAGGGGCAAGTGGTATCGATACAGCATCTGTCTGGCCCCGGTTCGCTCGCCGCTGACGGCTCGCACCTCCTGGCATCTGCGCTCCGATCTTGACGAACAAGCCATGCTTGAGGCGGCGGCGTCCTTCGTCGGCACCCACGATTTCGCCGCCTTTCGCGCCTCCGGCTGCGATGCCGCGACCACGGTTCGGCATATCTATGCGGTCGACCTTTCGCGGCAGGACAATCTGCTGCACATCGACGTCAAGGGCTCCGGTTTTCTGCGCAACATGGTGCGGGTCATGGTCGGCACCCTGGTGGAGATCGGCCAGGGCAAGATGAGGGTCGCGGACCTGGGTCAACTGCTGCAGGGGGGAACTCGTGAAGGGGCCGGCAAAACTGCGCCGCCGCAGGGCTTGTGTCTGATGGAGGTCTGGTATTGAGGCCCCCCTCAAATTATCCGGAACCCTAAAAAAAGCGTAAAAAATCCTTGACATCTAAGGGGCGTTCCGCTAATTTCAGCTCTTCTGTGAGTCCCCGTTACCAAAATTCACAGTTTACGAATAGAGAGGAAGCCGATGAGCACGCAAGTTGCCAAGCAGAATGATATCAAGAGAGAATGGTTCGTCATTGATCTGGACGGCAAAGTCCTGGGTCGTGCCGCGACCGAAATTGCCCGCGTACTGCGCGGCAAGCATAAGGCCATTTACACCCCCAGCGTCGACACCGGCGACTTCGTCGTGGTGCTGAACGCCGAAAAAGTCGCCCTGACCGGCAATAAACTGGCCGACAAAATGTATCATCACCACACTGGGTATCCGGGTGGTATTCGTTCGATCAATGCCGAGAAGCTGATCGCGAAAAGACCCGAGGATCTGATCAAAAAAGCGGTCAAGGGCATGCTGCCCAAGAACAAGCTGGGCCGTCAGATGTTCCGCAAGATGAAGGTCTACGCCGGCGCCGATCATCCCCATGATGCACAGCAGCCCAAAGAACTCGTACTTTAAGATCGAATTTAGGAGATAAAGATGGCCGAGCAGAAGTTCTACGCGACCGGTAAAAGGAAGACCTCCATCGCCCGGGTCTGGTTGAAACCCGGGGCGGGGAACATTGTGGTCAACAATCGCTCCCTGGATGAATTTTTCGGGCGCGCAACCTCGAAGATGGTGGTACGTCAGCCCCTCGAACTGACCGACAACGTCGGCAAGTTCGACATTTCCGTCAATGTCAACGGCGGCGGCCCTTCGGGTCAGGCCGGGGCGATCAAACACGGCATCACCAAGGCCCTGCTTGAGGTGAATCCCGAACTGCGAGCCGTTCTGAAAAAAGCCGGGTTCATCACCCGTGACAGCCGCGTCAAAGAACGGAAGAAATACGGAAAGCGCGCTGCCCGCCGCAGCTTCCAGTTCTCCAAGCGTTAATAGGTTTCTTGAACCGGACCTGTTCCGGTTGTTACCTGAATGTCGGAAAAGGGAAACCCATGGGTTTCCCTTTTCCTGTTCAAGGAGATTGCCATGATCAGGGTTGCCATCGTCGGCGCCAGCGGTTACACGGGAGTCGAACTCTATCGGTTGCTGGTCAACCATCCCGCTGTCGAAATTACCTGTGTCACTTCCCGGCAGAACGCCGGCGAGCCCTTCGCCGAAGTTTTTCCTTCGTTGCGGGGCCGCACCGACCTGGTTTGCGACCCGGTCGAGGTGGACATCGTCGCGGCCAAAGCCGATTTTGTTTTTACCGCGCTGCCGCACCAGACCGCCATGGAATTCGTTCCCGGCCTGCTGGCGGCGGGAAAAAAGGTAGTCGACCTGTCGGCCGACTACCGATTGCACGATGCCAGGATTTATGAGTCCTGGTATCAGCCCCACACCAGCCCCGAGTTGCTGGGCGAGGCGGTGTATGGTTTGCCCGAACTGTACCGGGAACAGGTGCGGGGCGCCCGGCTGGTGGCCAACCCGGGCTGCTATCCGACCAGCGTGGCGCTGGCTCTGGCGCCGCTGTTGAAAAATGCTCTGGTCGATCCGGCCTCGCTGATCATCGACAGCAAGTCGGGGACCAGCGGCGCCGGTCGCTCGGCCAAGGTCGACAGCCTGTTCTGCGAAGTCAACGAGGGGTTCAAGGCCTATGGCGTGACCAAGCATCGGCATACCCCGGAAATCGAGCAGACTCTGAGCGAGTTGGCCGGAGTGCCGGTGGTCGTCAATTTCACTCCGCATCTGCTGCCGGTGAACCGGGGTATTCTGTCGACCTGCTACGCCAACCTGAAGAGCAAGATGGATACCTCCTCACTGGTTGAAACCTTTGTCGCCCACTATCGCCAGGAACCGTTCGTCCGGGTGTATCCCATGGGGAGCCTGCCCAACGTGGCCTTCGTGCGCGGTAGCAATTACTGCGACCTGGGACTGGTAGCCGATCCTCGTACCGGTCGGGTGATCGTGGTTTCGGCCATTGACAACCTGGTCAAGGGGGCCGCCGGCCAGGCGGTGCAGAATATGAACCTGATGCTTGGACTGGACGAATCGGCCGGGCTTCAGGTGGTGCCCCTGTTCCCCTGATTCGGTGGCAAGGAATTATCATGGAGTGCCTTTCGAGCCGGTCCAAGGACCATTGCACCTGCACCTATACCACCTGTGAAAAACACGGCAACTGCTGCCAGTGCGTCATCTATCATCGCGGCAAGGGGGAGCTTCCGGGTTGTTTTTTCACCCCGGCCGGCGAGCGGACCTATAACCGCTCGGCGGTTGCCTTCTGCAAGGAGCAAGGTTTCTGAAACAGGCAACGAAAGCTTCTCTCTTTATTCCCATGACCCGCGAGGAAATGGCGGAGCGGGGTTGGGATGAGCTGGATGTTCTGTTCGTGTCCGGTGACGCCTACGTCGATCATCCCTCCTTCGGGGTGGCGCTGCTGGCCCGTCTGCTGGAAGCCGAAGGCTACCGGGTGGGGGTCGTCGCCCAGCCCGGCCGCAACGACCCGGCCGCGTTGCAGGCGATGGGGCGTCCGCGCTTGTTCGCCGCCATTTCCGCCGGGGCCATGGATTCGATGGTCAATCATTACACGGCGGCGAAAAAGATCCGCCGGGACGATGCCTACACCCCCGGTGGCCGGGCCGGAGCCCGGCCCAACCGGGCGGTGATCGCCTATACCGCCGCAGTCAAGGGAGCCTTCAAGGGTCTGCCGGTGCTGATCGGCGGCATTGAGGCGAGTCTGCGCCGGCTGGCTCATTACGACTACTGGGACGATGCGGTGCGGCGTTCGGTGCTGGTCGACAGCAAGGCCGATCTACTGCTGTACGGTATGGCCGAAACGGCGCTGATCGAGGTGACCCGAAGGTCTGCCGCCGGCGAGCCGTTGCGGGAGATGACCGATATCCGCGGCACGGCCTGGATGGCCGGGCAGGCGCCGGAAGGCTGCCTGCGGCTGCCATCCTTTGACGAAGTGGCCGCCGACGGGGTGGCTTTCGGTGAAGCCTACCGTCTGGCCGAAGGCGAGAATAACCCCTTTTCCGCCAAGCAGTTGGCCCAGCGGCACGGGACCCGGGAGGTCGTGGTTAACCCGCCGGCGCTGCCGCTGAACGAAGCCGAACTCGATCGTTTGTACGGCTTGCCGT
>MHXM01000040.1:8786-21890 GCA_001825565.1 Desulfuromonadaceae bacterium GWC2_58_13
CGAGCCGATTCCGGCCTACGAGCAGATCCGTTTCTCGATCACCAGCCATCGCGGCTGTTTCGGCGGCTGTGCTTTCTGCGCCATCACCCACCACCAGGGCAAGCTGATACAATCCCGCTCCGAGCAGTCGATTCTCGACGAGATCGACCGGTTGACCCGTCATCCCGAGTTTCGCGGCACGGTCACCGACATCGGCGGTCCGACCGCCAACATGTATGGCCTTGGTTGCGGCAGCGATGTGGCCAAAAGCTTATGCCGGCGTAGCGGGTGCCTCTATCCTAAACCGTGTAAGCACCTGGTCGTCAAGGATAGCCGGGCGGTACGGCTGTTGAACAAGATTCGCCGGCACCAGCAGGTTAATCATGCGTTTGTCGCTTCGGGGGTGCGTTACGACCTGCTGAAGCTGCAACCGGACTACTTCGAGGCCCTGTTGGCCCATCATGTCGGCGGCCTGCTCAAGGTGGCTCCGGAGTCGACCAGCGAACAGGTCACGGCCGTCATGCGCAAGCCCGGCCCGCAGGCGTTCCTCGATTTTCTCGAACAATTTCGCAAGCGCAGCCGAGAACTGGGGCGGCGTCAAGCGGTGGTCCCCTATCTGATCGCCGGCCATCCCGGCTGTACCGTTTCGGATATGGTCGATGTTGCGTTGTTTCTGCGGCGACACCAGCTGCGGGTGGAGCAGGTGCAGGAATTCACCCCGACTCCGGGCACCCTGGCCACGTGTATGTACCACACCGGGCGCGATCCGCTGACCGGGGAGTCGGTGCACGTGCCGCGTACCGAACGGGAAAAAAAGCTGCAGAAGGCCCTGCTGCTCTGGCAGCAGCCGGAGAGTCGCAAGCTGGTCGCCGAGGCGCTGACAGCCTGTGGCAGGGAAAACGACGGTCGCGTTCTTCTGGGTGGCGAAGGGCGGAACGGCGAGCGGCTCCGGACGCGGCGATGAATCAGTCTGAGCTGGGAGAAATGGGACGGACGGAAAGATAGGGGAGCAAGGGCGCCTCCGAGTTCCAGGCGACGGTGCGGTTTCGGCCTTCCCCCTTGGCCCGGTACAGGGCCTGGTCGGCCAGGTCCAGCAGGTTCGTGGCATTGTTGCTGTCCTCGGGGTATTCGGCCACTCCCAGGGAAAGGGTGAGCTTCCCTTCCGGCTGGCTGGTTTCGGCCCCGGCAAATATCTTCTCGGCCACGCACAGACGCAGTTTCTCGGCCGCCGCGCGGGCGCCCTCCTTGGTGGTTTTTGTCATCAGGATAACGAATTCTTCCCCCCCGAACCGAGCCGCCAGATCGATTTGGCGGATATTACTCCGCAGGATCTGCGCGACTTCCTGAAGTACCACATCCCCCTGCAAGTGCCCATGGGCGTCGTTATATCGTTTGAAATGATCGATGTCGAGCATGATCAGGCTGAAGTTTGAGCCATAGCGGAGGGCTTCGGCGATTTCCTTTTCGAGAACGTTCTGGAAATGACGCCGATTGGCCAGTTGGGTCAACGGGTCGGTGTTCGACATTTCCCGGGTCCGGTTGTAGAGGCGCGCATTCTCGATGGCCATGGCGGCCTGGCCGGCGACCGCCTGTGCCAGCCGGATTTCCCGGTCGCTGAATCCATCTTCGGCATTCTTGTGCAGGTTGACAACCCCGAGCAATTCGTTTTTGACCACCATGGGAAGCGACAGAAGCGAACCGATGGTAGCGTTTCTACCCTTGTAGTGAAGATTGCGCGGATCATCGTGAACCTTGCGCAGATGGATCATTTTTCGGGTTCTGGCGACTTCACCGGTGATGCCTTCATCGAGATCGAAGGAAAGTCCGTCGAGCAGGGTCTGTTCGATCCCGAGGGTCTTGCGGATTTCCAGTTTCCGTGCTTCCGTCTGGTACAGCAGGAGGACGACTTCATCGCAGGGGACTACATCTTTCAGAATTTTCAGAATCCGGCCGAAAAGGATGTCCAGATCAAGTGAAGACAGCATCTCCTGGATCAGATCGAACAGGGCCGACAATTCGTTCACATGGGAGGTGAGTTCAACGTTGGTCTTCTCGATCTGGCGGTTCTTCTCACTCAGAATATTTTGGAACCGGAGTTTTTCCTGCGCCGCCGCCAGCATGGTTTCCTGAATAATTTTTTGTTCGTAGAGCGTTTTCAGCTCTTTGGTCATCTGGTTGAACGATCTGGCGACCTGGCCGAGTTCGTCGGAGGCGGAAGTTTCGATGTGAAATTCCAGGTTTCCCCGACTGACGGCCTGGGTCGCGCGCATCAGTCGTTCGATGGGCCGCATGACCTGCCGTTGCAGAATCTGGTAATAAACGATTCCGCCGAGCAGCACGAAACCCAGAACGGTGGCGATTCCCTGAAACGTCAAAGAGCTGACCAGGGCGTTCAGGTCGGTCATCGGTATTTCGGTGACCGAAAGGATCAATTCCGATGTTCCCAGGGGAATGGCGCTGAAAAGATATTTGATGGATCGCGGGGAGGTGCTGGTGCGGATGATCTGCTGGCCGTTGAGAATATCTTCCAGTTCCTTGGGGGACAGAATCGGTGGCTGGTGACTGTTTTCGGTGCAGCTCAGAACTTCGCCGGTGAGCGAAAGCAGCGAGGTTCGCCCCCCGAATCCGCTCGAGTGCGCACGCAGAAAGGAGGGTTTTATCGGTGACTGCAAAATCAGTACGTGTCGTGTTCGATTACCCCCGGGCAGGGGCGATGCGATCGTCAGCGCCGGGGCCGCGCCAATGTCGGTGGTGAAGCGAAAACGATTCTTGCCGCTGCGCGTGGCCTGGTCGATCAGGTCGCGTAAGGACTGCGAGGGCAGCTGGTTCCAACTGTCCGCCGAATAAATATCGATACTGATATCGGAGTTTCGCAGTGTTTCAGCGAGGTGCTGCTGCTGGACGATCAGATTTTCACTGACCGTGTCGTTCTCCGCGATCAGATAGGCATAGCCGATCAGGTCGGCGTAAGTGTCAAGCAGGGTTTCCTGTTTTTTGATTTCGCGGAAGATGATTTCCTGGCTGGCCAACAGGCGCTCGTCGGTGGATTTTTGCAGCGCCTGGGTAATGAGCTGGACAAAGCAAACGGTGGTTATCGTACCGAGGAGCAGGAGGATCAGAAAAAACGGCAGCAGAATCTTGTAACCGAGCGACCAGTTGCGGACAGATTCCCGGTGATTCAGGTCCCTTTTCATAGACTATCTTTCGCGGTTAACGTCGAATGCTTCCGTTTTTAATCATTTCCAGAAACACCTCGGCCACCTGGGGGTCGAATTGGGTTCCCGAATATTCCCGGATTTCCTTGATCGCTGTTTCAAAGGAGAGCGCTTGGCGATAGGGGCGATCGGAAGTCATGGCGTCAAAGGTGTCGGCCACGGCCAGAATGCGGGCTTCGAAAAGAATATCCTCGCCGGCCAGATTGTTGGGATAGCCTTTGCCGTCATAGCGTTCGTGATGCTGTTCGATGATTTTCCTGACGTTTTTGAGGAACTGTATCGGTTCGAGGATTTTGACGCCGATCAGGGGGTGCTGTTGCAGGGTCTGGATGTTTTTTTCCGTCAGTTTCCCTTTTTTGTGCAGCAGGGCGATGTCGATGCCGATTTTGCCGATATCGTGCAGGATGGCGGCCTGTTCCAGGCGGGTGATGCGCTCCGGGGAAAGACTGAGTCGTTTGGCCAGGGCCAGGCTGATGCGGGTGACCCGTTCGGAATGACCGCGAGTATAGGCGTCGCTGGCCTCGATGGTCGAAACCAGAGCCTGTACCGTGCTCAGATAACTGGCCTGCTGTTCCTGGTAGAGCTGGGCGTTGTTGATGGCGACGCTGGCCTGGGCGGCGATGGTGGAAAGCAATTCGAGGTCTTCCGGGTAAAAAGAAGAGCCATTGTGCCGGTTGGCCATGGTAATGGTCCCGATCGGTTCATCCTTGATCATCAGAGGCGCGCAGATGACCGTCTCGCGGGTGAATCCCAGCCGGCTGACCTTGTTGAACTTGTCGGTATCGTTGATGTTCTGAATCAACAGGGGTTTGCGGTTTTCGATCACCCAGTGCGAGACGCCGCCGTCTTCGAGGGGAATACGCATGCCGGCGGGCGGAGTCACCGGCAGGCCGTAGGTGCCGTCGATGGTGAGTTCATGGGTTTCCTTATCGAACCGCAGAATGTAACCGGTGCTGGCTTTCAGTGTTTCCACGGTTTTGCCGATCAGAAGTTGGAACAGCTTGTTCTGATTCATGGTGGCATTGATCGCCAGACCCATGTTGTAGAGTGCGGAAAGTCGGGTTACCGCCTGTTGCAGGGTGGTATTTTTGTTCTCCAGTTCGCCGGCCAGGTCGGCTATCCGGTAGTTGGCTTCCTCGATCTCCTCGATGCGTCCTTCGAGAGTCGTATTGAGATATTCGATTTCCTTGAGTCTTTCTTCCAGGGTCTGATTCATCCCCTGGATCTGTTCCTGGTGGGCGAGTTTTTCCTTGCTGACGGCGATTTCCCTTTCTTGCCGGACCATTTCGTGGATCTGGTTATGCAGCCGGTTGACCATCCGGTTGAATTTATCGGAAAGCTGGGCCATCTCCTTCGAAGTGGTGATCGATACGGAAGCTTGGTCGAATTCGCCGCACTCAAGGTGGTTCATTGCCTTGATCAGGTTGCGGATGGGATTTTCAACATAATAAAGCACAAAACCGGTGATGGCCAGGATCAGGAACCCGAGCATGAACAGCGACGAGGTCATGGTACGGACACCGATCTGGCCCTGCAGGCTGACCAGGTCGTCCAGTGAAACGTGGATGCTGAGAATGCCGAGGACCCGCTGGGACTTGTCGTGGCAGGAAAAACAGGCTGGTTCATTGAAAATGGGAAGAATGCGGGCTTGGTAATGACTGCCGTCGTGGTCATGTTTGGTGGAAAGTTGCTGCGAACGATAGGCGATCAGGTCAATCGCCGGAACCAGATCGCCGACCGTATCCGGGCTGCCGGCACGCAGGATGCGGCCCGTCTCGTCAAAAATAAGGACATATTTCAGCGCCGGTTCTTTCTGGACTTCTTCGAGAATTTCTCCGACCCGGGCATTTTCTCCGTTACGCATGAAGGTGATGATGCTGTTGCGGATGGTGTCGCCGAGAATCCGGCTGTTCTGCTGGGCCAGCTGGTTGAGGGTTTCGCGCTGGGTGACGAGGTGGTGCCAAATGGTCAGGGTCACGACCATCAAGGCAATTATGGTGGAGAGTCCTAGAAACTTGGTTTTCAGAGAATTCATCAAAATTCCCGGGTCAACTGAGTATGAAGGTGTGAAAAATGAGGTTCATATTTGCCGAAACCGACGAACATTAAAGCGACGGCAGGGATTTGTCAGCGATATGCCGGTCGGGATAATGCAAATGACGGATTACCGGCGGACCCAAACGACGGGCCGTAAATTAATCTTCGAAACAGAATAAACTGTTGATACCCTTGGCATCAATCGATTTCTTCAGCACTTGCGATTATTGCGACACGTTCTTGACTGTTAAGGCACAAGGTTTTAAGATGTGCCGCTCGATAAACGATTAAAAAAATGCAAATTTGCTGCCAATGATTTTATGCCTGTGGGTCGGCGACGAGGATCTTTATGAAGTTTATGTTGTCGGTTCTCGGGGTGGTATTGATTATCGAAGGCATTCCCTGGTTTCTGTCGCCCAGGATGATGCAAAAGGCTTTGCGGCAATTGACTGCAATTCCCGAATCCTCGCTGAGAATCCTGGGGGCGTTGCTGATGTTTTGCGGATTGCTGCTGGTTTATCTGGCGGTTGGCTAGGATGCCGAAAGAAATTGACTTTACCCCCCTGTTTGTGGTTGATTTAGACCCGGTTTTTTCGGGGTCCTCACCGTTTTCCGACTGGCATTAATGCATCTGACTCATTTTGATTTTGAACTTCCAGAGACGCTGATCGCCCAGCATCCGCCGAACTCTCGCGAAGATTCCCGGCTCATGGTATTAAGTCGTCGGGAAAAAGAAATTCGGGCCGGGATGTTTCCCGATATCCTCGATTATTTCGCCGCCGGAGACCTGCTGGTTCTGAACGACACTCGGGTTATTCCGGCCAGGCTCCTGGGGGAGAAGGAAAGCGGCGGCCGGATCGAGGTGTTTCTGGTGCGGCGCCTGGCTTCCCATGAAGAGGACTGGGCCTGTCTCACCCGTTGCTCGAAAACGCCGAAGGCCGGCGCCCGGCTACTGCTGGGCGGCGAGATCGAGGGGACCCTGCTGGCGGGGGGCGAAGCTCCTTACCGGCATATCCGGTTTCGTTGCCAGGGGGACTTTACCCAGGTTCTCGAACGGGTTGGTCGTATTCCTCTGCCCCCGTATATCCGACGGGAGGACGACCAGCTTGACCGGGACCGCTATCAGACGGTGTTTGCGATAACCAACGGCGCGGTTGCCGCTCCCACTGCCGGGCTGCATTTCACCGAACGGATACTGGAGGGACTGCGCTCCCGGGGAGTGACGATTTGCCCGTTGACGCTGCATGTGGGCCTGGGAACCTTTTTGCCGGTGCGGGTGGAGAATATCCTTGAACATCGGATGCATGTCGAGACCTATCACATCCCCCGGACGACGGCCGACGCGGTAAACAGGGCAAAAGCCGAGGGACGGCGGGTTTTTGCGTTGGGGACGACGACCACCAGGACCCTTGAACACGCCGTGGATGAAACAGGTTGCTTGAAGGCGGGGGAAGGAAACAGCGATCTCTTCATTTACCCCGGGTTTAAATTCCGGATGGTCGACGCCATGATTACCAATTTTCACCTGCCGAAATCGACCCTGTTGATGCTGGTTTCCGGATTCGCCGGCAGGGATTTTATCCTTGAAGCCTATCGCCGGGCGGTTCGGGAGCGCTTTCGTTTTTTCAGTTACGGCGATTGCATGCTGATCCTTTAGGCGGCCGCCGTTGACATTTATGTGAGTTGGTATTGATTCTTGAAAAAATTCAGTTTCGATCTTTTAAATGTGGACGCCGGGTCCCAGGCCCGCCGCGGACGGGTGCATACCCGGCGCGGGATCATTGAAACGCCGGTATTCATGCCCGTTGGGACTCAGGGTACGGTGAAAGCCATGTACCCAGAGACTCTCAAGGAAATCGGCGCCCAGATCATTCTGGCCAATACCTACCATCTGTTTCTTCGGCCCGGTCACGACCTGGTTCGCCGGCTCGGCGGGCTGCACGCGTTCATGAACTGGGATCGGCCGATTCTCACGGACAGCGGCGGTTTCCAGGTTTTCAGCCTGGGCGCTTTGCGTAAGATCGACGAGGAGGGTGTGCGGTTTCAATCGCATCTGGACGGTTCGAGTCATGTGCTGACGCCCGAATCGTCGATCGCCATCCAGGAGGCGCTGGGGGCGGACATCATCATGGCCTTTGATGAGTGCATCCCCTATCCGTCGAGCCGTGAGTACGTGGCCGCATCCACCGATCGTTCCAGTCGCTGGGCCCGCCGTTGCCGGCAGGCCCGCCAGGTTGATGACGGCGCGGCCCTGTATGGCATCGTTCAGGGCGGCATGCATCGGGACCTGCGGGCGCGGAGTGTCGCCGACCTGTTGGAAATCGGCTTCGAGGGATATGCCGTTGGCGGGTTATCCGTCGGTGAGTCGGCCGATCTCATGTACGAAATAATGGAGTGGACCATGCCGCTGCTCCCCGAGAATCAGCCCCGATACGTGATGGGGGTGGGGACGCCGGAGAATCTGGTCGAGGGGGTTCGCCGCGGGGTCGATATGTTCGATTGCGTCATGCCGACGCGCAATGCCCGCAATGGCGTGATGTTCACCAGTTTTGGCAAGGTCAGCATCAAGCAGGCCCGCTATCTGGACGATGCGCGGCCGCTCGACCCGGAGTGTTCCTGCTACGTTTGTCGCAACTACAGCCGGGCGTATCTGCGGCACTTGTACCAAAGTAATGAAATTCTCTCATCGATGTTGAATACGCACCACAATCTGCACTATTATCAGCAGCTGATGTCTTCGATGCGCAACGCCATCGAAGCGGGAGCCTTCGAACGGTTCCGAAAAGATTTTTACGAAAAACGCCAGATCGATGGAGGAAACTGAGCGCCAGCTGGTTTCCGCAACCCCTTTCAAATGACCCAACGCATCTAATCAAGGAGGAAGTACAATGTTTTCTGAAGCTTACGCAATGGCTGGAAATCCTGCGGCACAACCGGGCGGAGGCCCTGGTTACGAAGGCATGATCATGCTGGTCGCGATGTTTGCGATCTTCTATTTCCTGTTGATCCGCCCCCAGCAAAAAAGAGCCAAGCAGCACAAACAACTGATCGAGGGTCTCAAGGTCGGCGACCAGGTGGTGACCGCCGGCGGTCTGCACGGCAAGATTTCCGCTCTGCAGGACACGATCATTATTGTCGAAGTCGCTACCGGTGTTAAAATCAAAGTAAATCGCGCTTCGATCGTGGGAACCCGGCAGGAGCAGTAACCCGCTGGTTCAATATCCGGCAAGACCGAACGAGCCGCGGAGCGGTTTCGTCATCAAGCCGAAAGGAGATTTTTTCTGCCATGTCCAAAAGTCTCAAGTTGCGAGGGGGGCTGGTTTTTTTCTGTCTCCTCCTTTCGTTGATTTCCCTGGCGCCGAATTTTATGGCCGACAGTTTACCCGAATGGTGGACCGGGGCGTTCGATCCGATTCATCTGGGTCTTGACCTGCAGGGTGGTATGCACCTGGTTCTCGGCGTGGATGTGGACAAGGCAGTGGAAAGCAGGCTGGACAGCACCCTTGACCAGATTGAGGGCCTGTTGAACGAAAAGGACGTCATCTTCAAACGGGTTGAACGGCTGCCCGGCGATCGCCTGGCAGTGACCGTTTACGATGCTCAGGCCGGCAGCCAGGTCGACTCCCTGATGAAGGAGAATTTTCCTAATCTCGAAGCGATGACCCTGTCCGATGAAGGCGGCTATATTCAGAAAAATTACCGCCTCAGTACCCCGGAGGTGGCCAACGTCAAGGACTACGCCGTTCGTCAGGCACTGGAAACCCTGCGCAACCGGGTCGACCAGTTCGGGGTCAGCGAGCCGACCCTGCAATTGCAGAGCGAAAACCGCATCCTGATTCAGCTTCCCGGGATCAAGGATCCGGATCGGGCCATCGCCCTGCTCGGCAAGACCGCCCGGCTCGAGTTCAAGATGGTTGCCGAGGACGTCAATCCCCAGGATGCCATTAAAGGGGTTCTGCCGCCCGGTACCCAGCTTCTTTATGAAAAGGACGTCAATCGCCAGACCGGCGAGACGACCGAAAATCCGCTGGTGGTTTATGAAAAAACCGCCCTGACCGGCGACCTGCTGGCCGACGCCCAGGTTCGTATCGATACCCGATTCAATGAACCCTATGTCGCCATCGATTTCAACTCGGTTGGCGCCAAACGATTCGATCAGATCACCGCGGCCAACGTCGGCAAACGCATGGCGATCGTCCTTGACGATACGGTTTATTCGGCCCCGGTTATTCGCGAACGGATCTCCGGCGGCAGCGCCCAGATCAGCGGCGCGTTCAACGAGCAGGAAGCGACCGACCTGGCGATCGTGCTGCGGGCCGGCTCGCTGCCGGCGCCGGTCCATATCCTTGAAAACCGCACCGTCGGCCCCTCCCTTGGGCGCGACTCGATCAATATGGGAATCGTTTCGGTGATGGTTGGCGGTCTGCTGGTGGTCCTGGCCATGGCCGTCTACTACAAACTCTCCGGCCTGGTCGCCAATATCGTTTTGATCCTGAACGTTTTCTTCATCATGGCGTTGCTGTCCCTGTTCAAGGCCACCCTGACCCTGCCGGGCATTGCCGGTATCGTGTTGACCATCGGCATGGCCGTTGACGCCAACGTGCTGATTTTCGAGCGCATCCGCGAGGAACTGCGGCTAGGCAAGACCGTGCGCAATGCGCTGGATGCCGGTTACAGCAAGGCGTTTCTGACCATTATCGACGCCAACGTTACCACCCTGATCGCGGCCCTGGTGCTGTTCCAGTTCGGCACCGGACCGGTCAAGGGCTTTGCCGTCACCCTTTCGGTGGGGATCATCGCTTCGCTCTTTACCGCGATTTTCGTATCGCGGGTGATTTTCGATTTCTTCCTGGAGCGTCGCCAGATCAAGCGGCTGAGCATATAAGGAGACCACGATGGAGCTTATCAGTCCCAATATCAATATCGATTTCGTCGGCAGAAAAACCATCGCGGTCATGTTTTCAGCGGCGCTCATCGTAATCGGCCTGGTTTCGCTGCTGATCAAGGGCGGCCCCAATTACGGCATCGATTTCGCCGGCGGAACGCTGGTGCAGGTTAAGTTCACCCAGGTCACCAAGGCGGCGGACATCAAGGACGCTCTTCAGTCGCTTGAACTCGGCAGCCTGGTGGTACAGCAATTCGGCGAAACCGCCGACGAGTTCCTGATCCGGGCCCAGAATACCAGCGCGGAACTGGAAGGCCTTTCAAAGCAGATAGCTAACGCCATCGAGAGCAAATACGGCGTTGGAAGCGTCGAAGTGCGGCGGGCCGAGATGGTCGGGCCCCAGGTTGGCAAGGACCTGCGAGAAAAAGGGTTGATGGCGATTCTTTACGCCATGATCGGGATTCTGGTCTACGTCACCTGGCGCTTTGAGTTCCGGTTTGCCGTCGGCGCCATCCTCGCCTTGGTGCATGATGTGCTGATCACCCTCGGGGCCTTTTCGGTCTTCAACCAGGAAATCGACCTGCCGGTCATCGCCGCGTTTCTGGCGATTATCGGCTACTCGCTGAACGATACCATCATCGTCTATGACCGGATCCGCGAAAACATGGGCAAACATGGCAAGGACGGCCTGGTCAAGGTCGTCAATCGCAGCATCAACGAAACCCTGTCCCGCACCATTCTCACTTCCGGCACCACCTTGCTGGTGGTGGCGGCGCTCTTCGTTTTCGGCGGCGGGGTCATCCACACCTTTGCGTTCGCCCTGCTGGTGGGTATCCTGATCGGTACCTATTCGTCGATCTTTGTCGCCAGCCCGCTGCTTATTTTCTGGGAAGAGCGTAAGGGAGGGAAGGGAACCAAGGCGGTTGCCAAGGGAGGTATCGCATGAAAAAAGAGACTCTGTTCTTCGTCGGAGTCGCCCTGGTCGTCGGGGTTCTGGTCGGTATCCTGGTCAGCAAGGGTGGCAAGAGCACCGCGCCGACGCAGGGAACCGCGCCTTCGACCCCGGTGGTGAATGTTCAACAGGATATTCAGTTGATGGAAAATCTGGTGGCCAACGATCCCGGCAACCGCGGGGCCTGGGTCCAGCTCGGTCATGCCTATTTCGATTCCAATCAACCGGTCAAGGCGATCGAGGCGTACAACAAGGCCCTGGAAATCGATCCCAACGATTCGGACGTGCTGACCGACCAGGGAGTCATGTTTCGTCGTCTCGGCTGGTTCGACCGGGCCGAAGAGAATTTCATCAAGGCCAGCGAACTGAATCCTTCCCATGCCCAGAGCCTGTACAACCTTGGGGTGGTTTACCGTTACGATCTCCAGAATCCCAACCGGGCCCGCGAAGTGTGGACCCGTTACCTGCAGATCAATCCCAGCGGACCGGGCGCCGACAATATCCGTCGCGAACTCGAATCCCTTGACGGCGCGTCGACCCTGGCTCCGGCCAAATAGACGGTCTCGCGGGAGGTCGGCCGGGGCTGGTCCATCCAGCCGTGAAACGTACTGCCAGGCCGGGAGATCACTCCCGGCCTGTTGCTTATCGGGGGGGCTCCGCATTGGGCAGACGTCGTTACATTCCGTACCGATGGGTCATTGTCGGCCTGCTTTTCTGGCCCTGTGCCTGCGTCGTGCCGACACCGCCGATTTCGGGGACTCTGAGCGGCGAAGTTCGCTGGCAGGGTAGGATTTACCTCGATGGCGATGTGCTGTTCGAGGAGGGTTCCCGCCTGATTGTCGCTCCCGGGAGCGAAATCGTTTTTCTGCCGGCCAGCGAAGGGCGCGATCCGTTGACCACTCACCCCAATTTCCCCGGCAGTGAATTGATCATCAAGGGCGAGCTGGTTGCCGAGGGGACGCCGGCAGCGCCGATCACCTTCCGCTATCTCGATCCACTTGCGCCGGCCGGCAGCTGGGGCGGCATCAATCTGTCGCAGAGTCCCGGGGCTAGTTTTCGCTTCTGCCGGTTTACTCAGGCGGACAGCGCGGTGCACAGCCAGGATTCGACGGTTCATATCGAGGAATCCCTGTTCGAGAATAACCTGGTCGGCATCCGGTTCTTTTCCAGTCCGATGCGGATTGAAAACAACCTGCTGCGCCGCAACGGCACCGCCATCCGCTTTCATTTCGGCGCGCCGCTGATTCGCCGCAATGAGATCGTCGACAACCGGCGGGGGTTTTTTTTCACCGCCTTTCCCCGGGATTTTCTTATCGAGCTGAACAGGATCCACGGCAATAGCGAGTATGCCGTGGTGCTCGGGGAAGACGTTCCCGAGGATGTGGCGATGCCTCGCAACTTCTGGGGAACCACCGATATTCCGTCGATCGAGGGGACGTTTTTCGATGGTCGCAGAACCGGGTACCTGGGCTCGGTTCAGGTGGCTCCCATTCTCACCGAACCGGATGAAAGGGCAGGTATTTCATGGAACCCGTAACTCGCAGAATCTGGGCCGCGCGGGAAACCCCCGGGGATGGCGTCCGGGAGGCCGCCCTGGCCAGCGCCCTTGGCGTGGCCCCGTTGACCGCGCGGATTCTGCTGCTGCGCGGACTGGATTCGCCCGAGCGCGCCCGTGGGTTCATCGATGCGCGACTGGCGGACCTGCCCGATCCTTTTTTGCTGCTGGGCATGAAACAGGCGGTTGCGCGGCTGGTCCGGGCCCGACTTGAGCGGGAAAAGGTCCAGGTGCACGGCGATTACGATGTGGACGGCATTACCGGCTCGGCGCTGCTGGTTGAAGGTCTGCGGAATCTGGGCTTCGACGTCGATTATCATATCCCCCTGCGGCTGAAGGATGGCTACGGGCTTTCCGCCGAAGCGCTGCAGGAGGCTTCCGCCGCCGGCATCCGGGTGGTGGTGTCGGTCGACTGCGGGATCTCGGCGTTGGCCGAGGCCGCGCTGGCCAGAGAGCTGGGCCTCGATCTGATTGTCACCGA
>MHXM01000040.1:21904-23822 GCA_001825565.1 Desulfuromonadaceae bacterium GWC2_58_13
CGGAAACCCTGCCGCCCGCCTGCGCCATCGTCAATCCCCATCAGTCGGGATGTCCCTTTCCCTTCAAGGATCTGGCCGGGGTCGGGGTGGCCTTCTTTCTGTTGATCGGGGTGCGCAAGGCCCTGCGCGACGCCGGATGCTTTGCCGGCAGGGCCGAACCCGACCTGCGGCACGCTCTTGATCTGGTGGCCCTTGGCACCATTGCCGACATGGTCCCTCTCACCGGGGTCAACCGGATGCTGACCAAATTCGGCCTGCAACTGCTCGACAAGGCCCCCCGACCCGGAATCCTGGCTTTGAAAACCGCGGCCGCCGTCGACAAGGTGACCTGTAGTACGGTCGGCTTCCGGCTGGCTCCCCGGCTCAATGCGGCCGGCCGGCTGGAAGACGCGTCCCAGGGAGTCGACCTGCTGCTGAGCGAGCGGCTGGCCGAGGCGACCGAAATCGCCCAGTTTCTCGATGTCCTCAATCGCGAGCGCCAGGCCATCGAAAAGGAAGCACTGGAGCAGGCCATCGAACGGCTGGAAAAAGGGGATGAAGGGCGGCGGTGCTCGATTGTCCTGGCCGATTCGCGCTGGCATCCCGGGGTGATCGGCATTGTCGCCAGCCGGCTGGTCGAACGCTACCACCGACCGACGGTACTGATCGCTCTCGACGGTGGTCAGGGCAAGGGATCGGCCCGTTCGATCCGGGGTTTCCACCTCTACGACGCGCTCTGCCGCTGCCGACCGTACCTGCTTGGCTTCGGCGGGCACGCCTATGCCGCCGGCCTGTCCATCGACGAGGCCTGCATTGCGGACTTTATCGAAGCGTTCGAAAGGGTGGCCGCCGAGATGCTCGGGAACGACGAGCTGGTTCCCCGGCTGTTTCACGACGGCGAAGTGCTGCTCGAAGAGCTCACCCCAGAAACGGTTCGCCAGTTGGCCGACCTGAATCCCTTCGGTTCCGGCAATCCCGAACCGGCCTTTGTCGTGACTGGGGTCCGGGCGCAACAGCCGTCCGTGGTCGGCGGTGACCATCTGCGTTTCACCGCCCGCCAGGACGGTTACAGCTTGCCTTGCATCGCCTTCGGCATGGCCGACCGCCTCGCCGAATTGTCCGGTGCGGTGGATCTCCTCTTTTCGCCTGCCCTCAACGAATGGAAAGGGCGGACCGACGTGCAGCTGAGGGTCAAGGATATTCGTCCTTCCGTTTGATCGACATTGTCAGGACTTGCCTTGCGGACTTTTTTCGGTACCTTGCTCTATCCGTTTTTTCTCCCCGGCGGCGCGCTGCTCGGCGCTGTTTTCCTTCTGTTGCACCAGCCGAACTTGCTCGCATCGTTGCTCCCCGCGCAGGGGTTCATCCTCTGGATCGTCATAGCCGCAGGGCTTTTTCTCGGCTGGCGCTTCAATCGCAGCCGCCTGTTTCTGGCCATCCTGGCCCTGGCCCTGGCTGAACGACTGCTGGCTCTGGCGCCCGGTAGCGAAGGGCGTTCTCTGCTGTTGTCGCTGGTTGGCGTGCTTCTGCCGCTGAACCTGGCGGTTTTTTCCTGCCTGTCCGAGCGGGGTTTGCTGACCGTGCGCGGCCTGTCGCGGTTGGTGTTGCTGGCGGCGCAGGTCGGCGGCGGAATCTGGCTCTATCAGTACCGGTTTGCCGAAACCCTCGCCTTGCTGGAAACGCCCCTGCTGAATTTTCCTGTGTTTACCTCCGTCCCCCTGGGCCAGCCGGTGCTGGCCGCCTGCGGTCTGTCCCTGGCCGTGATGCTGTTTCGCTTTGTCCGTCGTCCTGGAGTGCTCGAAGCCGGATTCTTCTGGGCACTGGCAGCCATTGCCCTGGCGCTGGTCGGGCCCCGCGCGCATTGGCCGCTGCTGTTTGCCTCCGCCGGGCTGATCCTGGTGCTGGGCCTTCTGGAAACCTTCCACTTCATGGCCTTTCG
>MHXM01000040.1:23830-53329 GCA_001825565.1 Desulfuromonadaceae bacterium GWC2_58_13
TGACCGGGTTGCCCGCCCGCCGGGCGATGAACGAGGCGTTGCTGAAACTCGGCAGCCGCTATACCCTGGCCATGGTCGACATCGACTTTTTCAAGAAGTTCAACGACCGCCACGGTCACGATGTGGGTGACCAGGTGTTGCGGATGGTGGCGGCTCGGCTGTCCGCCGTTCGAGGAGGCGGGCGGGCCTTTCGTTACGGAGGGGAGGAGTTCGCCTTGCTGTTTCCGGGGTGTTCGGTTGAAGAAGCGCTGCCGGCGCTCGAACAGCTGCGCGAAAATATCGAACTTTCGGAGTTTTCACTGCGCGGACGTTTTCGTCCGCGTAAAAAACCGGCCCGTCCGCCGGCGAAAAAGTCGGCCGGCAAGCTCCGGGTGACGGTGAGCATTGGCGTGGCGGAGCGGGGAGGGACATTGAAGGAGCCCGGTCAGGTACTCAAGGCGGCCGATCAGGCCCTGTACCGGGCCAAAAAACGGGGGCGCAACCAAGTCTGTCGTTGAATTCGGGAGGATCAATTGGCTCGTTGCCGGGGGACGTCCTCTCGTCTTTCGCGGTGGGCGATAAAATGGAGGGCGGAAGGAATGTTTCGTATTCGTGGGCTTTATTTTGAAAGCTGCCGGGGGGCAACATGCCGCAAAAACAATCGTTGACCCTGAGCAGTGTCGGCCGGGTGTTGCTGCAAAAGGGATATGTCAGCCAGGAACAGTTCGAGCTGATCCAGTTAAAAGGGGAGGCGCAGGCGGCCCGGTTGCAGAAACAGCTGCAGGCCGGCGCCTCCCGACGCTTTCTTGGTGCCGACCTGGTCTCTCCGGCCGAGGTGATCTGTTCCTTCAATCTGGAAAGCCCGGCCGACGGCCGCCTGCTGACCGAAGACGCCGTGACCGAGGCCATCGCCCAGGCGGCTGGGCTTGACTACCAGAAAATCGACCTGCTCAAGCTCGACCTGGCGGTGGTGACCGAACACATCCCCCGGGCCTTCGCCCAGAAGAATCTGATGGTGCCGGTAGCCGAATCGGAGGGGATCGTGACCGTGGCGGTGGCCGATCCCTTCAATACCGAGCCGATCGAGGATATCAAGCGGGCGCGCAACATCCAGATCAAGCGGGTGCTCGCCTCGCGTAGCGACATCCTCAAGGTGCTCGGCGAATTTTTCGGTTTTCGGGCCTCGGTCATCGCCGCCGAAAACGAAATGGGACGGGGCACCGAGTTGTCCAACCTGGAGCAGTATTTCCAGATGCGTGGTCAGGCCGAAATTGAAGGGAGCGACAAGCACATTATTTCGGCGGTCGAGTCGCTGCTCCGTTACGCTTTCGATCAGCGGGCCAGCGATATCCATATCGAACCGAAGCGGGAAAAGTCGCTGGTTCGGCTGCGGGTCGACGGCGTGCTGCACAACATTCACACGGTTCCCAGCCGGTTGCATCCGCCCATCGTGTCGCGCATCAAGCTTCTTTCCCGGCTCGACCTGGCCGAAAAACGGCGGCCTCAGGATGGCCGCATCAAGACCCGCCACAAGGACAAAGAAATCGAACTGCGGGTGTCGACCCTGCCGGTGGCTTTCGGTGAAAAAGTGGTCATCCGTATTTTCGATCCCGAAGTGCTCATGCAGGATCTTGAACGGATCGGCTTCTATCCGCGCGAATACCAGCTCTACAGCTCGTTCATCCGCAAACCCAACGGCATCATTCTGGTGACCGGACCCACCGGCAGCGGCAAGACCACCACCCTTTATTCCTCGTTGCGGGCGCTGGCCTCGCCCGAAGTCAATATCGTCACCGTGGAAGACCCCATCGAGATGGTGATGGAGGAATTCAATCAGGTCGGGGTGCAGGCGGCCATCGATGTCACCTTCGCCACTGTGCTGCGTAACATCCTGCGCCAGGACCCCGACATCATCATGATCGGCGAGATCCGCGACAAGGAAACCGCCGACAACGCGGTGCAGGCCGCCCTGACCGGTCATCTGGTCCTTTCCACCCTGCATACCAACGACGCTCCCGCCTCGGTCATCCGTCTGCTCGACCTCGGCGTCCCCTCCTTTCTCATCGCCTCCACGGTCATCGGCATCAACGCCCAGCGGCTGGTTCGGACCATCTGCACACACTGCAAACGGCAGCGGTTGCTGACCGCCGAAGAAATCGCCTACCTGCATCTGGACGGCGCCGAGATCCCGGTGTGGGAGGGGACCGGCTGCAACGAATGCCGCGGCACCGGTTACAAGGGGCGCACCGGGATTTTCGAGATCATGGATTTCACTCCCCGGGTGCGGGAGGTGCTGTCCGATCGGATCGACCTGCCGGCTCTCTACGAGGCGGTGCGGGCCGACGGCATGGTCACGCTGCGGGAGGCTGCGGTGCGGAAAATGCTTGAAGGGATCACCACCTTTGAAGAAGTGGTTTCGGTGACCGGGTGAGATCCCCGAAGGAACCGGGATATTTGTGTCGGTAAATATTCCATTGCCGCAGGTTCCTGTTCACGCTATCCTTTTGCTCATTGCGTCGTAAGGTCCCCGATACAATCCCATGCGATTGGACCGGCGTCACCCGGGATTTAGCTCAATCCCGGTTTGCAGCGGCTTCGTTATCGCAAATATCCTGCTTTAGGCGGCGCTCGCATGGAAAGTGAACGGAAACCAGGAGGAAATAACATGAAAATTCGATTGGCAGTGATTCTCGGTATGGTGTTTGTGCTGACAGGTTTTGGGCTCTCCATGGCCGCCGAGCAGGACGTGAAGGGGAGCAAGGACCACCCGCTGCTGTCGCGGATGCCCGATTTTTTCATTTCGGCTTATCAGGACAACGAATTCGCCAGCCAGAAATTCATCGGCCAGGACAAGCAGCCGGTGATGGTCGAGGGCCACAAGTACTACATCGAATACAAGCTGAAGAAGGATGCGGCGAAGCCCGGCGAACTGAAAATCCGCCGCAACATCCAGGAAGCTTTGAAGAAGATCGGCGGCAACGTCCTCTTTGACGACAATTTCAACCGGGCCTCCACCATTGTGCTGCAAAAGGAGGATAAAGAATTCTGGGCCGAGGTTCGTTCGTATGACCAGATGTACCGGCTGACGATCATCGAAAAGGAAGGGATGAAACAGGAGGTCGTGGCCAGTGCCGAGGTGATGGGCAACGACATTAATGCGACCGGCCATGTGTCGATCTACGGCATCTATTTCGATACCGGAAAATCGGAGATCAAGCCGGAATCCGCCGCCGCCATTTCGGAAATCGCCAAACTTTTCGGGAACGACGCCGAACTGAAGGTGTACGTGGTCGGTCATACCGACAATGTGGGCTCCTTCGATTCCAACATGAAACTGTCGAAAGACCGCGCCGACGCCGTGGCCAAGACCCTCGCCGGCAAACACGGCATCGCGAGCGAGCGCCTCAAGTCCCATGGCGTCTCTTCCCTCGCCCCCATCGCCTCGAACGACACCGAGGACGGAAAAGCGAAAAATCGCCGGGTGGAGTTGGTCAAACAGTGAGAACGAAGGGGTGTTCGGGGGGGTCTCATTGACGCAATAGAAAAATGGTTTCTGGTCCCTTATAAATCCACAGATAAACCTCCGGAATAACAAACAAGAAAGGCCTCGCCTGATTTTCAGAAGGGGTCTTTTTGTGTTTTGGATTGGGTGCAATAACGAACCGGTCAATTTCCCTTGGAGTTAGTGATAGTCCTCCTCGCGCTGGTGCCGAACCGCTAAAATGGTACCGGTCTTACTGTCCTCAATTTCGAAAAGAACGACATACCCCCTTGCACCAAAAGAAATGATCATTTCGCGCAACAGGGGATCTTCGGGCGTTGCCTTCCGGCAGGTGAAGGGAAATTCTTGTAGAAATTCTATGCACTTCTGAATGGAATCCAGGGCTTTACATGCAGCATCGACGTCCCGTTCAACAAGGAAACCATAGAGCCGAACAAGATCGTCCTTAGCTGCCCGGGTATAGCGAATCCGATAATTCACTTATTCCTCTTTGCCTCTGCCTGATCAAGCATCCCGCTCAGTTCATTGAAGACATCTTCTGCCGAGTAATATTCCCCGGTCCGTCGAGACTCGTCCCTTGCGGCCAAACCACGGGCAATAAATTCTCGCTGGATTTTCCGGTGCTGGATACCAGACCGCAATGCCTCTTCCATAAAACTGGACAAGGTTTCTCCTTCACGCAATACACTTTCAGCGGCTTGGCGAAGTTCGGGTTCAACCCGCAGAGAAGGAATTGTTGCTGATTTCATCACGTACCTCCTTGCGTTGCATTTGCAATACATTCTATCGGAAATCGATTCTGTGAACAATGGAATTTAATTATCGGGTGCTGGAAAACTGCAGCCCCGGGAGCTGTGCGAAAGATAGCGACAAATGAGAACGCCCCCGATTTGGCGATCGGGGGCGTTTTTGCGTCTGATAAACCGTGCTTCATCAGAAAAGCCTTCGATTTGGCAATCGAAGGCTTTTCGTGTGTGATAGGCGGTGTTCGATAGAAGAAAGAACTGAACTCAGGGGTTGTCGGTGCGACTTCCAACGGGGTGGATAATCAGACGATCACCGGGATGAATCGGGCTATTGATGTTTATACGATTCCATATCAGGATTGCGGCCAAGGGTACGCGAAAACGTTCAGCAATGGTCGAGAGGTTGTCGCCGGGCTGAACAATGTAGATCCGCTCCTGCCTCTGCTGACTCCATTCCCGATGAATCGTGTCAAAACGCTTTTGGAACCCAGGTGGCGTGTTTTCGGGGACTGCCAGTGCGTAGGTTCCAGTCGCCAGATAGTGACCTCGCAACTCAGGGTTCAAATCCTTGATCCGCTTGAAATCGGTCCGTGCCGCCTGTGCCACCACCGTCAGGCTGGTCTCCTCATGACAGGTCAGTTCGGCTGTGTCAAATCTTATGGGAGGATAATAATCCTCCTCCTGCAAGTGAAAGCCATAACGTTCCGGATTCTCCAGAATCAATTTGGCCGATAGAACCCGGAACAGGTACCGCTGGGTTTCCGACGGCAAGTAGAGACGGTAGAAGTTGCTGACATTCTGAACCAGAATTTCCGCCTTTAGGCCTTCCTCTCCCATGTTATATGCCGCCGCGGCCAGACTCCATGATCCCAATTCTTCGTAAAGCTTGGAGAAATAAGCTGCTGCGGCCAGGGTCGATGCAGACAGGTTTCTTCGTTGATCGATTGACTTATTAATGGTCAAGCCGTATAGGCGCCCCGTCTCTGGCATAAATTGCCAATAACCCATCGCGCCCTTGGGTGAGCCGGCATCGGGCCGCAAAGCGCTCTCGGCGAGTGCAACGTATTTCAGATCATCGGGCAGTTCAGCCTGGGATAGCACGGCTTCAATAACAGGGAAATAGCGTGTTGATCGTTTCAGCCATAAAATGGCCTGATCCCGGTCCCAGAGAGACAGCAGGAGCTCCTTTTCCATACGCTCTCGAACTTCGGAATCTTCTAATGGGACAACCTCCCCGCAAAAAGACAGCGGCTGTTTCAGGAGAAGGCTTTCCGACAAAGGTGGAATTGAACCTTCTTCACTTGAGGCAAGCTTGGGCTCGCCAAAAAGGAGACCAGCCGTCAGTATTACCATAGCTAATAAACGAAAGTGCATAAGTCCTCTAAAACACAAGAAGTTCATAAAGAAAATGGGGCTTTGTCCTGAGGCGTTTATGGCGCTGAGAGCTCAAACCGTGAATCTATGAATTGCACCATAAATTTTCCTTTATTAATTATACTCAGTCGGGTGTTTAGCCCAAAGAAGGTACGTCTTGTTTTTCTCCAGAAGGCGAATGGCGAAACGTGACCAAAAAAAAATCATCGGATGCAAACGCGGTTCGTAACCGGCAACTCCGAAGGAGGTGGCCGGCGCCGTAGGTGCAAAGTGGATGACATGGTTAGGGGCGACAATTATTACAAAACGGCAGCATCATGTCTAGGTTGGACTCGAACCCATGACACTCGGATTAGCAGAAAGGTGGTTGCGTCTTATAAATCATCTTGCATTAGGTGGAGGGTTGAAATTGGTCTGAGTGCGTTGTCACTGGAAACCCTGCCTTCCGAGATGCCCGTTTGTTCCGGTCGCAGCGAAATTCCGCTGCGGATTTTTCTCGGAAGTTATTCCAACCGACATCCAGGAAATGAAGCTAAGGGGGATCGGCATATTCCTACAGACCCTGATTGGCAATAAACAGATCTGTCCTGGTTTTCACTAATAATTACCCCGCAGAGCGCGTCTTGCTTTGCCTTCACTTATCACTCAGGAACCTGCCTCAGCCCGTCCCTTCCGCATTTTCGTGCCGTTCCGTCGCCGCCGTGACCGGGCTGTCCGTGTCCCAGGCGTGATCGTGCTGGTTGTGGATGACGGCGCGGTCGTTGGCCAGCAGCTGTTCTTGAAGGCGAATCAGCTCTTTGGCGTTGGAGATGTAATCGCTTTCATCGGGGAGCTTTCCTGGGACATTGTTTGTTTGTCAACTAAGGGCAGCCAAACGGCGGAGTTAATTGACAAATAGGATGTCCCGCTCAACGCCATTGTCTCAAACGACGCCGAGGACGGAAAAGCGAAAAACCGCCGGGTGGAATTGGTTAAGCAGTGAGAAACGAAATCCGGGACAGATCTAATATTTCCTCATTGGCAATAATCAGATCTGTCCCGGTTCCCCGCGCCGGGATAATGAAGTCAAGGTTTCTGTGGCACGGATGTGCAATAGGGTGAATCTACGTTTGACAGGCTCCCCCTCTGCTTTCGCCCCCCCTTCCTACCCTGCCAGAGTGAATTGCGCCAGCATCCGCTGCAGTTCTCCCGCCTGCCCGGAGAGTTCTTCGGCCGCCGCCGCGCTCTCTTCGGCATTGGCGTTGTTCTGTTGGGTCACCTGGTCGATCTGCCCCAGTCCCTGGTTGACCTGAATGATCCCTTGGGCCTGTTCATTGCTGGCGGCGGCAATCTCCGCCACCAGGTCCGAAACCTTGTTGATGCCCCCCACGATCTCGCGCAGTGCCGCCTCCGTTTGACCGACAATGGCGGTCCCGTTTTCGGTCCTCTTGACCGAACCCTCGATCAGCTCGGCCGTCTCCCGCGCCGCTTTGGCGCTACGGGCCGCCAGGTTGCGGACCTCCTCGGCAACCACCGCAAAACCTTTGCCGTGCTGACCGGCCCGCGCAGCCTCGACCGCAGCGTTCAAGGCCAACAGGTTGGTCTGGAAGGCAATTTCATCGATGGTCTTGATGATCCTGGAAATATTTTGTCCCGATTCGTTAATTTCACCCATGGCCACGACCATCGCCTGCATCTGGGCATTGCCTTTTTCGGCGGAAGCTTTGGCTTGGGCCGACAGCTGGTTGGCTTGGGTCGCGTTTTGTGCGTTTAGCGCGGTCTGGGCACTCAATTCGTTCATCGAAGCGGTAATCTGTTCGAGGGAACTGGCCGATTCGGTCGCTCCCTGCGCCAGGGACTGGCTCGCATCACTGACCTGAGCGCTGCCAGCGGCGATCTGGTTGCCTGCCGCCTGGATATTTCCCATGAAGGCGTTGAGTTGCGCATTGGTTTTTCCTAGGGGCGCCATGATCATCCCCTTGGCCTTAAAGGTGAAATTCCCCTCCGCCAGTTTCTGAAAAGCCGTCAGGATTTCATATTTCATGTTGTCGGCGAAGGCGTTCATAGCTTTGGCCAATCGTCCGATTTCATCTTTTCTATCGAGGGCCAGCCGTTCATCGAGATTTCCTTTTTCCAATTCTTCGATCATGTGCAACGCCTTGCCAAGAGGGCGACTGATTCCGTTGGCCAGCAGAAAACTGCCGAGGACCGAGACGGCGACCACGATCAGGGCTATCCACATGACCCAGCCGATCATTCGATCGACAGACCGGCTCACTGCTTGGTACGAGCCGGCGAAATCGGCGTCATAATAACTTGCACCAATCACCCAGTCCCAGGGGGCAAAGTAAGTAATGGCCGCCGTCTTCATATTGGCTTCCGGCTCCCCGGGGGTTTTCCATGGATAGCTTTCGAATGCCACCGGAATGGTTTGCGACCCACCCACATTTTTCAACGCCGTCGCCTTGGCGATAATCGATTGAATGAAGGGTTGGCCAGCGGCGTCCCGGGCGTCCAGAATCTTTTCCCCGTCCCGCTTGCCCCCTTGTGAGATGATGTAGGTCCCTTTTTCCTCGCCACTACCGCCCAGCACGTAGACATACCCGGTTTTGCCCACCTGGATGTCCATGATCCCCTTGCGCAGGCTCTCGACGTTTTCCTGCTTGACCCCGACATAGAGGATGCCGATAACCTCGGTGCGGGGAGCATTCCAGATCGGTTCATAGGCGGTGACGTACCAGGCGTTGACCACATACGCCCGCCCGCGAAACGTTTCTCCTTTCAGAACCGCGGCAATTACCGGATTTTGGGAACCATCCGGGTTGGTGTGGGGAATAAAGGTGCCGACGGCGCGGCTGCCATCAAGTTTCTCGACATTGGTGGAAACCCGTAGCATGTCTCCAGCCGCATTCATGCGCTGAAAGATGGTCGCGGTTCCCCCGACAAGCTTTTTGACGTCATCGACGACCGGGGAGGGAATCTGGATATTGCTATTTTGTCCCAGCCAGACGTTTCCTACCTGCATTTGTGGCAGATGAACGGTCTGTTCCTCCTTGGTGTACTGGTTGACGGCCTTCCATTCCACGGTTTCTTCCCCCAGTGACACCGCCCCGGAATGCTGCAGAACGTTCCGGGCGACCTCGAGACTCGCATCGACCATCTGCTGGACGGATTCCTGAGCGGCCCGGCACATGAGATAAACGTCCTGCGCGATTTTTTCGGCCTCCCCGCGGGCCAGGCTGTCGATTTCGACTCCGACCTCCCTTTCAAGGGAGGTCTTTTGCAACAGGACGATGCCAAGCATTGAAATCACGGCAAACAAGACAATGCTGACCGACGATATGGTTATTTTGGCTTTTAGTTTCATCTTTTTCCCACCTTTTTCGTAAGTAGACCGTTCACTGTGACCCAGAATTTCGATTGGGCACGACTCTGCATGCCGGTAATTTCATCCCAGCCGCGCCGCCGAAACCTCGACCTCCTTGCCATTTAAAATCCACCCAACATTCATAATGATTCTGAGAAACCATCGAGTCATTTTTTAATATTATGATTCTAATTATTTAGCAATATTTGTGCCATGAAATGGACAGCGTTTATCATAAGTATTTGTTTTATAGGCATTTTTCACAGGTAACACCCGTTGTTTGCGGAGATTCGGTAACCCCACGAAAACCTTGTACAAACACTGTTTCTAATCCGGCTTGACGCAGACGACAAATTACTCCCGCTCACCCAAAACCAACCCTGTCAGAATTCCGGCGCGGTGAAAGGGCACTGTCACCGAACGGGAATTTCGACCCATCTCCTCCCCCAGTCTCCAGAGTTGCGACGGGTCTGCGGGCGAACACCGCCAGGAATTTCATTGCCCACTACAGTTGATCCAATGGGTGTTTGCGCACCACGCCCCACGGCAAAAAAGAACCGGGCACGCTGATATACAGCGTGCCCGGTTCTTTTTTGCCGTGGGGCCAGACCCTCAGAAAAAGCCTGGCGGGATTTATTCGTCTTTGAATCTGTGGTAAATAAAGCAACCGTTTTCGTTTTTCCCGCCACCGGTTATCATCTGTGTAGGAAAGTGGGGGGGGACAAGTCTAGCATAGCCACGAAAGGGTCAGGTCGAACCTGGTCCTTTTCCGATTCCAAAATTTTCCGTCGCCGCCGTGACCGGGCTGTCCGTGTCCCAGGCGTGATCGTGCTGGTTGTGGATGACGGCGCGGTCGTTGGCCAGCAGCTGTTCTTGCAGGCGAATCAGCTCTTTGGCGTTGGAGATGTAATCGCTTTCATCGTGGCGATGGGGCGCCAGTTGCTGCATGGCCGCTTCGTCGTATTTCATGAAGTGCTGGCCGGCCCGGGTCGCGCTGTAGCGCCGGTGCCCCAGGCTGGACAGCACGTCCACCCCCGCCCGCAGCGAGGTGTCGAGAAAATCCCGGTAGATTTGGTCGACGCCGAGGTCGATGAGTTCGTGGGCGTCGAGGTTGCTGCCGGCGCGGGCCATGATCTTGAGGCCGGGGAAATGTTTTTTCGCCGTGGCGACGAGACTGGCGACGGTCGCCGGTGCGTCGATGGCGATAAACAGGATGCGGGCGTTGTCGGCGCCGGCCGAATGGAGGATGTCGAGCCGGGTCGCGTCGCCGTAGAAAACCTTGAAGCCCATCTTGCGCAGCAGATCGACCCGGTCCGAGTTGTTGTCCAGAATCGTCGCCTCGACCCCGTTGGCGCGCAGAAACCGCCCCAGGGTGGCGCCGAAGGAGCTGAATCCGGCGATGATGATCGGATGCTCCGTATCGATCAGGTCGGCGGCTTTTTCCTCCTCTTGCCGGATGCCGAAGCGGGGCAGGACCAGCCGTTCGTTGAGCAGCAGGAGCAACGGGGTCAGGGTCATGCTGAGGGCGGTGACGGCCATCAGGGTGTCGGTCCAGTCGCTGCCGATGATCCCCAGCCGGTGGATGAAGGCGAACAGGACGAAGGCGAACTCGCCCACCTGCGACAGACCGATGGCGAAGATGCTGTTCTGGTCGAAGGAGAGCTGGAACAGCCGCCCCGCTACGATCAGCACCGCTGCCTTGACGGCGACGATGGCCAGCACCAGGGAGAGGATGGTGCCGGGGTTCTCGGCGAGCAGTTTGAAGTTGATCGAGGCCCCCACGGCGATGAAGAAGAGGCCGAGCAGCAGTCCCTTGAAGGGCTCGATGTCGCTTTCCAGTTCGTGGCGGAACTCGCTGTTGGCTAGCAGCACCCCGGCGAGAAATGCCCCCAGCGCCGGACTCAGCCCGACCAGCTGCATCAGCAGGGCGATGGCGATGACGATCAGCAGCGCCGCGGCAACGGAAAGTTCGCGGACGCTCGCCTTGGTGACGATGCGCAGCAGGGGGACGACGATGTAGCGGCCCATGACGATGACCGCGACCACGGCGAAGAGGACCGATCCGGCCCTGACCCAGACCGGCAGGCCGGCCAGCAGCGCCGGGGCCTCGCCGGGGGCCGTGCCCGCTCCGGCCTGCAGGGCGAGAAAGGGGAGCAGGGCCAGGATCGGGATGACGGCGAGGTCCTGGAAGAGCAGCACGGCGAAGGAGCTCGCCCCGGCCTGGGAGCTCCCCAGCCCTTTTTCCTTGAGGGATTGGAGGACGATGGCGGTGGAGGACATGGTCAGGGCCAGCCCCCCGGCCACCGCCCCCCGCCAGCCGAGGCCCAAAAGCAGCAGTCCACCGCTCAGAACCAGGGTGGTCAGGGCCAGTTGCAGCGAGCCCAGACCCAGGATGCTGGAGCGCATCCGCCAGAAATGGGCCGGTTCCAGCTCCAGGCCGATCAGGAAGAGCATCATGACCACGCCGAATTCGGCGAAGTGCATGATATCCCCTCCCTCCTGGCCGATAAAACCGAGGGCGAAAGGGCCGATGAGGATGCCGGCCAGCAGGTAGCCGAGCACCGTGCCCATTCCCAGACGCTTGGCGATGGGCACGCAGATCAGCGCGGCGGCCAGGTAAACGACGGCTTGCCCGAGCAGGGTATCGGTCATGGCCGTTCCCGTCGGGTCAGGTCGGCGATCCAGTCATTGAGCAGTTCGTACTCCATGATCCTCTCCGGCGGGGGAGACTGCGCCAGCGTGTGCAGCACCCGTCGGTACAGTTCGGCATAGTCGGCCAGCAGGGCGTCCGTCAGCTGGTAGGTCCCCTGCACCGCGAAGGGGGGCAGCCAGGTCATCCGGCAGAGATGGGTCGCCTGCTCCATGGGGCGCAACAGTTCAGGAAGGGTGTAGCGGTTGAAGCCATCGTGGGTGAAGCTGGCCCGGGTGCCGCCGGTGGTGACGGCGTTGAAAATCCGCTTGCCGACCAGGTGGTCGCCCCCTTCGCCGTGGGCCCAGCCGTGCTCCAGCACCAGATCCATCCACTGTTTGATGATGGCCGGCGCGCCGTACAGGTACAGGGGGTAATGCCAGACAATGATCTGGTGCGCCAGCAGCAGTTCCTGTTCGCGGGCCACGTCGATATTGAAATCGGGATACTGTTCGTAGAGATCGTGGACGGTGATCTCTTCCTGATCGTGAAGACCCCTGAGCAACGCCCTGTTGACCCATGACTTTTCGTAGCGCGGATGCGCGAAAAGAATCAGTATCCTGTTCACTCCCCGACCTTTTGCCCCCGCAGGTGGATGAACCAGTAGGCGAAGCCGACGAAGACCACGCCGCCGATGATGTTGCCGAGGGTGACCGGCAGCAGGTTGCCGAGGAAAAAGTTGCTCCAGCACAGGGCCGGGTCGGCGTCCGGGAGGCGGTTGGCGATGAACATGCCGGCGGGGATGAAATACATGTTGGCGATGGAATGCTCGAATCCGCTGGCGACGAAGGCCATGATCGGCCCGTAGCAGGCCAGCATCTTGCCGGAAATGTCGCGGGCGGCGGTGGCCATGAAGACGGCCAGGCAGACCAGCCAGTTGCACAGGATGCCCCGAACCAGGGCGACATCGAAGGGGAGTTTGGTTTTGGCGGTGGCGATGGCGATGGCGTGCTCGGCGATGTGCGGCGCCTGCCAGAGGTTGGAGCGGAACATCAGCCAGGCGAAGAAGAGCGAGCCGACGAAGTTGCCGAGCAGCACCACCAGCCAGTTTTCGGCCAGTTTGACCCAGGTGATCTCGCCATGCAGGGCGGTTTTGGTCAGCAGACTATTGCCGGTGAAGAGTTCGGCGCCGCAGATCACCACCAGCATCAGGCCGAGGGAAAAGACGCTGCCGCCGAGCAGGCGGGAGATCCCCGCGCCGACCTGTTCGGCCGTTCCGGCGGTGACCACGGTGGCGAGTTCGGCGCCGAAGGCGATGTAGAAACCGGCCAGCAGGCTCAGCACGACGGTCCGCGCCAGCGGCTGGGTGGTCACCCGCTTGCCATTCTCCATGATCGCCCGCACCGTCTCGGCGGGGGTCAGAAAGTTTTTATCCATTTATTTTCCTTTTTATCTACCACTCCCAACCCCCTCCTAATCTAGGAGGGGGCTTTTCTTATTTATCCCCGGAGGAGACTCCCCCTCCTTGGTAAGGAGGGGGCAGGGGGGTGGTCATGTTTCCGAGGTGGTTAAATCAGCCCCACATCCCGGGCCAGTTTTTCCCAGGCCGGCAGGCTCCGCTCGATGATGGCCATATCGATGCAGTAGGCGATACGGAAGAAGCCGGGGGCGCCGAAGCCGACCCCGGGGACGAGCAGAATGTTGTGCTGCTGGGCTTTTTTGACGAATTCGACGTCGTCGGCAAGCGGCGACTTGGGAAACAGGTAAAAGGCGCCGCCGGGCTTGACCATCGAAAAGCCGAGGCCGGTCAGGTGGTTGTACAACCGGTCCCGCTTGCGGCGGTATTCGTCGATGTCGACGCTCTCCCGCTGGATGTTGGTGACCAACCGTTGCATCAGGGCCGGGGCGTTGACGAAGCCGAGCACCCGGTTGCAGAAGACCGCGCCGTCGATGAACAGTTCGACGTTATCCATCTGTGGATTGGCGGCCAGGTAGCCGATCCGCTCGCCGGGAAGGGCCAGGTCCTTGGAGTGGGAGGTGACGACGACCGAGTTTTTGACGCAGCCGAAGATGCCGGGGACCTGCTGGCCGTCGTAGGCGATGCGGGCGTAGGGTTCGTCGGAGAGAACGACCAGGGTGCGTTCCAGTTCTTGCTCTTTGCGCGCCAGCAAGGCGCCGAGGGCCCTGAGGTCGGCTTCGGGGTAGATGACCCCGGTGGGATTGTTCGGGTTGTTGACGATGATCGCCCGGGTGTTGGGGCCGATGGCGGCTTCGATAGCCGCAAGGTCGAGCTGGAAGGTCTCGCGGTCGGTCCAGACTTCCTTGGTGACGCCGCCATGGTTGTCGACGTAGAATTTATATTCGACGAAATAGGGCGCGAGAATAATGACTTCTTCGCCGGGGTTGAGGATGGTCTTGAGCACCACGTTGAGGGCGCCGCCGGCCCCGCAGGTCATGACGACCTGGCCGGCCTTGACCGGCTGCGGCGATTTTTCACTGAGCACATCGGCCACGGCGGCGCGGGTTTCCTCGTAGCCGGCGTTGTTCATGTAGCGGTGCATGCCGGGCAGTGGATGCTGCGCCAGTTCGAGAAGTTCGCGGCGGAAGGCCTCGGGTGGTTCCACCGAGGGATTGCCGATGGTGAAGTCGAACACATTCTCGGCGCCATGGAGTTTGCTCAGCCGTGCCCCTTCTTCGAACATCCTGCGAATCCACGATGAACGCTCGATGCAGTTCTGAACCTTGGCGGATATGGTCATGTCGGTCTCCTGAAAATTGATTTGTACCGTGGAAAAGGGAGTTTAACCGGGTGCCGCGACCCGGTCAAGAATTAAACCACGGAGCTGGGGGGGCCGGACCCGTGGTGGAGACTTGCCGGGATTTCCGTTGATTTTTGCCTGGCAATAGGCTAAATTTTCCGTCCATTAATTTTCGGGAAAGGGGACGTCTTCATGGCTGCAAAGGACCTCGGGGATCTGCGCCAAAAAATCGACGATATCGACGACCGGATTCTCGACCTGCTCAACCAACGGGCCGGGGTTGTTATCGAGGTAGGCAAGGCCAAAGCCGGCCAAAGCAAAGAATTCTACGTGCCGAGCCGCGAACGGGCCATCTACGAACGGCTGACCGCGAATAACCCGGGACCTTTTCCTCCGGAGGCGATCCGCAAGGTGTTCCGGGAGATTATTTCCGCCTCCCTTTCCCTTGAACAACCGATGAAGGTGGCTTTTTTAGGACCCCAGGGAACCTTCACCCACGCCGCCGCCATGCAGCAGTTCGGCTTTTCCGCCCAACTGGTGGCGCAGAAAAGCATCCCGGCGGTATTCGAAGAGGTGTCCCGCGGCCGGGCTCCGTACGGGGTGGTCCCGGTGGAGAACTCCACCGAAGGAGTGGTTTCCCACACCCTCGACATGTTCATGGAGTCGGATCTGAAGATCAATGCCGAGATTCTCCTCGGGATTTCCCATTTTCTGCTATCGCGAAGCGGACGCATGGAGGACATCAAGAAAGTGGTCTCCCATCCCCAGGCTCTGGCCCAGTGCCGCAAGTGGCTGGCGGAGAACCTTCCCGATATGCCGCTGGTCGATGTCGGCAGCACCGCCCTGGCGGCGCAGATGGTGCTCGAAGACGATTCGGTGGCCGCCGTCGCCAGCGAGATGGCGGCTTCCCTCTACGGGTTGCAGGTGGTCAAGGAGCGCATCGAGGACAATCCGAACAACTTCACCCGTTTCCTGGTGATTGGTCAGAAGACCCCGGAGCGGAGCGGTCGTGATAAAACTTCGTTGATGTTCAGCATCAAGGACCAGCCGGGGATTCTCTATCGCATGCTTGAGCCGTTCAGCAAGCGGGCCATCAACCTGTCCAAGATCGAAAGCCGGCCGATGAAGAAAAAGGCGTGGGAATATGTGTTCTTTCTCGATATCGAGGGACATATCGACGAAGAGATCGTCGCGGGAGCTGTCGCCGAGCTCAAAGGTTATTGCCAGTTTCTTAAGGTGCTCGGCTCGTACCCGAGGGCTCGCTGAATTTTATCCTGCGTATGAATGCGAGGAACGACGGATGGCAGATGAATAAAATTTTTGTTCCTAAAATGGCCGTGGTTGGAGTCGGTCTGATTGGCGGCTCGCTGTCGCTGGCGCTCAAGGCGGCCGGCGCGGTCGGCGAGGTGGTCGGCATCGGGCGCGGGCTGGCCAACCTGGAAAAAGCCCTGGAGCTGGGTGTGGTTGATCACATCACCCAGAACCTGGCCGAAGGAGTGGCCGGAGCCGACCTGATCTTTCTCGCGACGCCAGTGCTGACCCTCGCGCAGGTGGCGGCGACCATCGCCCCGCACATGAAACCGGGGGCGATTCTCACCGACGGCGGCAGCGTCAAGGGGGCGGTGGCCCGCGACATCGAACCGTTGATGCCCGCGGGGGTTCATTTCGTTCCCGGACACCCGATTGCCGGGACCGAAAAGAGCGGCGCCGAGGCGGCTTTTGCCACCCTTTATCACGGTCGGCGCTGCATTCTTACGCCGACCGCCCATACCGACCCGGCCGCCCTCGACCTGGTGCGCCGGGTCTGGGAAATAGCCGGCAGCGAAGTGGTCATGATGGATGTTGAAAAACATGACCGCATCCTGGCCGCCATCAGCCACCTGCCGCACATGGTCGCTTATTCGCTGGTCAACGCGGTGGGCTCCTATGACCGCTATGAGGAAAACATCCTTGAATATTCAGCTGGCGGGTTTCGCGACTTTACTCGCATAGCCTCCTCCGATCCGACCATGTGGCGGGACATCGCCCTGACCAACCGTGACGCTCTGCTCGAAATGATGGAGCGTTGCGAGGCCTTTTTCGCCGAGCTGAAGGAAGATGTCCGCAATGGCGAGGCCGCTAGGCTGTACGAGTTTTTTCAGCGCTCGAAAGAGCTGCGAGACGCGATTCTCAAATGACGGAGCAAACCCTATGAGCGAAACCAGAACCGTCGGCCCGGCTCGCAGCCTGAGCGGTGAAATCACCGTGCCGGGCGACAAGTCGATTTCCCACCGCTCCATCATGCTCGGCTCGCTGGCTCGGGGAACGACGCTGGTGCGCGGCTTTCTCCATGGCGAGGACAACCACGCCACCCTGAATGCTTTTCGCGGCATGGGAATTACCATCGATGAACTTAAAGGCGGCGATCTGCGTATCGACGGGAAGGGGCTGCATGGTCTTGCCGAACCGGGCGACGTGATCGACTGCGGCAACTCCGGGACGACCATCCGCCTGATGACCGGTCTCCTCTCCGGACAAAATTTCTTTTCGGTGCTCAGCGGCGACCGCTATCTGCGCAAACGGCCGATGAAGCGGGTTCTCGGTCCGCTGACCGCCATGGGCGCACGTATCTGGGGACGGGGCGGCGGCGAGCTGGCGCCCCTGGCCATTTCAGGGGGAACGCTCAAGAGTACCGAGTATGTATCGCCGATCTCCAGCGCCCAGGTCAAGTCTGCGATACTGCTCGCCGGCCTCTATGCCGACGGCGTCACCACGGTGCGCGAACCTCATCTTTCCCGTGATCACAGCGAACGGATGCTGCGCTATTTCGGTGCCGACGTGCGCCCTTTCGATGGAGGGGTGTCGGTGGCGGCCCAGCCGACCCTCGAAGGGCGTGAAGTTTTCGTTCCCGGGGATATTTCTTCGGCGGCTTTTTATATGGTGGCGGCGCTGATCGTTCCCGGCGCCGAACTGTTGATCCGTAACGTCGGGGTGAACCCGACCCGCAGCGGCATCATCGACATTCTGCAAGAGATGGGCGGGTCCCTCGAACTGCTCAACCAGCGGGAACTCTCCGGCGAACCGGTGGCGGATATCCTGGTGCGCAGCAGTACCCTGACCGGGATCGAGATCGGTGGCTCCGTGGTGCCCCGGGCCATTGACGAATTCCCGGTGGTCAGCGTGGCGGCCAGTTTCGCCGAAGGCACCACCATAATTCGCGACGCCAGGGAGCTGCGGGTCAAAGAAACCGACCGCATTGCCGCGATGGTCAACGAACTTGGCGCCCTTGGCGGCCGGGTCGAGGCGCGCGACGACGGCATGGTTATCCAGGGGGGGGAGAGCCTTGCCGGCGGCACGGTCCATTCCCACGGTGATCACCGTATCGCCATGAGCATGGCCATCGCCGCGTTGCGCGCTCGCGGCGAGGTCACCATCGACGATACCGCCTGCACGGCGACATCCTTTCCCGATTTCTGGTCGTTGCTCGATCAGGTTTGCTGTTGATATGACTGAGAGGTTTTTTTTGATGCGAGAGCTGATAGTTGCCATTGACGGCCCCTCCGGCGCTGGGAAAAGCACCTTAAGCAGGCGATTGGCCAAGGAGTTGGGATATGTCAATATCAATACCGGCGCCCTGTATCGCACCGTAGCGCTGGCTGCCACCAGAAAGATGGTGGATCTGACGGATGAGGCGGCTCTTGGCCGTTTGGCCCGAGAAATAATCATTGAGTTTGTTCGGCCGGAGACGGGAGAACGAGTCATTTTTGATGGCGAGGACGTGTCCGAGGCCATCCGTACTCCCGAGATCAGTTGTCTTACGTCACGGATTTCTGCCTACCCCGAAGTTCGTCGGGCGTTGAATGAACTGCAAAGAAAGTTGGGATCGCAGGGCGGAGTTGTGCTGGAGGGGCGGGATATCGGTACGGTGGTGTTCCCTCAAGCCGAAGTGAAGTTTTTTCTCAGTGCTTCCGCCGAGGAGCGGGGTCGGCGCCGTAATGACGAACTGAAAGCCAGGGGAATTCTGGTTGAGTTGGAAAAAACCATCGCCGCGGTTGAAGCACGGGACGCCGCCGATAGTGCCCGGGAGCACGCCCCGTTGACCCAGGCGGCGGATGCCATGGTGATCGATTCAACAGCGATGTCCATCGAAGAGGTATTGCAGAAAATGGTGACTGTCGTTCAGCAGCGGCGTCGGCTGGCTGGTCTGGCCGAACCGGTAATGGAACTCGGTCGATGAAAATCGTTCTCGGTGAAAGCGCCGGTTTTTGTTTCGGCGTTAAACGTGCGACCAATATGGCTTTTGCGGCCACCGAACAGCATCACCAGCGAATTTGCTCGCTGGGACCGATTATCCATTCCCCCCAGTTGGTTAAGCGGCTTGAAGAGCAGGGGGTTGAGGTGGTGCGTCGGGTTGAGCATATCCATGGCGGTACGGTCATTATTCGTTCCCACGGAGTGACTGCCGAGGAAATGGAAGAAATTTACGCCCGCCGTTTTGAAGTTGTCGATGCAACTTGTCCCTTTGTCAAAAAAGCCCAGGAATATGCTGGTCTGCTTAGTCATGAAGGTTACGCCCTGGTGTTGGTTGGAGAGCGGGAACACCCGGAGGTTCGTGGTATCGTCTCTTATGCCAGAGACGGTGAAGTCTACGTCGTTTCAGGGCGGCAGGAAGCGGAGGAGCTTCCGGCGAGAAAACGGATAGGCGTTGTCGCTCAAACGACCCAGTCCTACGATAACCTGCGGGAAGTGATCGATGTCTGCCTTGGCAAAAGCCAGGAATTGCGGGTCTACAACACCATTTGCGATGCGACCTCGGTGCGCCAGGACGAGGCCCGCGCCATTGCCGGCCGGGTGGATCTGATGCTGGTCATCGGCGGTTTCAATAGTGCCAATACCACCCGTTTGGCCCAGATATGCCGAGATATCCAACCGCGGACCCATCATATCGAAACGGCGGATCAAATCGAACCTGAATGGTTCGAGGGGGTCAGCGCCGTGGGGATAACGGCCGGCGCCTCGACGCCGCAATGGATTATCGACGAGGTGGTACAAAAGGCGGCCGGAGCGGGCAAATAAAAGAAAGATAAAAGATTTGTCTTTTAAAAGGCTTTATGATAACTTCCCACGTCATGGCCGCGAGTCAGACTGTCGGAAACGACAGGAAAATCGTTAGGGGGTAACAAATACCAAATGGTGGACAACACGGAAACTAACAAAGAAAACCAAGAAGATTTCATGGACGACGAGTTCGAGGGGAGCTTCGAGGATCTTTTTGAGAACAGTCTCAAGGAACTCAAAGCCGGGAATGTCGTTGTCGGTACGGTTGTGCAGGTCAACCCGGATTCGGTTGTCGTCGATGTCGGCGGCAAATCCGAGGGACTGATCCCGATCAACGAGTTTATCAACGAGCAGGGGCAGGTCAAAACCGACATCAAGGTCGGCGACCAGTTCGATGTGCTTATTGAGCGTACCGAAAACGAGAACGGCCTGATCAGCCTTTCCAAGGAGAAAGCTGATCGCCAGAAGATCTGGAACGCTCTTGAAGAAGGTGCCGTCGTCGAAGGGCGCATCCTTTCTCGGATCAAAGGTGGTCTTTCGGTCGATATCGGCGTCAATGCCTTTTTGCCCGGTTCCCAGGTGGATCTCCGCCCGGTGCGCAACCTGGACAAGATGCTTGGCGAAACCTATGAGTTCAAGATTATCAAACTGAACAAGCGTCGGGGGAATATCGTTCTTTCCCGCCGGGTTCTGCTTGAAGAACAGCGCGAAAGCATGCGTGGCGATACGCTCAAGATGCTCGAAGAAGGTCAGGTCGTCGAAGGGACGGTTAAAAATCTTACCGACTACGGCGCGTTTATCGACCTTGGCGGGATCGACGGGTTGCTGCATATCACCGATATGTCCTGGGGCCGCGTGACCCATCCTTCCGACATTCTGAATGTCGGCGACAAGATCAATGTCAAGGTTCTCAAATTCGACCGCGACAAGGAACGGGTATCCCTCGGTCTCAAGCAGATCGCTCCCGATCCCTGGCTTGACGTGGAAGCCAAATTCCCCGTCGGCAAAAAAGTCACCGGCAAGGTGGTCAGTCTGACCGATTACGGCGCATTCATCGAGCTTGAAGAAGGAGTCGAAGGCCTCATTCACGTTTCGGAAATGAGCTGGACCAAACGGATCAAACACCCGAACAAGGTACTCAGCATTGGTGACGAAGTCGAGTCGGTTGTTCTGGCGCTCGATATCCCCAATCGGCGTATTTCCCTGGGGCTCAAGCAGGTTGAACCCAACCCTTGGGAAGTCGTTGGCGAAAAGTTCCCCATCGGCACCATCATCGAAGGCCAAGTCAAGAATATCACCGATTTCGGTATCTTTGTCGGGGTAGACGAAGGGATCGACGGACTGGTGCATATATCCGATCTGTCCTGGACCAAACGGGTCAAGCATCCGTCCGAGCTTTATAAAAAGGGTGATGTGGTTCGCGCCGTCGTGCTGAACATCGATCGTGAAAACGAGCGTTTCTCCCTTGGGGTCAAACAGTTGATGTCCGATCCCTGGGAATCTATCCCCGTTCGTTATACCCCCGGCACCATCATCCGCGGACAGGTCACCTCGGTGACGGACTTCGGGATTTTCCTCGAAGTCGAAGAGGGGATCGAAGGCCTGATTCACGTGTCAGAGATCAGCAAGGAGAAGGTCGATACGCCGAAGAACTTTGCCAAGGTCGGTGAGGATCTTGAGGCGGTTGTGCTGCACGTGGATACGGTCGAACGTAAAATTGCCTTGTCCATCAAGCACCTTGCGGATCAGAAGGAAAAAGCCGAGGTTGATGCTTTCCTGGGCGCCCAGAGGAATGCCACTTCCAATTTTGGCGAGCTCCTGCAAGGAGCGCTGCACAAAGCTGGTGGTGAAAAAGACGGGGAATAAGTATTTCTGACCCAAAACCAACCCCCGCAGCGACTGTTGCGGGGGTTTTGTATTGCTGGATGGTTGCATGAAAAAAAGGCCGTTAATCATGGGCCTGTTGGTTCTGAGTGGCGTTTTCCTTTTTTTCTGGGTTCTTGTCTATGTGACAGCCGGAATGACGGGGAAGACCTCCTCGTTTCCGATTGGTGAAAAAGTTGGGGTCGTCGAAGTTACTGGCATTATTACGTCTTCCAAGCTTATCAATGAGCGCATCATCCGTTTCAAGGAAGACGCTTCCATCAAGGCGGTGGTGCTTCGCATCGATTCTCCTGGTGGGGGCGTTGGTCCTTCGCAGGAAATTTACGAAGAGATCAAAAAACTTGCGGTAGTAAAACCGGTAATCGTTTCGATGGGATCGGTTGCTGCCTCTGGTGGATATTACATTGCCGCCCCAGCAGTAAAGATACTTGCTAATCCGGGCACCATTACCGGCAGCATCGGTGTCATCATGGAATTCACCAATGTAAAAGAACTTCTCGATAAAATCGGGTTGAGTAATCAGGTTGTGAAAAGCGGTCCGCACAAAGATATCGGCTCGCCGATTCGCGCCATGACTGATGCTGACCGAAAGATTCTTCAATCGATGATTGACGATGTTTACCTGCAGTTTATTACCGCGGTGGCTGAGGGGAGAAAGCTCGACCTGGAAACCGTTCGTCATTTGGCCGATGGCAGAATTTATTCAGGGCGCCAAGCCCTTGAGGCCGGGTTGGTGGATCAACTCGGAAACCTGCAGGATGCCATAGATGTCGCGGGGAAATTGGCCGGAATTGCGGAAAAACCCCGGGTTGTTTATCCTCCAGAAGAGAAAGCCACCTTTCTTGAGTATTTTGTCGAAGAGACGATCAGCCACGTAAAGCAAGAATTACATGAACAGTCTGCTGGAGGATTGAAGTTCCTCTGGTCTGGAGTCGAATAGGAGGCAAACTTTATGACTAAAAGCGAGTTGATTGAGCGGTTGTCCTTTGTCAGTGGTTCGGTAAACAAGAAAGAAGCTGAACTGATTATCAATACGATTTTTGACAGCATCGGTGATGCATTAGTTTCTGGGGATCGCGTTGAAATTCGAGGTTTTGGCTCCTTTACCATTCGCGAACGGGACGCTAGGGAAGCCAGAAACCCCAAAAGCGGCGAAATTGTTAAAATTCCAACTAAAAAAACGCCATTTTTCAAAACCGGTAAAGAACTGCGCGAGCGGGTAAACCGTTAATGATTAGGTTGCCTTTATATCAACGAGGATGATTGGAAGCAGGAGCGAATCCCATGCGGCTGAATACACATCTTGGCATTTCTTCCGAATGGGTGGGAGAGGCCGTCTCGCTGTCGGCGGGGTGCGCTGTCGTCCAATTGAAAACCCGTCCCGAAATGGTCGTCGATGATATGGGTCTGGTGCATGGTGGGTTTACCTTCGGTCTGGCAGATTACGCCGCGATGCTTGCCGTAAACGATCCCTGTGTGGTTCTCGGTAGTGTTGAAGCTAAATTTATTGCGCCCGTGAAAATTGGGGATGTCTTGGTTGCAAAGGCAGAGGTCATTGAAGAACGGGGGAAAAAAAGTCAGGTTAAATGTTCGGTAAGCACTTCGCAATTGGTGTTTGAAGGGACGTTCACCTGCTTTGTTCTTCAAAAACATATTCTCCAGAATTGATTTTTGCTCTTCCATTAAGCAAAACAAGAACGCCCCATCCAAGCGGATGGGGCGTTCTTGTTCAACGAAGCGGCACTTTCAAAAACATTCTGACAGAACGGAACTCTACTCAAAACCTCTGGCCATGCTGCCTTGGTGGCTTGGCTCTTTGAAGAATCTTTCAGGATCTGCTCTGATGGCGGGTTGGGCCGCCGCGTCCTGTAATGCCTGTTGAATTTAAATTCTCCGGGATGCCGGGTAAGGTTTCGAAGTTTTAACCAGAAACTTATTGGGGTTCTCTGAAAGCCACTTCAGGCGTCCCATTCGATGATGGGCAGGCTCACCGTGACTTTGACCGAAAACCTTCACTTCAAATGTTGGTCAATGCCTCAAAACTTCGACTCGTACATCCCAGAGAGCGAATAGGATCCTTTCGGATCTCTTGTTGTCATATTAGCATGCGTTCATGGTTTGTCAAAGAAAAATTTTATGAAGAAAACATCACGGGTTTCAGTGCCATTCAGTCTGTATTGGGCTATTGTCTTATGCTAATATCACTATCATTTTCCTTTTTGAGCTAGGTCGCTTCCGATGCCTGTCCTTTCTTCTAAATGTTATCGTTTCCGCCCAACTCCGGATGATACCGGGTTACGCTTGGATCTGTATCTTGCCAATCAGGAGCAGGTTTTCAGTCGTGGTTTTATTCGCAAGGTCGTGGATCTTGGCGGTGTCCATGTCGATGGGCGCCGGATTCGCAAATGTTCCTATCCGGTGCGGGGAGGGGAGACGGTCGAGGTTTACCTTGACGGCCGTCCTCTAGAAGCTTTTGTTTTTACCGAAGATCTGGTCATTTACCGGGACGCCGACCTGCTGGCGATCAATAAGCCGGCGGGAATTGAGACGCAGCCAACCCCTGCGCGTTATTGCGGAACCATCTACGAAGCCTTGTTGCAGTTTTTGCACAACCCCTTTCGGCCAAAGGATCGGCCCGAACTGGGCATGGTTCAACGACTCGACCGTGAAACTTCAGGACTGATGATCTTTTCCATTCACAAGAGAGCTCATGGAGGACTGACCCTGGTTTTTTCTGGTCGGGCTGTAGGTAAATTTTACCTGGCTCTGGTTGCCGGTAATCTGCCGGACGAAATCGGGGAATTCCGTTCACTGCTGGGGCGCAACCGCGCCTCCAATTTGGTTAGGTCTGTCGAAAGGGGGGGCAAGGAGGCTATCACCCGTTACCGCGTTCTTGAGAAATTTTCTGGTGCATCTCTCGTTGAAGTTGAAATTCTTACCGGCCGTTCTCACCAGATTCGAGTCCATTTTTCAGAAGCGGGGCACCCTTTGCTGGGGGATGTCCGTTACGGAGGACCTTCTACCTGGAATTCTGTCGAAATCCCTCGTCAAATGTTACACTCCTATCGTTTATCCCTGCCGCATCCGGTACGTGGTGACCAGTTGCAACTGGAAGCGCCACTGCCCTGTGATTTTGAATCCATGCTCGCTTGTTTACGGGCTGACAATTTTACGCCCGCTGACACGAAAAGCTGAGCGTTATGCCGTCGAGGAATTTTCATGTACCTGTCTCCGCCGCAGATTGATCCGGTCATTTTTCACATCGGTCCCCTTGCAGTACGCTGGTATGGTTTTATGTACTTGCTCGGTTTTTTAGCCAGTTATTTTATTATTCGTCACCTCGCTCGTCGTCGAGAACTGGATCTATCTTCGGACCAGCTTTCCGACCTGCTGTTTTATGGAGTCATAGGCGTGATTCTTGGCGGCCGTCTGGGATACACCCTGTTTTATAATTTTCCCTATTATGTTAGCCACCCCAGCGAAATTTTCGCTGTCTGGGAAGGGGGCATGAGTTTTCACGGAGGGTTGATAGGGGTGGTGGTTTCAACCCTGATTTTCTGCCTCCGTAAACAGCTGCCCATTCTCCTGGTTGGCGATATCCTGACCACTGCGGCACCCATCGGGCTGGGGCTGGGACGACTGGGGAATTTCATCAACGGAGAACTCTGGGGGCGTGTGACCGATAGCTCGTGGGGAATGGTCTTTGCCGCTGCTGGACCGGAGCCGCGGCATCCCAGTCAGCTTTACGAGGCATTCTTCGAAGGGCCGGTTTTGTTTCTGTTCCTGTATTTTCTGCATCGTCGCAAGGTGAACGAGGGGATTGTGTTTTTTTCCTTCTTTATCGGTTACGGCGTGATCCGGTTTTGCATCGAATTTTTTCGTCAGCCCGATGGCCAGCTGGGTTTTCTCTGGGGAGGGGCGACGATGGGACAATTGTTGTCACTACCGATGATTATGGTCGGTCTGATCGGGTTGGTTTACTGCCAGGGCAAGAGGCGGAAAGCATGAGTTGTTTCAAGGCTGTAATCTTCGATTGCGACGGTGTGTTGTTTGAGAGTCAACGGGCCAACCTCGCCTATTACAACAGGGTACAACAGCATTTCGGTGAACCCCCGGTTCTCCCCGTACATACGGAACGCGCGCACCTGTGTCATACTGCGGCAAGTCCGAAAGTTTTTGAGATTCTGCTTGGCATTGAGCGAGTGGAGGCGGCTCTGTCTTTTGCCGCGACGGTTGATTATCGGCAATTTATTCCGTACATGGATCCTGAACCGGGGATGGTCGATACGCTGGCCATTCTGTCCCGAGAGCTGCCCCTGGCCGTTGCCACTAACCGTGGCTCCAGTATGCCTGAAATCCTTAGTCATTTCAATTTGACCGACTATTTCGACGTGGTTGTGACCAGTCGTGATGTTCCACGACCGAAGCCACACCCGGATATGCTTCTTTTGGCCGCTGAGCGGTTGGGGTATGCTCCCGATGAGCTTTTGTTCGTTGGCGATTCAGAGCTTGATCGCGATGCCGCTGCCGGCGCCGGAATCAGTTTCGCGTCATACAAGGCGAATCTTGGCGCCAAAATCGAGCTGCATGAGCACGCGCAACTGGTAGGATTGGTTCTTGGGCGTGGGTGAGATGCTGAGCCTTGGGGATCTTAATTTTTTCCGGAGGGGGGCGGTATTTTGCGCTGACCAGGTCTTTCGGTCAAATTAGAGTTTTTTCCATTTCAAGCACATGTCCGTGGGCGTGTTTCTGGTAAGTGACGCGATCCATCAGGGTGCGGATGATGTAGATCCCGCGGCCGTGCTCTTCCAGGTTTTTAAAATCGGGGGTGGCGGGAAGCGCATTGACGTCAAAACCCTGCCCTTGGTCATATACCTTGATGTTGAGAATCCGGTCCAGAATGGTGATGGTGATGTGTACTTCCTTTTCCGGGTTTCCTTCGTTGGCATGTCGGATTGCGTTGGCCATGGCTTCAGTCAGAACCAAATTAAGGTGATACGCGAGTTCTTCACGGTCGCCTTTGTATTTTTTCAGGGTCCGAGCAATATCTTCGCCAATTTTTCCAATCAGCCCCAGGTAGCGAGTCTGGTTCGGAACTTTGATATCTACCTCGATTTTTTCGTTCATAAATCCCTCAATAGCGAGAGGTCTGGTTGTTCAAGGGGCGGGAGGCTGGTAGTCCCGGCCCCTTGAACGGTCAAGCGAGATATCTCAGAAACTGGCCAAGGCTTCTGTCGAATCTGGGAAAATTTCAAAAACCCGGTGCAACCTGGTCAGTTCGAACATCGACTTGACCTGATGCTGGAGGCCGCAGAGCTTGAGGTTACCGTTGCGGGCGCTGGCATTTTTGAAACCGGAAACCAGCGCGCCCAGTCCCGAGGAGTCGACGAAACGCACATCCTGGAGATCGACGATGATATCATTTTTGCCTTCCTCGAACAGGGTCAGCATCTGCGTTTTCAATTCACCACTGTTGTGGGCGTCCAGCCGCTCTTCCTTGACTTCAATGAGAACAACCGTTCCCTTTTCTTCAATTTTAAGGATCATTTCACATGCCTCCCAAGATAGTGGTCAATAAAGGATAATTGCAGCAAGAGGTTCAGAACAGCTATTGCGCCGGGATCCTGAAATGGACAGCGCTGAAGTACCTTCACCGCCTTTTACCGGATGACAGCTTAAATACTGGTATCTTAACATGTTTGGCACATTGTCGCCACGGTTCTGTTTCTCGGAAACAGCTTTCTACTCGATTTTCATTACCACTAGCGAAACATCGTCCTTGAAATTCTGTTGGCCGGAAAAAATTCGGGCCTGGTCCAGGAGCGTGTCGATAATTCCCTGCGGCGGCAGATGGTTGTTTTCGTTGAGAATGGTGCAGAGTCGATCTTCGCCGAAAAATGCCCCTTCTCGGTTTTCCGCTTCGGTAATGCCGTCGGTATAAAGGAGCAGGATGTCACCGGCCTGCAACTGGACCTGTTTCTCTTCAAATTTAACATTGGTTTTGATCCCCAGGATCAAGCCTTCGGCATCGAGATGCTCGCAGGCATTGGTGCCGTTTCGCCAAACCAGCGGGGGATTATGCCCGGCGCTGGCATAGGAAAGCCGACGCGTGCTTGCGTGGTATTTGAGATAGAACATGGTAATGAACAGTTCGGCATTCGTCAGGTCCTGATAGAAAAATTCGTTAAGCGAACTCATGACTGAACTGGCGCTCGGCAGGGTTTTGGCTTTGGCCTGGATGAATGTGCGGGTTTCCGCCATCATCAGAGCGGCACCGATGTTGTGCCCTGAAACATCGGCAATGACCAGATCCAGGGTGTCTTCATCCTGCGGCAGGAAATCATAATAATCGCCCCCCACCTGACGGGCTGGAACGCAGACTCCCGCCAGGCGAAGTCCGTGAATTTGGGGAATGATTCTGGGTAGCAGACTGAGCTGAATGGCTTTGGCGATCTGCATTTCCCGTTCGTGTTCCTTGGCGGAGATCAATTCTTCGGTTTGACTCGCATTACGCCAAGCCACCCCGACCTGGCCAGCCAGACTCTTGAAAAGCTCGGTGAACTCGTTGGTGAAAATGCCTTTGGCCGTTTTGCTGAAAGCGGAGAGCACCCCGATCGGTTGCCCTTCGATGGTGATGGGAGCGTGGGCAAAGGAAAGGATTCCTTCCCGGTGGATGACCTGCGCCGTGGCCGGTTTGTCGAGGAAGTCGGTGTCGTTGACCACGGTGACCGAGTTGGTCAGAAAAGTCGTGCCGATATACGTGTCCATGTTGAGGTCACGTTCGGATTCGCCTAAATGCTCCGAACTCATTCCTTGCTGGCTGCGAACCGTCAGGGTCATCTTGTTCTCATCGAGCAGCCGGATGACGCAGAGATCAAACTTGAACTGTTGCTGAAGCAGGTCGAGGATGTCGTCGAAAATAGTCTGGACGTCAGAGCCGCTGGCGGCAACTCGAGCCGCTTCGTAAAGGACGCTGAGCTGTTCCCGGCTGTCGGTGCGGCTGAGGGTTACGGTGCCGAAAATATCGAAGACGTCTTCCATCCGGCTACCCCGGGTTTCAAGATAATTCTCGATGATGATGCGGGCCGGGGCAGCGCCGACCGATCCGGCCAGGGTTCGCTCGGTGAAACGTTTCAGATTGGGGATTTCGTACTCGGACAGACTCCCTTTCTCGTCGATTTCCCGGTCGCCTATATATTCGGCAATGGTGGCATGAGCCTGTTTTTCGCCGATGAATTTGGACATCAGATCGACAAACTCGACAATGGTGGGAGCCTTGCTGATTCGTTTGCGTTGGGGCGCTTTTGTCATGGGGGCAAGGGCATCGACAAACTTGACGGCCTGCTCCACCTCACTTTTTCCAGGGGTCCCGAATAGTGAGAACGTAAGAAAAGCGCCCAGATTGAAGAACATCGTCCAGAACAGGGAATTCGTCCACATGTCGAAACCGCTCAGGCCAAACAAGGCCAGAGGTTTTAAAAAGGAGAAACCAAATGGTCCTTGGTTGACGATCGCGAGATCAATCCATCCAGAATTGGCAAAGGAAGGAAGTATCAAGGTATAGAACCACACGATAAAGCCCAGAACCAGGCCGGTGGTGGCTCCTCTCCGATTGGCTCGTTTCCAATAAAGTCCACCAATTACAGATGGAGCAAACTGGGTCGCGGCCAGAAAAGAAATTAAGCCGATATTGACCAGGGCATAGGAGTCGCCGATCGCCAGGTAAAAAATATATCCAAGGAAGATAACCGCGATAATGCCGATTCGCTTGAGATGGATCAGGATGGCTGAAATATCCGAGGTGTGAATTTTCAGTTTCAGGATGACCGGCATGATCAGGTGGTTGAGGATCATGGTCGACAGGGCGACCGAAGAAACCATGACCATTCCTGCCGAAGCCGAGAACCCGCCAATGAAAACCAATAACGAAAGCCAGGGATGTCCGGCCCGGCGGGGAATTTCCAAGACGAAATAGTCGGCCTGCGAAACGTCTCCGCCATTCAGGATCAGGCCACCCAGGGCGATGGGGATGACAAACAGATTCATCAGAAACATGTAGACGGGGAAGCGCCACATGGCACTTTCGATATGTTTCTCATCCGAATTTTCGATCACCATGATGTGAAACTGGCGCGGCAGGAACATGAATGCCATCATGGAAATGATAATGAGGGTAAACCACATGGTGTAGGGGATGTTCTCGGTGTTGAGCATGAACAGGTGCTGGCGTTCAGGAAACTCGG
>MHXM01000041.1:0-23364 GCA_001825565.1 Desulfuromonadaceae bacterium GWC2_58_13
ATCAGAATTTGAGGAGGCTGAACACCTTGCCGGCCGGCAGACGCTTGCGCCCTTCGAGAAACTCAAGCTCTGCCATGAAGGCGCATTCGACTACCTCGGCGCCAAGTTCCTGGACTAGATCAACCACGGCGGAGACGGTACCACCAGTCGCCAAAAGGTCGTCGGCGACGACAACACGGTCCCCGGGTTTGAAAGCGTCCTGGTGAATTTCGAGGGTGTCGGTACCGTATTCAAGCTGATAAGTTTTCTTCCTGGTTTTGTAGGGTAATTTGCCTGGTTTTCGAACCAGGGTTATTCCGGTGCCCAGTTTGTAGGCAAGGGCGGCGCCGAGGATAAAACCGCGGGCCTCGACACCGACAATCTGATCGATTTTTTCGCCGATGTAACGATGAGCGATCAGATCGATCATTCGATGAAAACTCTTGGGATCGGAAAGGAGGGTCGTGATATCTTTGAATACGATCCCTTTTTTAGGAAAATCCGGGACATCACGGATAATTTTCTTCAATTCATCCACTGCTCGCTCCTTAGATTCAACATCTTGGTGCCCCTTTTCGGGGTTCAATCTTCTTCATGAAAGGCAAGGCGACCGGAAGCTTGGTGATCTGCCCTTATTTTTCTCAGTTTTTCCAGGCTTTTGGCTTCAATCTGCCGGATTCTTTCACGGGTAACACCAAAACTACGGCCAATCGTATCAAGGGTCTGCGGTTCACGATCATCCAGACCGAAGCGCAATGTAAGAATCTCTCTTTCGTTATCACCAAGACTTTCGAGCCATTCGGAAACGAGAGCGTATTTGTTGAGGTCCTCAATCAACCCAGACGGATCTACGGCGGTTGGATCTTCGATCGTATCCATCAGGCTGTAATCGTTGTTTTCGCCCATGGGATGCTCGATCGAATAGGTCTTTTTAACCAACACCATCAACCGGCGGACATAGCTGTTGTCGACACCCATCGCTTCGGCGACTTCATGAATTTGCGGTTCACGATTGAACTTGTGAACCAGTTCTCGACTGATCTTGATCAATTTATTGATATCGTCGGAGACATGAACCGGAAGGCGAATCGTCCGACTTTGATTGACCAAGGCACGCTCAATGGATTGACGGATCCACCAGGTGGCATAGGTTGAAAAACGGCATTCCTTACTGAGCTTGAATCGCTCGACAGCCTTGATGAGGCCCAGATTCCCCTCTTCGATTAAATCGAGAAACGGCAATCCGCGATTCATGTATCGCTTGGCGATCTTGACGACAAGGCGCAGATTGCTTTCTATCATCCGATTGCGCGCTTCGGCGTCCCCTTGACTGATTCTTCTTGCCAGGGTTTTCTCATCCTCGGCTGTCAACAGGGTGGTTTTCTGGATTTCCTTGAGATAAAGCTTAATGGCGTCGTCCGAATGGTCATCCTGCCCCTGCTCAACCTCCTCGTCCTGATCTTCCTGGTCTTCTTCCTCTTCGATTTCAGCATCATCGGGATCGACGTCGGCATCTTCGACGGGATCGGTATCTAAGTCAAGATTTTCATAATCGTACAACTCGTCCATTGCTGGATGTCCTCCGATCATAGAATAAGGCATGAAACATCAGGAAGTCTAAGAGAGGCTTCTGGTTAAGGCAAGTAAAAAATGGGGTTTACCGCATCCTTGCCATGGCGGATCTCAAAATGAAGCCTGGGGCTCCCTCCCCCCGGCGGGTTGCCGCAAAGGGCAATTTTTTCCCCTTTGCTGACATAGGTTCCCGAGGGCACGAGGTTTTTCGAGTTGAATCCATAAACGGTGTAAAATGAATCATCATGTTTCAGAATGATCAGGTTCCCGTATCCCTTGACGCCATTGCCGCTGTAAATTACCCTGCCAGCCGCTGCCGAAACGACCGTCGCTCCGAAGGGCGCCGTCAGCTCGATCCCACGATTGATCTCGCCGGTTTTTTCTCCATATTTCTTGACGATTTTTCCTTTAACCGGATAAATGAATTTCCCCTTGCGCGGCGCCGGTGCTTTTTTCGTCGTCCTTGTAACGGTCGGGGCTGGCGGAGCAGCCTTTGGTTTTATCGTTGTTTTGGGGGAAACAGAAACGATTTCTGGAGTCGATGCTTTCTTTGGCGAAACCGGAGGCGTTTGGGGAAGAACGGTTGACGGCACGGGCTTGACACGGGTTGCACCTGGTACAAAAATTTGCTCTCCGGCCCTGAGTTGAGTCGGGTCACCAATACCGTTGAGACGGGCCAAATAATCTGGCTCGACACCGTAAGCACGGCTGATTCGATAAAGGGTCTGCCCCTCGGTTACCGGATGATAGATTCCTTGGGGAGACGAACATCCCGTAAAAAGAATCAATAATAAACTGGCGATAATGACCAGGCGAATCCGCATGAAGATTCCGTTAACGAGTCCGAGGCAAGCAGCCACTACTAAAGTAGCTGAATCAATGATGAATCGTCAACTCCCCGAGGCATATATCCTGAAATCAGAATATGTATTTGACAACGATAAAACCCCCGATCAGCAGAACCATGAAGACAAGTGTCAAGACGTTGAAGTATTTTTCGATAAAATCGCGCATGGTCGGACCATATTTGTAAATCAGTCCGGCAACTAGAAAGAACCTGAGACTACGACCAATCACCGAAGCCAATAAAAAAATGAAAAAGTTTATTTCAAAAACGCCGGCACCGATGGTGATCACCTTGTAGGGGATAGGCGTAAACCCGGCCGTGAACACCGTCCAGAAATCATAGGTAGCGAAAAGATGCTGAACATGGCTGAAAGTCTGTTCGGTAAAGCCTGGAACATAGCGGTAGAAATAAATGGAAAGGACTTCCCACAGACCTATTCCAATCCCGTATCCGACCACACCCCCCAATACCGAACCGATCGAGGCAATCAAGGCAAATTTGAAAGAACGGGCAGGAACAGCAATACACAAGGCGAGCAGCAAAACATCGGGAGGGATGGGAAAAAATGAGGATTCCGCAAACGCCAGCAGGAAAAGGGCCGGAGCCCCATAAGGAGTTTCGGCCCAATGCAGAACCCAGTCATATAACCGGCGCAACATTCTCATGGTCAACAGTCCTCTTCGTTCCAGCCCAGCTTCCCCAACAAAGGCACAAATCGGCAATCAACCAAGTTCTCTTCAGTGAAGGTCTTTTCCCCGGTTCTGGTCACCCGCTTCAGCACTTGCACGCCCCTGGATCCGACGGGTATCACCAGTCGTCCGCCGATAACCAGTTGTTGTTTATAATTTTCAGGAATCATCGGGGCGCCTGCCGTCACCAGGATGGCATCGAAGGGAGCCATTTCTTCCCAGCCAAAGGTGCCATCGGTTACCTTGATATTCACCATGCCGCAGCCGATGGAATCCAGAATTTTGCGCGCTCGACGAGCCAGCGAGGGGATACGTTCGACTGAATAAACCCGACCGGCTATTTTGGACAGCACGGCGGCCTGGTATCCGGAACCGGTGCCAATTTCAAGAACTTTTTCTCCACCTTTGAGTTGCAGCGATTCGGTCATTAAACCAACCATGTAGGGCTGCGAAATGGTCTGTTTATCGCCGATCGGCAGAGGAAAATCGCCATAAGCCTGGCTTTGAAAGGCTTCTTCGACAAAAAGATGTCGCGGAATCTGGCGCATGATTTCAAGCACACGGGCATCGGTCACCCCTTTGGCCCGGACCTGCCGTTCAACCATGTTGCGGCGGGCAATGGCATAGTCCACTAATCGGCCCCTTCTTCAAACGTTTTCGTCTGTATGGTTTCGAGCCCCCAGACAGACAGAGCCTCAAACGATCGATAATTCGTCAGATCGAGATGCAAGGGGGTTATCGAGATGGCGCCGGAATGTACTGCATTGAAATCGGTGCCTTCGATATCTTGGAATCCCAGTTCTCCTCCTCCGATCCAGTAATATTTTCTTCCCCTGGGATCTCGTTTTTCGATCAGGACATCCTCATAGGTCCGTTTGCCCTGCCGGGTAATACAAACCCCCCTCGGAACACAGGCAGGCACATTGACATTGAAAAACGTATCCGGCGGCAGTTTGTTTTTAGCAATAACCGCCGCCAGGCGAGTGGCAAAATCCGCCGCACCGGCAAAGTCCTCTTCCCGGAAGGAATCGCCAACCAGGGACACGGCAAAGGCTGGAACCCCCATCAGGGTTGCCTCCATGGCAGCGGCAACAGTTCCCGAGTAAGTGATATCGTCGCCCATATTCCCGCCTTTGTTGATCCCGGACACCACAAGATCAGGGCGAGTATCAAGAAGACCATGAATGCCCAGATGAACGCAATCGGTAGGGGTTCCGTCGACGGCAATGAATCCAGGTCGGATCTCCTCGGCACGCAAAGGCGAGTGAAGGGTCAGAGAATGCCCCACGGCACTGCGTTCCCGATCCGGAGCGACCACGGTCACGTGACCGAGAACCGACAGGCACCTGGCCAGACTGGTAATCCCCGGCGATAGGATACCATCGTCATTGGTTACAAGGATTTTCAAAAAAACCTCTGAGCGGGGCGGATAAAATCAGTGGGAGTCAGGCGGGGAACCTAGAGCGTTGCGCAAACGAAGCAAGTCACGACGAATTTCTTGTAGCAATTGCCTGTCGCGAGACGACTGGAGAGCCGAGGCCTCCCCCCCTACACCTCCAGTCGTTTTTGAATTAAGAATTTTCTTGGCGCCAGCAATGGTTAGACGCTGGCGATGTAACAGATCTTTGATGGTGAGGGCGAGTTCGATATCCCGTCGGCGGTAAAGCCTTTGATTTGTTCGGCTTTTGGTTGGTCGGAAAATTGCGAACTCCGACTCCCAATACCGCAGAACATGAGGCTTTACGCCAATTAAATTGGCAACTTCGCCAATTTTGAAATATAATTTGTCCGGGATATCGGCAGTCATGTTTTCACGCTGGCCGTGAAATGCGCGTTATTCCTCTCCGTTGATGGAACCCTTCAATACCTGGCTGGGCTTGAAGGTGAGGATTCGCCGTGAGGTGATTTCGATTTCATCACCGGTCTGGGGGTTGCGACCCCTGCGGGTCGCCTTTTCCTTAACGACAAAATTACCAAAACCGGCAATTTTAATCTTCTCCCCGTCTTCAAGATTGGTTTTCATGATATCGAAAACCATCTCGACAATTTCAGCGGATTCCTTCTTGGAAAAACCGGTTTTAAGATAAACATTTTCAATCAGGTCCGCTTTGGTCATATCTCCTCCGCATAAAAAAATACACAGGTCCTTGAATTTACGGACTTTTATAGCACATGCTTTTCAGCATATCAACCGGTTTTTTTTAACGAATCTCCGCGCCGATATTTTTTTCCAAAGTACGCACTATTTTCCCGTGTATCGACTGAATCTCTTCATCGGTAAGGGTCTTTTCAAGGGACCGGTAGCGCACCCGGATCGCAAAGCTTTTTTTACCCTCCGGAACGCCCTTGCCGCGATATAAATCAAACAGTACAACATCTTCGATATTTTTATTCTTGATGCTCTTCAAAATCTCAAAAACGTGCCCCGCGCTGACCTCATCATCAATCAGAAAGGCACTGTCGCGATAGACGTCGGGGTAGCGGGACAATGGGCGGAAACCGGGATGCCCGCCAGCCAAGGCAAACAGCACCGTCAGATCGAGATCCATGATATAAACGGGTTGATCAATTTCGAACACCTCAAGCGTTTTGGGATGTACCTCCCCGAGGGTACCGATGGATTCCCCCTGAAAGCGGACTTTACAGGATTTTCCGGGATGCAGAAACGGCTCGGTTGAGTCGCCCTCCCATTGCACACCGGCAATATTGAATTGAGCGAGGATCCCTTCCACGACCCCTTTAAGATCATAAAAATCGACATCGAAGCGTTCCTGTGCCCAACCTTCAGGCGCCCGTCGACCGCACAAAGCGGCCGTAAGACGAAGCTTTTCAGCTGGCAGTTCGTTGTAGTCGACGGAAAGGAATACCGGCCTGAGTTCAAAGATCTGAAGATCGTTATTCCGATAGGCAATATTTCGGGCAACGGTATCGAGCACGCTGGGTACCAGGGAGGTCCGCATGACAGCCTGGTCTTCAGTCAGAGGGTTGAGCACCCGGACCGTTTTACGGCGCGCATCGTCGGCGTGTAAGGCGATGCGATCCCAGCACCCATCGCTAACAAACGAATAGTTGATGATTTCGGAAAAACCCGCCCCAACCATGAAATCCCGCAATTTTCGGACCTGCTGCTGATGCGACGGACCTTGGTGGCAAATCAACCGACTTGCGGGCATGGTGACCGGAATACTGTCATAGCCATTGAGACGGGCGACTTCTTCGATCAAGTCAATTTCCCGCTCGATATCAGGACGAAATAAAGGCACCTTCACGGTAAGCGCGCCATTTTGAGGTTCGTTGGCAATTTCCACCTCGAAACCTATGGAGCCGAGAAGTTTTGCGATTTCAAGCGCGTCGATATTCAAGCCCAGCACTTCGCTGGTGCGGGATGCCGTTAGTGACAAAGACAACTTTGCCATGTGCCGGGGATAAACATCGATATGGCCGCCGGCAACGGTTCCTCCCGCCAGTTGTTGAATCAGATCCGCGGCACGATCAAGGGCGAGGGGGACCATGTCAACATCGGCGCCGCGTTCGAAACGATGGGACGATTCGGTATGAATGCCCAGACGCTTGCTGGTGCGACGGATAACATTGGGGGTGAAATAAGCACTTTCCAGCAAGACATCGCGGGTTTCAGGTTTAATTTCTGAATTTTCTCCACCCATGACCCCTGCCAGAGCAACCGGGCCCTCACCGTCGCAAATGGTCAGGTCACAACTGTTCAGTTGTCGCGGTTGGCTGTCAAGGGTGGTGAAAATATCACCATCGGCCGCAGATTTAACCACAATACGGCGGTCACGCAGCAGGTTGAAATCAAACGCATGAAGAGGATGTCCGAGTTCAAGCAGAACAAAGTTGGTGACGTCGACAACATTGTTGATCGAACGCATGCCGACCGATTCAAGACGGCGAACCATCCATTCGGGCGAGGGACCAATCTTTACTCCCTTGACCAGACGAGCAGCGTAGCGAGGACAGCGATCAGGTTCAACAATGGTCACCGAAGTTTCAATATCGATGGGCGCACCCGTTTCAACAACCTTCGGCGCCGGGAGTTTCAGCGGCCTGTCGGCCATCGCGGAAATTTCGCGAGCCACCCCGACCACACTCAAGCAATCCGGCCGGTTCGGAGTCAGGCCAAGTTCAAAACGCACATCCTTAAGACCCAAGGCCTCGAATGCCGGGATTCCGAGTTTCAGCCCCGGGGGAAGAATCATGATCCCCTCGGCTTCGGCCGTCAACCCGAGTTCTTTTTCGGAGCAAAGCATGCCGAACGATTCCTGCCCGCGAATTTTTGATTTTTTGATCTGAAAATCACCGGGCAGCACGGAGCCGACCTGGGCCAGAGCGACCAGATCCCCAACTTTATGATTTTTGGCCCCGCAGACAACCTGAATGGTATCCGAACCCGTGTCGACCTGGCAGAGCGTGAGCCGTTCCGCTTCGGGATGTGCCTCAACAGAAAGAAGCCGGGCGACGATAACCGAATCAAGCCCTGCCCCGAGTTTTTCCATGGCGTCGACTTCGAGCCCAGCCATGGTCAACCGGTGGGAGAGCTCATCCGGAGAAAAATCGAAATCAACATATTCCTTGAGCCAGTTATAGGTAACTATCATTTGTTCATGTCCTTTATCAACAAATCCGAAGCAAAGTCTCGATTCTCGGTCCTGTTCAGGCTAAAACTGCCGCAGGAAACGGATGTCGTTCTCAAAAAACAGACGCAGGTCGTTAACGCCATATTTCAGCATGGCGACCCTTTCCAGACCCATACCGAAAGCGAATCCGCTGTAGACTTCAGGATCATAATTAACCGACTTAAAAACCTCGGGATCGATCATGCCACTGCCAAGGATTTCGAGCCACCCGGAATTCTTGCATACCCGGCAGCCCTTGCCGCCACAAATTACGCACTGAATATCCACCTCGGCGCTCGGCTCGGTAAACGGAAAAAAGGAAGGCCTAAATCGCACTCCTACCCCTTTTCCGAAGAACCGGTTGATAAACGTTGTCAGAATCCCTTTGAGATCACCAAAGGTTACCTTGTGGTCAACTAGAAAACCTTCAATCTGATGAAACATCGGACTGTGGGTGATATCGGAATCTCGTCGATAAACCGTGCCCGGAGCGATCACCCGAACTGGCGGAGCTTGTTTGAGCATGGTGCGAATCTGAACCGGTGAGGTATGGGTGCGCAGCACGATGTCGTCGGAGACATAAAAGGTATCTTGCATATCTCTGGCAGGGTGGTCCTTGGGGATATTCAGGGCCTCGAAATTATAAAAATCCTTTTCAACCTCCGGCCCCTCCGCAACCCCAAAACCGAGCGCTGAAAAAATTTCTACGATTTCTTCGGTAACCAGAGTGATCGGATGCTTGGAACCGGCAAAACGGCCTCGCCCCGGAAGCGTCACATCGAGGGTTTCCTTCGTCAGGCGCCGGACGATTTCAACCTGACGGATATCCGCCAGCCGGGTTTCGATCAACTGCTCAAGCTCTTCCTTGACCTGATTGGCCAGAGCACCAACAATCGGACGCTCTTCAGGCTGGAGAGCCCCCATGCTTTTCATGATGGAAGTCATCTCGCCTTTTTTGCCGAGATACTGTATCCGAATGTCCAGGAGGCTCTTTTCGGTTTCAACCTCACACACGGCGCCGCGCGCCACTTCCAGCATCGCTTGCAGTCTTTCCTTCATAACCGATCCGATCCATTATAATAAAACGATGGAAACCTGGAAGGCCTCCATCGCCAAGAAACTCAAGTGAAAAAAAGAGAGATGAAGTTGCCCCCATCTCTCTTTTCGGCTTGCATTCTAAAGGTGGGCTTTGGCTCTTTCTACAACAGCACTGAATCCGGTCGGATCCGTCACGGCAAGTTGCGCCAGAACCTTGCGGTCGAGCCCGATCTCGGCCATTTTCAAGCCGTGAACCAAGCGGCTGTACGATAAACCGTTGTCCCGGGAAGCTGCGTTGATACGAGCAATCCAGAGGGCACGAAAATCCCTTTTCTTGACACGACGGTCGCGAAAAGCATAGTTAAGCGCACGGTCGACCGCTTCGGTCGCGCTACGGAACAATTTCCCGCGGGCGCCCCGAAAACCCTTGGCCAGCTTTAGTACCTTGTTTCTTCTGCGTCTCGCTTTAAATCCCCGTTTTACTCTCGGCATGTTTTTCTCCTTGTATGCTTTTTAAATAAGCGGCAACGCCGCTGCCGGATCTGAAGGGGGAGACAATTTCCCCTCAGTTCTCGGACTTAAGCCGAATCTGGTTCACCACACTGTTACAGATAGGGAATCAGACAACTGATATTGCCGGCATCCGCCTTATGCACCAGAGTCGCCTGACGCAGCTCGCGCTTGCGTTTGGTCGATTTCTTGGTGAGAATGTGGCTGGTGTAAGCCTTGTTGCGACGGATGTTGCCGGCGCCAGTTTTGCGGAACCGCTTGGCGGCACCACGATTGGTTTTGATTTTGGGCATGACGCCATCTCCTTTTATATATTGCTGTTCGACCGCCGTGCAGGTTCGGCCGACACCCTTGCTGCCTATTTCTTCGGGGTGATTACCATCGACATGAAGCGTCCCATCATCCTCGGAGTCGTTTCAACTAAGCCGATATCCTGGATTTCCTCGGTTACCTTTTCAAGCAACCGCCGTCCGAACTCGGGATGAGTTACTTCTCGGCCACGGAACATGACCGTTACCTTTACCTTATTCCCCTCTTCGAGAAAACGCCGGGCATGCTTGACCTTGAACTGAAAATCGTGATCCTCGGTCTTGGGACGCATCTTGACTTCTTTAAGTTCGACCCGAGCCGCCTTTTTTTTGGCCTCGGCTGCCTTCTTGCTCGTTTGATACTTGTATTTGCCGTAATCCATGATCCGGCAAACGGGCGGCGCCGCATTGGGGGAAACTTCTACGAGATCGAGACCACGTTCCTGAGCGGCGGCCAAAGCCTCTTCAAGACTCAGTATCCCGAGCTGCCCACCTTCGTCGTCGACAACCCTGACTTCCCTGGCACGAATGGCCCGGTTAATGTTGGTTTCTGGCTTAGCTATGGTGCCACCTCCTAATGGTATAGACTGCACTCATCCTGAATAAACCGGACAAACTGTTCCGGAGTCATCGGATCCAGGGTCTTGCCGGTTCGGTCCCGAGGGGCCACCAGGCCACCCTCCACTTCCCGATCGCCAACGACAAGCATATACGGTATTTTTTCCATCTGAGCCTCTCTGATCTTGAAGCCCAGCTTTTCGTTGCGCAAATCCTTTTTAACCCTGACGCCACCGGCAAGGAGTTTTTCATACACCTGTCCGACGTATTCCGCCTGATTGTCGGTGACGTTAATGATGACCGCTTGAACCGGAGATATCCAGAGAGGGAAGTTTCCGGCAAAGTGTTCGATGAGAACACCGACAAACCGTTCAATGGCACCCAGAATGACCCGGTGCAGCATAACCGGTCGATGCTTCTCGCCGTCACTCCCGACGTAGGTGAGATCAAAGCGTTCAGGCAGGGTAAAATCGCACTGGATTGTAGCACATTGCCATTTTCTGTCAAGGGCATCCTTGAGCTTGATGTCGATCTTCGGCCCGTAGAATGCGCCGTCTCCCTCATTGATTTCAAACGGCAGACCGGAATCCTCAAGGGCCGCCATCAAAGCCTTGGTCGCTCGCTCCCAATCGGCGTCGCTGCCGATCGATTTTTCCGGACGGGTCGAGATTTCCATCTCGTACTCAAAACCAAAGATTCCCATGACGTCCCGCACAAACCCGAGGACCCCCTTGATCTCGGCGTCGAGCTGTTCCGGGGAACAGAGGATGTGGGCATCGTCCTGGGTGAAGCCACGTACCCGAAGAAGACCATGGAGCACACCGGATTTTTCGTGGCGATGCACCGTGCCAAGTTCAAAGAAACGTAGCGGCAGATCGCGATAGGAGCGCATTTTGGATTTATAGATCAGCATGTGGGCCAGGCAGTTCATCGGTTTAATGCCGTAGCTCTGCTCATCGATCTCGGTGAAATACATATTCTCCCGGTAATTTTCATAGTGCCCGGAAGTTTTCCAGAGTTCGGTCCGCAAAATCTGAGGGCCCATAACGATATCGTAACCACGCTTGAGATGCTCGCGACGTTCGAAATCTTCGAGCAGAGTCCGCAACAAGGCTCCCTTGGGATGCCAAATGACCAAACCGGCGCCGGCTTCTTCACTGAAGGAAAAAAGATCCAGTTCGCGGCCAAGCTTGCGGTGATCGCGCTTGCGAGCTTCCTCTAGTTTGGCCAGGTAGGCCTTAAGTTCTTTCTTGTCGGGAAATGCCGTGGCATAGATTCGCTGCAACATGGCATTTTTTTCACTGCCCCGCCAATAAGCTCCAGCAACACCGGTAAGCTTAAATGCCTTGATCAGCTTGGTCGTCGGCAGGTGCGGCCCGCGACAAAGGTCGACAAAATCCCCCTGGCGGTACAGTGAAATCGTCTCGTTCGGCGGCAGATCTTCAATCAACTGAACCTTGTAGAGTTCTCCCATCTCGCGAAAAAGAGCAATGGCATCCTCTCGGCTCATTTCTTGGCGGACGATGGGCAAATCGGCCGTAGCCAGTTCCTCCATCTTCTTTTCGATGACATCGAACATTTCGGGCGAGAACGTTTGCTTCGTACTGTAAAAATCGTAGTAAAAACCGTTTTCGATCGACGGACCGATGGTTACCTGGACATCATCGCCATACAGGGATTTAACGGCGTGCGCCATCAGGTGCGCCGTGGAATGGCGATAAAGGTCGAGCCCTGCCGGGGAATTCAGGGTGATCAGTTCGATATGGCAATCTTCAACAATAGGGGTGGACAGATCGACCTTGCGACCATTCAGGCAGGCCGCAACGGACTGGCGAGCCAAACCTTCACTGATTGATCTGGCGACATCCCAAGGGGTACTCCCCAGCTCAAATTCTTTAACTGAACCATCCGGCAGCGTTACACGAACCTGGCTCATCATGGTCTCCACGAATGAAAAGAGGCATCCAGAGATGCCTCAATCAGTATAATCGGTTGTCGGTAATTTGGTAGGCACGGGCGGGATTGAACCGCCGACCCCTACCGTGTCAAGGTAGTGCTCTCCCACTGAGCTACGTGCCTACAACCGTAAACGCAGTATGTTTATCAAAAGAGCCCGAACAATGTCAAGCACTTTTCCGTTATCATCCTATATTTTTCATCATTATCTTGTTTTCAAAATCGAGCAACCACCGCTTGGTCTTAATCCCCTCCCCTCCGGAATATCCGCTCAGACGTCCCCCGCTGCCGATGATCCGGTGACAAGGAAGAATGAGCGGTAGCCGGTTGGCCGCCATGACCTGTCCCGTGGCCCGGGCCCGACCGGGGTAACCGGCCCTCCCGGCCAGATCTCCATAGGTCAGGGTCTCTCCGAATGGCAGCAAGGCCAATTGATGCAAGATGGACAGGGCGAAATCCGACCGGCCCGACCAATCAAGGCGCAAATCGAAACCTCTGCGTTCCCCTCGAAAGTACTCGCCCAATTGCAGACAGGCTCTCGCCGCCATGCCGTCATCGACCAACACCGACGACGGAAATTTTCGGACGATTGCATGTAAAAGGTGATCCTGATTCAGGCCAATCCAGACATCGGCAACCGCGTCGTTAAAGGCAGCCACGCCAACCGGACCTATCGGGGTCGACAACAGACAATACTCATAACCGGCAGACTTCATCGGCGCAGAACTTTCTTTTTCAACAGATCTGCAACCCGATCGGCTTGAGGAACCTTGAAGAGATAGCAGCAGACACTGAAAGTCATCAGTCCGATCAGGATCGCCGATAATAATACCGCCGCCTTGAACCATCCTTGGCCAATGGCCTGCCAGTGCCCGAAACGCAGAAGGTACCAGACAACCGTCCCCATAATGGCAGAGGCTGGAATGATTTTCGCCAACGCCGAGGCCACGGACCCGAGGCCGAGTCGGCCCATTTTTCTATGCAGAGCCCAGATCAACACCAAGCTGTTGAAAACAGAAGAGATAGTCAGGGCCAGGGCCAAGCCGGTATGCCCGAAAGAACGCATCAGAACCAGGCCCAGCAACACGTTGACCAGAAGAGTCCAGAATGAAATCCATACGGGAGTGCGCGTGTCTTTTCGTGCGTAAAAAGCCGGCACCACCACCCGACTGACGCCAACAAAGAACAATCCGGGCGCGTAGGCGGCTAAAGCCAAGGCGGTTTGGTGAACGTCATCGAAGGAGAACGCTCCCTTCATGAAAAAAAGGCTGAAGATGGGTTCGGCACACAGAACCAGTCCAACAGAAGCGGGGATGGTGACCAGGGCAATCAGAATCAGCGCGTAATGCAGCGATTCGCGAAAACCACTGTCGTCCCCAAGGGCGACCTGCCGGCTCATGGACGGAAGTACCGCTTGGGCAAGGGAAACCACGAAAATCCCTTGGGGGAATTCGAACAGGCGTTGGCCGTAATAAAGATAAGAAACACTACCCTCCGACAAAAAAGAAGCCAGCAGGCGGCTAACCACCATATTGATCTGATAAATTGCAACCCCGGCAATGCCGGGCAACATCAGCCATGCGATCCTTTTAACTTTGGGATGGGAAAAATATAGATTCGGTTGGAGTCGAAAACCCTGTCGATGGAGCACCGGAATCTGAATAATCAACTGCAAAACTCCACCGAGCAAGACCCCAACCGCCAGAGCCGTTATGCCGACATCAAACCAGGAGCGCAAAAACAGAGCACAAAAAATCATGCTCAGGTTGAGCAACAGCGGGGAAACCGCGGGGACGAAATAATGTCCCATGACATTGAGCACCCCAGTCAGCAAAGCCAGCAGGCTGATGAAAAAAATATAGGGGAACATGATTCGGTTAAGGAGATCGGTCAGAGCCAATTTACCCTCCACCGTGCCGAAACCAAACCCGATCCCCTTGACAACCAGGGGCGACCCCCAGATCCCCAACAACACCACGAAAAACATGACCAGAACCAAAAGTGTCAGGCAGATATTTGCCACGATTTGCGCCTCTTTCCGCCCTTGCTGGTGATAGACGTCGGAGTACGTCGGCACAAAAGCGGCGGTAAGCGATCCCTCGGCAAAAAACCTCCGCAGCAGGTTCGGAATGGTGAATGCCATGAAAAACGCATCGGTGCCAAACCCCGCCCCGAACAGGGACGCAACGACGATATCCCGAACCAACCCGGCAATCCGACTCAGTGTGGTGGCAATTCCAAGTATCCCGGTTGCCCTGGTTATATTTGTTTTCTCCGACATATTGGCATTAACCCATTACCACATATCGTCCGGCCACATGACACCAGACATATTAATCATTCCACCGAGGAAGGGCGCGTAACTATCCGTAAAGTGTATTATTTTATATTAATTCAGCCATTGTTGAACTTAAGATGCTGATGTTAAACAACAATTTTTCTATAATTGGAAAATTTTTAACTTGACGGCAGATTTTTCCAATGATATAAAACGGCCATCAATTTTGAAAATCAATACGACTGGAGGATAAGACTTTGGCAAATCACAAATCAGCGGTGAAACGAAACAAGCAAAGCGCGGCCCGCGGCGCTCGCAACACCCACATCCGTTCAACCATGCGTACCTTCGTAAAACAGGTTCGCGAGGCGGTTGCCGCTGGCGACAGCGAAGCAGCCAAAGCCGCCATGGAACGGGCGGTGCCTTACATTGACAAGGCGGCCAGCAAAGGAGTCATCCATAAAGCCTCCGCCAGCCGCAAAATATCCCGCCTTTCCAAACTGCTGAACGGCCTGTAAAAAGATTGAACCCAGCGTTAAAAAGGAGGCCGATTGGCCTCCTTTTTTATTGCCTTCTCTCCAGGGACGATACCGGTAACGCAATCTCTGAAATCAAACTCCCAAGAATCGCCGTAGGATGGGCACCACTCGACTTCAGAGCCAGGTCTGCTTCAAGAAACCTCTCGAACAGATTTCGGTATTGTTCATGAGAAAACCTGCCCGCCTGATTCAACAACCCCTTAAGAAAATATGGATTAATTCCAACCTGACGCGGAATCTCCTTTTCCTGGGTTTTCAATTCCAACAGTTCATGAATTTTCCAGAGTTGCCGAAAATGGCGAACAATCATCGACAAGACCAATAAGGGAGCCGACCCTTCATCGAGGATGCGCACCAGAAACCGCTGTGCATCCTCGGCTTTTTTCATGCCGAGCGCATCGGTCAACTCAAAAACGCTATCAACCCGGGTATCCGAAATAATTGCGGCGACATCGGCAACATCGATCAGGGTTTTGTCGCCTATGTAGGCAAACAGCTTGGACAACTCGCCGTATATTTCCTGTAAGTTGTTCCCCACCCTGCGGCATAACAGGGCAAGAGCGTCTTCCGTGAACGATCGCCCTCCCTGCCGCGCCTGGTCGCGAACGAACATGGGAATCTGGTTATCATAAAGCTTTTTAAACTCGACCAGTGCCCCGCGCTTTTTGAATTCTTGAAAGAACTTGCGCCGACCATCAATTTTGTCGCTGACAAAAACCAGAACGGTTTCAGGTGATGGGTCCTGCAGATAGGGAACCAAGTCATCCAGGCTGTCGCTCGACAGGTGTTGGGCGTCCTTGATCAGAACCAGCCGGTGAACCGCAAAAACAGGAAAGGTTCGGGCTTGGTCAATAATGGCCTCAACTCGGATATCCCTTGCGGAAAGGTTGTCAAAATTAAAGTCGCGATCAACGACGGGAACAGCCGCGTCAAGCAGCTGGCGCAGACATTTTTCAAGAAGGTACGTTTCTTCTCCGTATAAAAAGAGAAGATTCGGGAATTCCTTGTTGTCAATGGCCCGGGATAGTTCAGCAGGAGTCATCTTGCCCCACGGCAGAATCTAGAAATTGTCTTGCATGCGGTTGTAGACCTGCTCGGCCAATCGTTCGCAAATTGTCTGGATAGCGGCGGTTTCTTGGTCTTCCTGCACCGCTCTGTCACTGCTGTTCATCGACTCCTCGGTCCAGGATACGTTGTTTTTCCAGAGTATTTTACCGTCTGAAACCCGACGCAGAGAGGCACTGACTTTCATGATGGAACGGTATTCTTGGATATTGTCCGTCCGGTCATAAGATACCGCCGTGCGACTGTACGAGGTGACGGTCCCCGTAAGGATGGCCTCGGCGTCCTTGCGATTCTTCACGAGCGTGAGGCGACTATCCCGCCCGAAACGCGCCATTAGGCTGTTCGTTACCAGGCTGTCGAGAAACGGTTCGGCCGTTCGATTGTCCATGGGCTCGATGAACAGGGTCTTTACTCCAATGCCAGGCCCCAGAGCAACAGGCGTGTATCCACAACCGAGCAAGGCCAGGGGGATCAGAAACAGGGCCAGAAAACATTTCATCAGGACACCACGACGTTGACCAGGCGTCCGGGGACGACGATCACCTTGCGCACGGTTTTATCGGCAATAAACCTGGAAACATTGGTTTCGGCCAGCGCCGCTTCGCGAATCACCTCTTCAATGGCATCGGCACTGACAACCACCTTGCCTCGAACCTTTCCATTGACTTGGACGACAATGGAAATTTCATCCTCGATCAGGGCCACCGATTCCCAAGTCGGCCAGCCGCGGGATTCGATGCTCTGCTCATGGCCGAGACAGTTCCACAACTCTTCAGCAACATGGGGGACAAACGGCGCAAGCAGACGAACCGTGGTTTCCAGGGCTTCACGTAGAACCGCGGGATGTTCATGTTTCGAATCGAAGGCATAGATGGCATTGACCAGTTCCATGATCGCGGCAATTGCAGTATTAAAATGGAATCGACCATCAATGTCTTCGGTGACCTTCTTGATGGTACGATGAGTGGTTCGGCGCAAGTCGCGGGCCGCCCCTTCGGCCGTCCCCGCCGTCGCTACGCCCTGAATCAGCTCAAGGTTGTCATGGACGGCCCGCCAGACCCGGCTGATAAAGCGGAAGCAGCCTTCAACGCCCTGCTCGTTCCATTCGAGATCCTTCTCGGGGGGAGCGGCAAATAGAGAAAAGAGCCGCGCCGTATCGGCGCCATAGCGTTTGATCAGATGGTCGGGGTCGATGACGTTCTTCTTCGACTTGCTCATCTTTTCGTTGCGTCCCACCACCGCATCGGCATGGCAACGGCTGCATTTACCGTCGATCACCTCTTCGGGATAAAGCCAGCCATGCTCCGGGCAGGAGCGGGTTTCCATGCAGACCATGCCCTGGGTAAGGAGATTGGAGAAGGGTTCGTCGAGAACCATCATTCCCAAATCACGCATCACCTTGGTAAAGAAGCGGGCGTACAACAGATGCATGACCGCATGCTCAACCCCGCCAATATACTGATCGACGGGGAGCCAGTATTTGACCGCGTCCACATTGACCGGCGCTTCGGTGTAATCAGGGCAGGCGTAACGGGCGAAGTACCAGGAACTTTCAACAAAGGTATCGAAGGTATCGGTTTCTCTCCGGGCGGCGCCGCCGCAGGTCGGACAGGTCGTATTGATGAATTCGTCGCACTGGGCCAAAGGGCTCCCCCCTTCCCCGGTGAATGCGACATCGGTCGGTAGCACCACCGGCAGATCTTTCTCGGGCACCGGAACCACACCGCATTGGTCGCAATAAATCACCGGAATCGGCGTACCCCAGTAGCGCTGACGGGAAACCCCCCAGTCACGCAGTCGGTAGTTGACGGTTTTGGCGCCGATCCCCTTGGCGACCAGGGATTCTGCAATCTTTTCCTTGGCCTCTTCGTTCGGCATCCCGTCGAATTCGGCGGAATTAACCATGATCCCCGGGCCGGTCCAGGCCTCCGGCATGGTCTGCGAGTTAAGCATTTCGCCTTCGGGTTGAATGACGACCACCAGCGGCAGCTTGTATTTACGGGCGAATTCGAAATCGCGTTGATCGTGGGTCGGCACCGCCATGACCGCGCCGGTGCCATAATCCATCAGCACGAAGTTGGCCAGAAAGATCGGCATCCGGGCCCCGGTCACGGGATTCAGGCAATAAGAACCGGTGAAAACCCCTTCCTTCTCCAGTTCATCGCTGGTGCGTTTGATTTTGTCCTGCTTTTTTACCTTGGCAACAAACGCTTCTACCGCGGCACGCTGCTCGGTGACCGCCAGCTCGACAGCCATGGGATGTTCGGGAGCCAGACTCATGAAGGTGGCGCCATAGAGGGTATCCTGGCGGGTGGTAAAGACCCGGATGTTTTGGTCGGATCCCTCAACCGGAAAATCGATTTCACACCCGGTGCTGCGCCCAATCCAGTTGCGTTGCATAATGAGAACCGGCTCGGGCCAGCCGGAAAGATGGTAGGTCTCGTCAAGCAGTTCCTGGGCATAATGAGTGATACTTAAAAACCATTGTTCGAGTTCCTTGGGAACGACCTCGCTGTCACATCGCCAACAGCAGCCGTCTTCCACCTGTTCATTGGCAAGAACGGTCTGACAATCCGGACACCAGTTAACCGAAGATCTTTTCTTGTAGGCCAGTCCCTTTTCGAGCATGCGCAGGAAAATCAGCTGTTCCCACCGGTAATAATCGGCGGTGCAGGTGGCCAATTCACGATCCCAGTCGTAGGAAAATCCCATTTTTTTCAACTGGACTTTCATGCTTTCAATGTTTTCATGAGTCCATTTGGCGGGATGGGTGCCGTGCTTGATGGCCGCATTTTCCGCTGGCATGCCGAAAGCGTCCCAGCCCATCGGGTGCAACACATTATTGCCCTGCAAACGCTTGAATCGGGCAATGACATCGCCGATGGAATAGTTGCGGACGTGGCCCATATGAATCCGACCGGATGGATATGGAAACATTTCAAGAAGGTAATATTTATTCTTGCCGGGGTCTTCGGTTGCCTTGAACGATTTGTTCTGGTCCCAGAACTGCTGCCATTTTAGTTCAATGGCGCCGGCATCATAACGATCTTGCATACATCCTCCGCAGCCTCCAGGCTACTGGTTCTTAAACATGAATACCGGCAGGTGCCGGTATGTCTTCATGATTAGAATAACGGCCAGGATGCCGCCCCGGCGGACAAACGCAATGAAACGAATTTGACCGGGAGGAGACAACCTGGGGAATTGTAAAATCAGGTCATTTCTCGCGGTAGGTTATCCGTCCACGGGTCAGGTCGTAAGGAGAAAGTTCCACCGTAACACGGTCGCCTGGCAGAATGCGGATATAAAACTTGCGCATTTTCCCGGAGATATGAGCCAAAACGACATGACCATTGTCCAGTTTTACCCGGAACATGGCATTGGGAAGGGGTTCGATGACCTCCCCTTCTACTTCAATTGCTTCTTCCTTAGCCAAAAGTGCCTCCTAGATTTTACAGTTTGATTCGTTCTGCCGTTTTGCAGTGCACTATTTAACATAACCCATATGGGAATTGTCAACCCTGCAACGCATAAATTTACCTCTAAACGAAACATCCCGCCAGATATTTGAAATTATTTTATTGCAAGCAGTCGCTTGGCAGCGCTTAAAACCTGGGTCGATTGAACTGGCTTGGTGATATATTCGGTGGCCCCCAGAGCAAAGGCCCGTTTGCGATCCTCTTCCGCGCCATCGGTGGTGATCACAACGATGGGTATACCACATTGTTCCGGATCTTTTCGCACCAGGCTGACGAGTTTCAGCCCGTCCATGACCGGCATGTTGATATCGGTAAAAATGAGGTCGTATTTATCAGTCGTAAGTTTTTTCAATCCGTCAACGCCATTCGATGCTTCCACGATGAGCACTCCCTGCAACCGCTTCAGGGCAAACACGAGCAACTGACGCATGGTCGGGGAATCGTCAACGATAAGAATTTTTTTTGTGTCCACCGCAATCAATCCTTTCTACAATCTACTTGGTGAGCAGATCAATAAATCCCTGGATCGTCGAAAGCTTCCTCTCTGAATCAGAGTAGAGGCGAGAGGAAAAGATTGCCGTCGCGGCATGCCCTGCCAGCAGGGTGAATAGCTCATAGTCCACATCGGCGAACCGACTTTTCTGTTCGAGCAGTCGGTAGATAACGATGACGCCGATGACGTGGTCCTTTATCTTCAGCGGAATGCAAACCATCGGGTGACCATAATCAAGAGAGTAGGTTTCCATATCGTCGATGAAGTAACTTTCGCCCGTATCTCCGACATTGCCGATGATTCCCTTGCCCAATTCAATTTTTGGGAGACGTTCCACCTCGATGCCTTCATGGGCAACGGTTTGAAAGTAACCTGTTTTTTCGTCAAGAAGGAGAATAGCAAACTCTTCGGCGCCTATCAGATTTATTATAATTTCCGTGATAACCTGTAGAACTTCGCAAAAGTCCAGGGTTGAATGCAACTGATAGGAAGCAATGTAAAGGTTCGCCAACATGTTGTTCTCGGACTCAATAACAACGTAGCGATTGGCGAAATCAAGATTTTCTTCTTCAACCTCCTTGATCCGACCCAGAATTTCTGCTTTTTCTTTTTCGAGTTCTTTGATTTTCTTTTGCAGGATAGCTACTTCGGCAGGAGGGGGCGCTGTTGCCGATCTGCCGTCCCGCGGTTCCTTCATTTTAAGTAATTGAAATCGCAATCGTTCATTTTCTTTCAGGAGTTCCTGGGTGAATTCAGCTCCCTTTTTGAAAACCTGAAGAAATTCCTCAGCCCGTTTAACTGAATTTTTATCTTCGTTGAATTCGGACATTCAAACCGCTCCCGAAAAATAGATTATCGAATACTTTAAATCGTCAGAATCCACAACGACTCAATATTTCGGCGGAAATCAGAGGCAGAGGAAGAGTTTTATCAACCTTGCCCGTGGCGATAGCCTCCTTCGGCATACCGAACACGACACTGGTTTCTTCACTTTCGGCAAGTACCTGTCCGCCATGTTCTTTGATGTGATCAACCCCCCTCGCCCCATCGTTGCCCATTCCGGTTAACACAACACCCAGAAGATTTGCGCCAAAAACTTCGCTGGCCGATCTGAACATGACATCCACCGAGGGAGTGTATCGTTGCGAGTCGGTCGGATCGCTGATAATGACCGAAACCCCAGTATCGCGCCTTTGAAAGGACAGGTTTTTCCCCCCCGGACAAATCAAAACCCGCCCCGACGTCATGAGATCGCCTGCCTCGGCCTCTTTGACTTCGAGACCACAGAATTTATTCAGGCGGTCGGCAAACGCTTTGGTAAAAATCGGCGGCATGTGTTGCGAGATGGCAATCCCGATAGGGAGCGGCGAATCAAACGCGGCAAGCACGGTCTGCAACGCCGGAGGGCCACCCGTTGAAGCCCCGATGACGACCTGACTGATATATTTACCGCTTCGTCGACGCAAAATGTTTTCAAGGTTCTTAACGGACTTGTCCGACCTGCCGCTGGCCGCCGACCGCCGGATAATTTTACTCATGTCGGCGCCGGCGACTTCAAGGACTTTCGCAACCAGGTCGTCCCGGATGTTGGCCAGTTCGGGAGAAATTTTACTGGTCGGCTTGGCAACAAAATCAACGGCTCCGAACTCCAGTGCCTTGAACACGCTGTCGTCATCCGCACGAGCCGAAACCACGATAACCGGCGTGGGGCGATTCTGCATGACGATCCGGAGAAACGCAAATCCATCGAGACGAGGCATCTCCAGATCAAGAGTAACCAGGTCCGGCTGAAGGTCAAAAAATTTTCGTAACCCATCTTCTCCGTTACAGGCGTAACCGACCACATCGACACCGGCTATCGTTCCGAGAAGCTTGATAATTGTCCGCCGATTATAGGCGGAATCATCGACCACCAGCACCCTGATCCGTTTGGTCATGGGTTGCCCCCTCCTCCCAAACCCGAGGATGGCCGCTGGTAAACCATGTCATGCTGAAAATGTCTTAATTCAAAGGCGTTGGAAATGTTCATCAGGGATTCGGAATGCCCAAGCAGTAAAAATCCTTCTGGTTTCAGCCGACCGTGAAAACTTTCGATAACTTTCTTTTTGGCGGCGAGATCAAAATAGATAATGACGTTACGACAAAAAATGATATCGACCTTACCGAGGAGCGCCACTCTGGGCAAATCGAAAAGATTAAGGTAACTGATCGTAACCAGGTTTTTCACCCGGTCGCAAATGCGATATTTCCCTTCGATTTCGGTAAAAAATCGTTTCTGATACCCAGGTTCCGTGGATCGAAACGACGATTGCCCGTAAATTCCCTTGCGGGCAATCTGCAGTACTCTCTGGCTGATATCCGTCCCGATGATATCGATCTGCCAATCGTTGAACATGAGCATGTCGAGCATAATCATGGCGATCGTATAAGGCTCTTCACCGCTTGAGCAGCCGGCACTCCAGATACGGATTTTTCTGTCGCCCGCTTTATCTTTTTTCTCCCGAATTTCCGGAAGGATCTCCTTGGAAAACGTTTTTAATTGAAAATCTTCCCGGAAAAAATAAGTTTCGTTGGTGGTCAGAGTATTGATAACTTCGGTAAATTCCTCATCTTTGTTCTTGTTGTAGCGCAGATGGTAATAATAATCCTTATAATTCTTCAATTGAAGAGCCTGCAGTCTTTTGCCCAAACGGCGCTCAAGCAGATATTTCGAATCCTCGTTGAAATGAAGGCCGCTATGCTGATACACGAAATCTCGAATCTGGCGAAATTCCTCGTCATTCATGGCGATTTCGGGGGAAAGAAAAAGCATCTACGTTAACCCTTCTCGCCCTTTGTCACGGCTCAGGATCTCTTCCAACTGCTGACGCACCATGGCTTCGCCTTCGATCATCAGTCGATTTTCAATGGCCTCTCGGCATCCCGGGCCATCCAGCAACGCCAAGGCACGCGCATAGTTTAATCGAACTTCCCAGTGTTGATGATTGATCAAAACGTCGGTCATGGACGTCAGCCAATCCCGCCGCCCCGTCGCGACCAACTGTTGTAGCGCCGCGTTCACAACCTCTTCGTCCTCGTGATAAAGCGATGCGACCAACAGCGGAAAAGCTACTTCGGGATCGAGTTCGGCCAGGGCTTCCAGGGCCGCAATGCAAACCAGCCCGATCGGGTCGCCAAGGGCCTCCTTGATCAGGGAAACAGAACGTTTTACCTTAATCTTGCCCAAGCTACGGATGACGGTCGCGCGGACCCATAAATCTTCATCGAACAAGGCCAAAGCCAGCGCATCCACCGCCTGGGGGTTCTTAATCTGCCCCAAGGCATCGGCGCCGCTCCGGCGCACCTCGGAATCTTCATCGGTCAATGCCAGCATCAATACATCGAGGTGTTCATCCGCGGGATTGCTGCCGAGAGCGTTA